>NZ_JBQEPD010000043.1:0-17741 GCF_052045675.1 Brucella sp. 22210
GTAAGCGCTGTCCTGACCCCACCTTCCGGATCATCGCTTGATCATTGATGTTCAACCTCGAAAGAGGGCTAGGACATATGTCGATTTCAGAACTTACGCTTAAATCCAAGGATGAGCCGATACGCCGGTTTGAGGTGTTCACAGGCAATGGCCGTCGTCGCGAATGGAGCGACGATCAGAAGGCGCAGATCATTGCGGAGAGTTGCGAGCCTGGCGTCACGGTGTGCTCTGTGGCGCGGCGGCATGGATTGACGCCGCAGCAGTTGTTCACATGGCGACGGCTCGCCCGAAAGCCGCTTGATGTGTTGTCGGTGCCGGAGCAAGCACCAATGTTTGCACCAGCAGTCGTCGTGTCGCCCGAGAATTCGGAACCGAAGAGGGCGCGGCAAGCACGTTTGCCAAGAAGAACTTCTCCGGAGGCGGCCATTGAATTGCGGATTGATGGAGCCTGGCTGCGTATTGCCTCTGGCACCGATGCTGCAACCATTGCCGCCGTCATCCAGGCGTTGAAGGCTCAGTCGTGATTGGCCCGTCCGGTGCGGTAAAAGTGATGATCGCCACCAAGCCTGTCGACTTCCGCAAAGGTGCTGAAGGATTGGCGGCATTGGTAAAGGCCCAGATGGGTGCCGACCCGTTCTCGGGCACGATCTACGTATTCCGGGCCAAACGAACGGACCGGATCAAGCTGATCTTCTGGGACGGCAGCGGCGTGTGCCTGGTCGCCAAGCGGATCGAGGATGGCGAGTTCCATTGGCCTCGAATGCAAGACGGTGTGATGCATCTGACGGCCGCCCAGTTCTCGGCTCTGTTCGAAGGATTGGACTGGAAACGCGTGCATGCGCCGAGCGAAACGCGCACGCCGATAAAGGCCGGATAACGGGCGCGACCAATTGAATCAGAGCCATTCAGCGTCTCGCTCCGAGCGGCAAAATATGCTGTTCTCGATCCATGACGATGACGGCAGACGAGCTTCCGGATGACCTGAACGCGCTGAAAGCAATGGTGCTTTCGCGTGAGGCGGAGAATGCCCGCCTGCGGCAGATCATCAAGGAATTACAGCGTCACCGCTTTGGTCGACGGGCAGAGACGCTTCCAGAGGACCAGCTTCTGCTTGGGCTTGAAGAGGCCGAACAGATCGAGGCTGCCGGGCTGGAAGAGAAGGAACAAGGCTCGACTGCTCTGCGCCAGGCGCAGGTCGCTAAACGGCGTACGAACCGGGGTTCACTGCCAGCGCATCTGCCGCGCGTCGAGATCGTGGTCGATATCGATAACCATGCCTGCCCCTGCTGCCGCAACGACCTGCATCGGATCGGCGAGGATGTCAGCGAGAAGCTCGATCTTGTGCCCGCCCAATTCCGGGTGCTCGTGCTGCGCCGCCCGAAGTATGCCTGCCGGGCCTGTGAAGAAGTCGTTGTCCAGGCTCCGGCCCCGGCAAGGCTGATCGAGGGCGGCATCCCGACAGAGGCAACCGTCGCCCAGGTGCTGGTATCTAAATATGCTGACCACCTGCCGCTGTATCGCCAGGCGCAAATCTACAAGCGTCAGGGCATCGACCTCGACCGTTCGACGCTCGCCGACTGGGTCGGTCGCGCCGCCTGGCATCTACGCCCGGTCCATCAGCGGCTGCTCGATCATCTGAAGTCATCGTCCAAGCTCTTCGCCGACGAGACGACGGCCCCGGTGCTCGATCCGGGACGTGGCAAAACCAAGACCGGCCAGCTTTGGGCTTATGCACGAGATGACCGGCCGTGGCAGGGCGATGACCCGCCCGGTGTCACCTATGTCTATGCGCCAGATCGCAAAGGCGAACGACCGATGGCCCATCTCGACGGCTTCGTCGGCATCCTGCAGGTAGACGGCTACAGTGGATATCGCCCGCTCGCGGCAAAGAACACCGTGTCGCTGGCCTTCTGCTGGTCCCACGTTCGACGCCGCTTCTATGAGCTTGCTGCCGCTGGTCCGGCACCCATCGCCAGCGAGGCGCTGCGACGCATCGGCGAACTTTACAGGATCGAAGAAGAGATACGTGGCCGGCCCCACGAGGAGCGTCGTGTCGCCCGTCAGGAAAAAAGTCGTCCGATTACCGACAGCCTCGCTCCCTGGCTGCGTGAACAACTCGGCTACATCAGCCAGAAGACAAAACTCGCCGAAGCAATCCGCTATGCCTTGTCACGCTGGGACGGCTTGACCCGCTTCATCGACGATGGCCGGATCGAGATCGATTCCAACGTCGTCGAACGGTCAATCAGGCCAATTGCCCTCAATCGCAAAAATGCGCTATTTGCCGGTTCTGACGCCGGGGCCGAACACTGGGCGACTATCGCCTCGCTCATCGAGACGGCAAAGCTCAACAATGTCGAGCCACTGGCCTATCTCTCAGACGTCCTCACCAAGATCGTCAACAATCATCCAAATAGCCAGATCGACGACCTGCTGCCTTGGGCCTATGCCGCAACGCACGATCTCAAAGCCGTGGCCTGAAAACAGCGCTTACGATTATTTGGGGCTTGGGTTTGGTTTTGACGCTCAACTGACCGATAGTCGTCAAATCGGTTTCGATTATCGCACAGCTCTCGGCTTCAAGGGTGAAACGCAAGATCATACTTTCGCGCTGAAGTTCAGCACACGCTTCTAAGCGTGACTTTGCACATTTTCGAGCGAAGCCACGCGACGGTTGAAATAAGGATTCGTTGCGAATATTCGATTGGTACGGCGCGCAGCTTAACTGTAGACGCAATCGTGAGCGAACGCTGTGAACAGTTGTCTGAGTGCGGCGCTTACGCTGATTTGAAGATACCTTGTTATCTACTCATCGTGTCAACGAGTTACCAGCCATCACACAGGGAGCGAGTGTGGGTTAATGTCGAGCCATCGAGATGATACACAAGTGCCCAGAAGTACCCGTTCCCCGGCTATTGCATTCCACGCCCTTGAAAAGGCAGGAAGCTGCAAAGCGGCCTCGATCAAACAACATTCTCCCTGCCGCACGAGCCTGCGCAGCGTCGGCATAATCTTGGTACCAGTCCGCTCGCTCTATAATGTCCCGCATGTCTGAAAACTCGTTCCAATCCTGAAGGCTCAGTTCGTTCTTCGGGTCGAATTCCGAAATTATGGCCGCGTGGAGACTGCGGCCCGCTGAAGGGCCTTCCGCTTCCCTGAGTGCTTTTAATGGCAAGGCCGCTGTGAAGTGCGATTGCTACAGCATCGCGCTCAATCCAGTGCATAGGAACAATTTTAACATTTATACGCGCGGCAATTCGTCCTTGTTGATGCCGCACTGTTCCAATCGCTGCGTTTTAACTGGCCTCACCCGATGCGATAATCTCTCTTGCGATATTCAACGGAATAAACCGATCCGGTTGCGCGTTCTTCAAATTCACGCCGACGCTCACCAAAAAGCAGTAGGTCCATATCGCCAACAGCATTGATATAACTCTGCTCGAAATTAATGTGGCCAAGATGATTGATCGCGCGGCAAGCGATTGTCCGGGTCGTGAACGTCAACTTCATCTCCAGCCGTAAGATTAGCTGAAAAAATCACGAGATTGGTTCCCCCGGCATGGCGAAGGGATGGAAAGAGTAAGCCACGCAAACCGGCCGAGATGATTTCGTCAGCAAGTTTCCAGGATGGCGGCGTCTTCTTATCAATGCGAGCGATTTTCCGCCATGGACAATCCCAATCGGCCCATGCGTCATCCCAATGAACAGGATCGTATCCTCTCGAAAGGTCAGCCACTTCTCCAAGGGTAATCGTGTAAGCAGCAAGTGTAGCAGGCGGCGTAATGCTCGCGCCTTGTCGATACTCCTCGAGTGCCGTCTGCGCTGACACCGACAGATAAAGAGCCTCCACGCCGGGACGATTAAAACGTCCCCCATCTGCTGCAGCGCCAGCCCCACTTATTGGAAGGAATGCCCATTTCGGTGTTAGATAACGATGAAAAACGTCCTTCGGTCCGATACGGACGAGCTTCATCCCCGCGCTCCGTTCTCCAGGTCCCTGATATAGGCCAGAACAGCTTCTATCTCACCATCTGCAACAAGCTCGGCGGCTGTGCGGTGGCCGTAATCAGCAATAGGCTCATTCCGATACCAGTAGATCGCCTTCTGGAGATCGCCAGTCAATTCAGCCGCTGCAGAGATTACTTTTACCATTTCCCGCATTCTGCCTTGCAAACGTTCGGAAGATGGATTGCGTAGCGTGTTACGGTGGACACCCGTCAATTCTGCAAGGTTTGCAACCTTGACCCCAAGCGCTTTCGATAGCCGAGATGGCGAGATATAGGGTGTGCGCGGCTCCTGCAGACTGTCAACAAAGCCTGAAACTACAGCATATGCTCGATCTGTCTGCGCTTGCGCCATATCTCATCTCCGCTCAATAATACGCACAATATATGCATATTTTTTCACACATCAAGTGCAAGCGCATACAGAGACCACTCTTGAAAGAGAAAAAGCTCATTGGTTTCAGGGTCTAGCGAAGATTCCAGGATATGATGAATCGCATGAAACAGCTTTCCGCGACCAAGTGTGGATACGCCTGCTTCACGTGCGGCTCGGCGTCTTTGCGAAAAAAGCCACGGTTTAAATTCCGACCGAAGAAAATTATATGTCGGGCGTTCAATGTGGACGGAAACATGACCTGATTACGTTGAACGGCCCTCGCATCTTTGGGAAGAGCGTCAGGGCTTTTTAAAGGGTCGACGGTTCGATGCTGGTCAGCTCATCCGGCCATACAATTCCATGCTATTCTGGAAATCAAATAATCCGAGTGATAAGTACGAGCGTGCCGAGACCACAGGCAAGTGCCAGAACGACAAACGGGACAGCCGGTATCCGATCGAGCCAGTTCGGATAATCGGAAGCGCGGGCAGTACGCATCACTTCCTCTCCTTCGGTCAGAAGCGACTTCAACGCACCGGATCTGTGAAAATCGGGATTGCCCTCCATGGCCCCTCTCCTCTTTGTATGGATCGATTTTTACCATCCAGACAAAAAACGGTCATCCCTAACTTTCGTCCATTTCTACGTCGTTTGACGGATAACAGACCGGGAACATAGGGATAGTTCACCGAAATGAATCGGTCCGAGCCAATTGATTCAAAACTGTCGTTAGACGGGAGGGACGGTTTCAGCGATCTCTTTCTGCATGATCGCCCAGCAGTTTCATCTCTATGTCGAACGGATAGACCCCAATAAAAACATTGCCCGCTACTACGCCATGCATATTTCCTATTCGTTGTTTGGAGAACCCTGCCTGACACGCCAATGGGGCCGGATCGGAGCCTCTGGACAGGTCAAGCTGCAGCATTTCGAACATGAAACGGAGGCAGTTCAGTTATTTTTGACTTTGGCTCGAAAAAAGCAAATGCGGGGTTATAAATCCAGAAGATTGAGCCCCGATAACTCAGTCTAGTTTAAGCCTGTCTGCTAGCCGAGCCATGAGGTCCATGCGTTCATGAAAAATTGCGACCACCAAGGCAGGTGCGCCTTCGCGCGGCAAGCAAAAAACGTAGTGATGTTCGCAATGTGCCATCCGCAATGCTGGAACGAGTTCGCTCATATCCTTGAATGTTCCTTGCCCGCCTGCAAGGCTGACAATTCCATGTTCCAGCTTGTCGACATAACGGCGAACCTGTGCAGCACTCCATTGCTTGCGCGTGTAGCGGATAATATGGCGCAAATCCGCTTCAGCCTCTACCGTAAGGACATAAACCGTCACGCGCGATCCCCGGCCATTTCCTCATCCAGAATTTGGCTAATGCTTTTGGTAGATAAATTTCCCGTGAGACCATCGTTGATACGACTTCCCAGCAAGGTTTTCAGCTCCTGCCATGCTTGATCTGCATTTGCATCGCCTGGAAACAGACGTTCTAGGGCGTATTGCTTAATTGTCTTGCCCTGCATGGCTGCTAATGCCTTCAGGCTTTGGTGTTGCTGATCCGTTATGTCAATAGTTAGACGGCTCATAGGGCTGCCTCCGTAAAAATACACAAACCCACATTAGCACATTTGTGGTGGCAATACCACTGTTCCTCGCAGATCTGTACGATTACCTCAGGGCTTCGGTGGGCATCGCTATGCAGATTCCCTAAACAATTTGCCGAACGCCATTCGCATAAAGAGTTTGCGCAACGACTACTAGCGCGTTGACTTCGCTTGAAAGCACACGACCAGTTAAGCTGGTTCGTTGTCGCCTTCTCTTATACCTCAAAAAGCAAACACCCGCCGCGGGAGGAGCGACGGGTGCTTATGGGAAGACCAGACCTTGGGAGGAAGATGTCTGGTCTTTGATCGCCGAGGATTGGGAGGAAGGTCCTCAGCGATAATCAAAAAATATCAGCGACCTGAAGCCTGACGAGCTACAGACGGGATTTCCGAAGCCATGATGCCCAGATCATTCAGTTCACGAGCATTCAGGCGGCTCAGCTCGTTTACGGTGTTACGATAACGGCGCCAGTTGCTGTACGAGCGGATCAGGTTCATTTCTCTCTCCTCAACATTCTCTCTTTGTTGTAAGCAGTATATAGGTCCGCGTGATCTCGGTCAGAAGCGCCAGTTTCGCATAGCTGACATGCCAATAAGATGGGGTAACGGTGTAAGTCCCATTGTGACCGCAGCGAGGCCGAGCGAGAGCTCTCGGATTGTATTCAACCCAATTTCTTGGCTAAAAAGACGTCCGCAACGAATATTTAACCATAATCCGGCGAATACTTATCGGGTCCAATCAGGCTTACGGTATGTCGCACTTCGCTCCTTTATCCAAATTTACATTGAGTATTGTTGTAATTTCCGGCGTGCTTGTCAGTTCGGGCAAAGCAGCGACGCTTTTTCTTGAACCTGAGATAGTGCGACAATCTTTCGAACAGCACCGACGCCATTCCTTGCCGTTTTCAACCATTAAGCGACCGATCAATGGACCGCTTTTACGGGTAAAAGATATCCGGCCGTCCGCGTCAGTGGGGGCCGCCGCACCGATCGAAGCCGAACTGGACCAGATGACCACCGGCAGTATCAATCGTACACAACCAGCTGGTCAGGAATTCTCATCGACTTATGTTCCAACTGCCGACGACATGGCACCCGCGATAGAAATGCCAAGAGGCGTTGGTTCCAAAGAACAGATCGCAGCCTATCAGATCATGCTGGACAGGGCTGGCGCGTCGCCCGGCGCAATCGATGGGCGTTCTGGCAGCAATGTCGACAAGGCTGCTGCGGCTTTCGGCGAAATCACGGGTCGATTTATCAATCCAGCCGATCCGACCGCTGTTCAGGCCGAGCTGGAAAATACCGGTGGACCAGCTTTCAAGGATTACCTCATCACCAATGAAGACGTTGGCAGGCAATTTGTGGCAGAAATCCCCGCTGATTATGCGTTGAAAGCCCAATTGCCAGCAATGGCTTATACCTCAGTCACAGAAATGCTTGGCGAGCGGTTTCAAATCGATGAGGGTTTCCTCAAAGAGATCAATCCAGGCGTTAACTTCAATCAACCAGGTTCGGTCATCAAAGTCCCCAATCTCGGTAAAGCCAAACGCACGCCGATTGCCCATATCGTAGCAGATAAGGGTCGCAAACAGGTTAGGGGCTATGGCGCAGATGGAAAGCTGAAGGTTGCTTACCCGTCTACGATCGGCTCTTCGGACACCCCTTCACCTTCGGGCACGGTCCAGGTCAAACGAATAGCGATCAACCCCAATTATACCTACAATCCCAGGATCAACTTCAAACAGGGATCCAATGAAGGCGTTCTGACCATTCCGCCTGGACCAAACGGTCCTGTCGGCACGGTATGGATTGCGCTTTCCAAACCCACTTACGGTATTCATGGCACCCCTGACCCTTCACGTATCGGCAAAACTTCGAGCCATGGCTGCGTGCGTCTTACAAACTGGGATGCGGAAGAGCTCGCGAAAATCGTCAAGCCCGGCGTGATGGTCGTGTTCACAGAATAAACGTAGACCGCCATTGCAAAGAAATGCTCTATGACCGTCTGCGAAGGTTGAATGAACATTTCGTTTCTCAACGACTAAAAAAGAAGTGATTACTAATCATTAACTTTTATGGGCGCACTCAATGGTGATAAATCGCTTCAGCGCTGAGTAATTTGGGGAGGAATTGCTCACTCTGTAGTTTTGCGCGGATCGCGTAAGTCGCGGGGCGACCCCTCGTACTATATCATATCCCAGAAGCAGGCATTCGGCCATCCGGGCGAGTTGCGACCGCCTTGTCCAATACAACTTTATACTTCTGTTTTGACAAGCTTACCGGTAAGATCAAACCGTGCAACATCGAGGATAACGTGACCGGTGATGACTGCATATCCCCGGTGTCTTTGGGAAGAGCGCCGGGGATTTGGATCATTCGGCTGATTAGAACCACAGTGCGAATTTTCTCATGTGTCGCTTTCAATCGTCAGCCGTTTTTAAGATTTTGCGTGCAATGTCGACTGATGAACGACAATTTTCCTCTGTCAAAAATCGATCGGACTAATCAATCCCCTCTCAGTCACCGGCACCGCGTTCGGCTCTTTGTCGCCGTGTTTGTCATCTCGGTGGTTTTGGTCGGCGTCATGATGATCGCATACAGTCTTTTGGCTTCAACGACACCACTGCGCGCCATCCTTTGAAAAGGCAACCTTGGGCCCCGGTCAGAAACGGACCCCTAGTCTGAGCATTGTGTTATGGCTCTGGCTATTTCCATCGAAACCCAGTCCCGTGGTGTAATCAAATCCAAGGGTGGTTCGCTCGCCCATACCGGCATCCAGTCCGAGGCCTAGTGAAACATAGTCCTTGGTGAAGCCTGTAACGTCGAGGAAATAAGGCAGATTAGCACCAAGATCGGCATATCCCATGCTGACGCGGCTCGAACCATTGAAGTCATGGGTATATTCGATGCGTCCCCTTGCCAACAACTGCCCCCAGGGTTGGGGGACAATATATTGCGTACGCAGACCGGCGACGCTTGCGAGCATATCCATCGTCTGCTTGCCGAAGGCTAGATTGTCGATGCCTGCGCCAGTTTCGGTAAAGGCGTCGAGGCGCGACCTTGCCGCTTCAATTCTTCCATACGGCGATATCAGCCACGCATCTGATTTGTGTTCATACCCGATACTGATTGAGCCGAATATCTGATTGCCACTGCGATCTCCGCTCGCGAAATCACCTGTCGTCGTGACAAAGCGCTCGCTGCCGAAATCAAGAGCGCTATATCCGACCAACCCATCAAGGAAGACATTCGAGACTGGACGGTAGCTTCCATAAAATGCGGCGCTCAAGGCCTTGCCGTCGCTTTCAGTGCCATTTGAGCCAATGTCGACCTTATCCTTTCCGTAACCGAAACCCACCCCTGCCGTGAGGGTGGACGAGAAGCGATAGTCAACGCCGCCGCTGACACCGACAAGTGTGTGGCTGAGGTCGAGATCGTTTTTGTCGGAAGAACCGAAATTGACAAAACCTCCAGTCCAGAACGAAAAATCGGTAGCGAGAGTTGCTGGCTGACGGAAAGCGTTAGCTTCGGGTCGGTCTTGTCCACTCAATATGTTTCGCGTCGCGCGGCTTGCCGCGTTCAGTTTTTTATCCGACGCGAAGCCGAGTTGCATGTCATGATCTGTCTGCTCGTTTGCTCGCAGCTGAATGCCCCACGAGGTGCTTTGTCGCGCGGAATCGTCGTGCAGCTGCTCCAGACGATCCCGGAAAATGGAAATCTGGGTTTTGGCCAAACGCTGAACGCTTTGATACTGCGCGTTGAGAAGACCGGAGACTTCGGGATCAAGCGAGGGATCGGGGCGTACCGTATAGTTGAAGGCGTTGACAAGTGTATCCTTCCCACCTGGTGTCTTGACATCGACAGACACCACACCTTTCGCATGAGCAGGCGTTACTGCAGTAATGGAGGTGTCGCTATTGACGGCAAAATAGCTGGCCGGCACACTTCCAAACGAGACCGTTTTTGTTCCCTTAAAGCCGGTTCCGGTTATCTCAACGGTTGTTCCGCCTTCAGATGGTCCACCGGATGGTGATACAGCCTTTAATTTCGGCGCCGATTGCGCGTAGGCGAATGCATCTGGCAAAGTCGTTTGACCGGCAGGCGTCGTGATCGCAACGTTCACAGAACCTGCCGCATGCGGAGGAGTCGTTGCAGTGATCAATGTATCACTTTTGACAGTGAAGCTTGTCGCGGCAACGCCACCGAACGTGACAGCTGTGACGCCGATGAAGTTGGTGCCGGTGATCTCCACGGCCGATCCGCCAGCCGATGGACCATTGCCGGGAGAGACAGCGCTCATCGTCGGAATGGACAGCGCATAGGCAAAAGAGTCCACGAGGCTTGCTTGACCGGCCGGGGTCGTGATTGCGACCGTCACCGAGCCCGCCGCATGCGGCGGTGTTAATGCGGTGATCGATGTATCGTTGTTGACAGTGAAACTTGTCGCGGGGACGCCGCCGAATGTAACGGCCGTGGTGCCAGTAAGGTTCGTACCGGTGATCGCAACCGCTGTGCCACCAGACGTCTTCCCTGAAGCGGGCGTTACTGAACTCACCGTCGGCCCGGGCGCAACATATGTGAATGCGCCATTCCGGCCTGCACCAGTCCCGCTGCTGTATCCGACAGCGACATCCACTGCACCCGCGGCATGGGGTGGAGACATTGCTGTGATAGTCGAGTCGTCGTGAATAACAAATCCCGAAGCTGGCGCACCGCCAAAAGTGACAGTGGTTACATCTCTAAAACCGGTCCCCAAAAAAGTTACCTCGGTGCCGCCTGTGGTTGATCCTTGAATTGGAGAGATTGATGTGACCAGCAGTGGAGACGCGGAAACTGTGATCGAAAAGCTCGAGCCGACCGCGTACGGCGCTCCGCTGCCTTGTGTACTGTCCCTACCAATGACCACGAACGTGTACGAACCAATCGCAGTCGGCTCACCGGAAAGGACACCGTCAGATGAAAAAGAAAGTCCTGGAGGAAGTGTTCCTGTCGAGGTGTATGTAAAGGGACCGTTTCCGCCTGTCACTGTAAACGTCTGGCTATAAGGTCTTCCTTTGAAGGCAGGTCCCGATGACGATGTTAGCAAACCGAAATTCGGTGGAAGAACACTGATCGTATAAGGTTGAGTGCCCAGAAATCCATTTGCGTCTTTTGCTTGAACTACAATTAAAAAAGTTCCCACAGCCGTAGGTTTTCCGCTGAGCAAACCGTCAGAATTAAGGCTGAGACCGGGAGGAATTGTTCCACTTGCATGACTATATGTATAGGATGGCGTTCCACCTGATGCAGTTATCTGCTGGCTGTAATCTTGCCCGGCTCTTGCTGAAGGAATGGTAGGAGGAAGCGTTATCGTCGGGGCGGAGACGATCAACGTGTAATCTCGGTAGACAGTAAAGGGACCGTTGCCCGATGAACTGTCCGTTATCGCTATTCTAAAATTCGATGACCCGATAGCAGTCGGTGTGCCCGAGAGAGTACTGGTGGCTGCATCGAATGTCAGACCTGCGGGCAAAACACCGGTCAAGCTGGCACTATAGGGCGCCATTCCGCCCGACGCGCTGAATGTCACACTGTAAGATGTCGTGACGGAAGCATTTGGCAGACTGGCTGGACTAACGAATAGAGTGGGAGCCATCACAGTGACCGTAACGGTACTCGCTGAAGACGTTCCGAACGCATTGGTGGCAGTATATGTAAAACTGTCAGGACCAGAATAGCCGATCGCTGGCGTATAAGTAATAGAGGTTTCGTTCGCGGTGGCGGTACCGTGAGACGCTGCTGTTGCCACAGAGACAGAAGTAGCCGCGCCTCCAGAGAGGTCAAGTGTTATCGGGTTGACGCTGCTGTTATATGACACCGTCGACGACACCGGCCCAGTCTGAGGTGCTGCTCCGGAAGTGAATGTAAATGCACTTGTTAACGTACCTGTTCCGCCCGGGACTACTACTGTCACGTTTACAATAGCTGCACTGGAAGAAGGTGTTGTAGCTGTAATCGCCGTATCACTGTTAACCGTGAACGACGATGCATTTGTGTTCCCAAACAGGACAGCTGTTGCGCCCGAAAAATTTGTGCCTGTAATTCGCACGGTTGTGCCACCGGAGGCGGGTCCGGAGTTAGGAATGACCGAGGTAGTCGTAGGCACGCCCTGAGCGCAAACTCCGAAAACTGGAAAGATTGACGCTATGACAGTCGTGACAAGCAAGCATAACCAGAACCGGCTGATGAGAGCTACTGCCGACTTTTTTTGAGAATTGATAAAACGCCCCATGCGATCCTCCCCGATTTCGGAGCCGGTGAAGGATGACAGCAACCGCATGACTGCAAGACATGGAACGCGCTAAGCTCTCATGATCTGCAGTCCACCAAATGCTGGCTCGATAATCCCCGTGAACCCCAAGCCGTTGTAACTTAAAAAGAATAAATACAAAAGCGGGTTTTTAACCAAACGCTTTAGAAGAATGCTTAACTGTGGGAAGCTATAAAAATACGAAAAACGCTGTATTGCTATTTCTGCACAACTTTCGACCGGCAGCATTTACCGCCGCTCAATGAATTGCAGTGGCGCTCACACAGCAAATACTTCACCGAAATGAATCGGCCCGAGCTGATTGATTCAAAACTGTCGTTAGACGGGTGGGATGGTTTCAGCGATCTTTTGCTGCATGATCGCCCAGCAGTTTCATCTCTATGTCGAACGGACAGACCCGGATAAAAACATGGCCCGCTACTACTCTATACATATTTCCTATTCGTTGTTTGGAGAACCCTGCCTGACACGCCAATGGGGCCGGATAGGAGCCGCTGGACAGGTCAAACTGCAGCATTTCGAACAGGAAGCAGAGGCCATCAAAATGTTCCTGACTATGGCGCGGAAAAAGCAGGCGCGAGGCTATAGACCCAGATAAGGATCCCAGGCCTGTCGTGGGTGTAGCTACCGTTACGATTTGACCAAAAAAGAACGCCCGCTTCGCAGGGAGGAGGAGAGCGAAGCGGGCGGATCCTTAACGGCACGACTTGGGAGGAGGAGTGTCGTGCCATATGTTCGAGGCTGGGAGGAGGAGTGCCTCGGAACGATTTGAAATTATCGCCTGATGCATTTTAGGGCAACGAAAGAATATGCACATCAGTTATGCATCGACTGCATGGCGCTTGAAAATGGAAAAGCCGCCCGGCAGCGATGAACGCGTGCAGGCGGCTTTTAACCTCCCAGAGGGGGCAAAATATACATCAATATCCAAACAATGCAAATATCCGATCAAAGTACTATATCACATATATTTGGTATGATATCAATTTCCAGAAATATCAACACGATAAGCTGATAGAATTCACGTCACCCCCCGTTTCCATTTAAAGCAAACCCGCATCGCGCATGGGCGGGGGCATTAAGGTTGCGCGATGCGGCGCATTCCCAGAGGGATTGCTCACCATATATAAGAATGAAACACTATGACTTCCAGTATTGAGCCCTCAATCGGGCTGAATGTGTCGATGTCCGCTTCAGATTGGGCACCGACACTTGTCGCATAAGAGCTGTTGGCAGATTTCTAAATTATGGAACTCGGCTCTACTGGATTAAGGCACTTATCCATTCGGCATAATGCAAATCTGAAACAGCTGGAAAGGAGATTGTGAAATGCCCAAATTCATCACTATCGGCTATGGCGACCGGGCCGGATATGATCAGACGCCACAAACCGTCCGCGATGCCGCTCACGCGCAGGATGCAAAGCTGCTTTCTGAAGGCGCGTTGATAGGCATTGCCGGATCACCTGTGCAGGTGCGCAATCCCGATGGGACTGGCGTGCAAACACAGGAAGGTTCATTTATGTCCTCCGCCTTGCCAGTCGCCGGTTTTGCCGTGATCGAAGCTGCCGATCTGGAGGACGCCGTCAAAAAGGTCTCTGGCGTTCCCTGTGCCGTTGCGCATGGTGTCGTCGAGGTTTGGCCATTGGAGTAGACAAGACTGGTACCAAACGGCGAATTGCTATCAGTTATGAAGCGCGGGCACAGCGAAGATGGATTTGAACCGTTTTACCCGCGATCAGTGCCGGGTCCGATGCGAGAATAAAAGTCTTCGTTCCTTCTTGCCGAAGTGAGACAATCGCCTCCTGTAGCAAGGCCCTAACGCCCGTATTCTCTACACTGCTGCTGTAAGTGGCCAAAGCTGACATGCATCCGCATGCTCCGATCGGCTGACGCAGCCGAATGGTGGTACTCACAGACACAATGTTCGCGTCGGTTTGAATTTCGCCGGCGTTCAAGGTCACACAGGCAGACAGATCGTTTTTAACGACAAAATCGTCTGGCTCTGCTGACAATACCGGTGCCGAGAGGACTGTAACGGCCAGTACACCTGGAACCAAACGGAACATGCACGCCCTCCCTCCCATATAGGCCGTCATTCAATAGTAAAGCTTGTCGAAGCCAATAGCCAGACGAGCAGTAATATCAGTTATCGTTCAGTTCGCGCTGTCTCAATCGTTTAGCTATTGCGAGCAGAAATGTGTTCTCCGCGCGCAACTTAGCCATCAACTCGCGCTTCAGGTCAACGTTCTCAATTTCGAGTGATAATAATTCAGCTTGGATATCCGCCTCTGCGACCAACCGATCCTGGAAACTTTGCTTTCGCGGAACCACCTTCCGCACGCCAGAGCGAATGGATGGCTTTTTTGCTCTTACGACAACTGCTTCCGTCAGTTCGAGCATGCGAGGCGCTACCGTTTCATCTGGCGTCGTTTCCAGTTGAGAGACCTCAGCGGCAGAAGACGTCGTTACAAGCGGGCTTTCTGCAATATCGACAAAGACGGGCTCCGCTACCGGCACAGGTTTCACCGGTTTGGTCTCAACCTTGCTTGCAGCCTGCTCAGGCAGATTGGGCGTTAACTTCACCTCCGGCAATGACAGTGGCACATCAGCTTCCACTTCACGGGCAATCGACTTCAGATCGAGACTTCCCCATAATGAGGTCCCAGTCTTACGTGCACGCTTGTTCTTATATTCAACGACAACATTGCGGATTGGATTTTTCATCCGTGAATAATTTCCTGAGAAAATGTAAAGCTGGAGTGCCAAAGGGCCTGTGCCAATACCTATAGACTTTGCTCCCGATTTTCAATCTTCGATATAGCGTTTGACGCTATCAGTAAGCACTTGAATACCACCTTCTCTCTGCTCATTCTTTGGCAGTAAAAGACGTCAGCCTCCGGTGGAGGCCGCAGGTCAGGCAGCTTGAGCGTTGACGGTCGGCGGCGTCCAATTCCACGGAAGCAACTGCTCCAGCCTGATAATCGGCGTGTCGGCGATGCGGGCAAGAACGTCGGCCAGCCACGCCGGCGGATCGATGTCGTTGAGCTTTGCCGTCATGATTAGCGTGGCCATGAAGGCTGCACGATCTGCACCGCGGTCTGATCCGGCGAAGAGCCACGACTTTCTGCCGAGCGCAAAGCCTCTGAGCGCTCGCTCGGCGGCGTTGTTCGTCAGGCAAATCCGGCCATCCTCCAGGAATGACGTGAAGCCATCCCATCGCTTGAGCATGTAATCGATCGCCTCGGCGACCGGAGAACTGCGCGACAGTTTTGCACGCTCGGTTTGAAGCCAAGCATGCAGATCGTCGACGAGCGGCAGGCTTTCCTTGCGGCGACGTTCCAGGCGTTGATCGGCCGTAAGCCCGTTGATCTCCCGCTCGATATCGAACAGGCCGTCGATCCGTTTGACGGCTTCGAGCGCCATAGGCGAGATCGGCGCGGCGTTCTTTCCACGCTTGGCGTTCGCATTAATGTCTGCGAGCACGAAGAACTTGCGACGCGCGTGTGCCCAACAGAGTGCCTGGGTCAGCGGATTTGGATCGCGATCACCCTTGAACAGCGGATTGTAGCCACCATAGGCGTCCGCCTGCAGAATACCGGTGAAGGTCTTCAGGTGGCGCTCCGGATGCTCCTGCCGTCGATCCCGCGAGGCATAATAAAGGGCGGCCGGCGGTGAGAGGCCTCCGAACGGCCGATCATCCCGGACATAAGTCCAGATGCGGCCCGTATCGGTCTTTCCCTTGGCCAGGATCGGCACTGTCGTGTCGTCACCATGCAGGCGCTCAGCGGCAAGAACATGCGCTTCGATCAGACAATGAAGTGGCTTCAACGTCGCGGCGCAAGCTCCGACCTGATCTGCAAGCGTCGATAAACTAAGGTCGACGCCCTCACGAGCATAGCGTTCGCTCTGACGATTGAGCGGCTGGTGCTGGGCAAACTTCTCGAACAGGATCATCGCCAGCAGGTTTGGCCCGGCAAAGCCGCGTGGCGTTACATGGAAGGGAGCCGGTGGCTGCGTGATCTTCTCGCACTCGCGACAGGTAAACTTCTCCCGTACCGTCTGGATGACCTTCCACTGGCGCGGGATGACCTCCAGGGTCTCGGTGATGTCCTCGCCAAGCTTCGACAATTTGGCCGATCCGCAGCAGGCGCAATTGGCGGGAGCGGCGATGACGATGCGCTCGCGTGGCAGATGTTCGGGAAAGGGCTTGCGTGACGGACGCCTGCGCTCGAAGGCTTTGACGGTTGAAGCTTTGGCTGCGATCTCCGCGGCCAGTTCATCTTCACCGGCGTCCGCTTCCAATTCCTCGAGTTGCAGTTCCATCTGCTCCAGGAGCCGCGCCTTGCGCTCGGACCGGCTGCCGTAGAGTTCACGGCGGACCTTGTCGATCTCCAGCTTCAGCCGAGCGATCAGCGCTTCGGAATGCGATACGAGTGCCTTTGCACTGGCGGCTTCTGCCTTGGCGGTTGCCGCTTCTGCTTCGGCTGTAACACGTCGAGCGCGTTCCTGGGCCAGCAGTGCAAGGGCACTGGCAAGGTCGTCCGGAAGCTCTTCGGTCGCGTCGCTCATGACAGGATGGAATCATATTTGACCCCATCATTCCAGTGTTTTTGCTCATCCGGCCGACGTCGGCCGCCAGGTCTTTTGCGGCATCCGCCAGTCGATACCTTCCAGCAGATAACCGAGCTGCGCAGGTGTGATCACCACCGTGCCATCGGCCGCTGATGGCCAGATGAAGCGGCCACGCTCCAGCTTCTTCGTGAACAGGCAAGCGCCCTGGCCGTCATGCCAGATCACCTTGATCAGGCCACCGCCGCGGCCGCGGAATACGAACAGGTGTCCACACATCGGGTCACGCTTCAGCGCCTCCTGCACCATCAACGACAGACCGGGGAAGCCCTTGCGCATGTCCGTATAGCCCGTGGCCAGCCAGACCTTCACGCCAACAGGAACCGGGATCATCGCAGACCCAATACGCAATCGAGAATCCGGCCAAGCGCGTCCGTGTCAATATCACTATCCACGCGGACCCGACGGCCCCGGCCGAGCTCGATCGTTACATCGCTGCGCTTCCGACGAAGATGGGATGTGGTGGGCGCTTCCAGCTGAACGGGAGAGACTGTCGAAGCGGCCTCGGATACGATCACCGGCACCAAAGTCGCCGTATCAGACCTTGGCTCCTCGATCCGGCAAAGCTCTTTGCGCCAACGGAACAACTGGCTGACATGGATGCCGGCCGCGCGGGCAATCTCGGAGACTACCGCGTCCGCCTTAAAGCAGGCAGCGACGAGGCGCTCTTTATCTTCGCGTGACCAGCGCCGACGGCGCTCCACGGACGTGATCACCTCAATTGAATGCTTCGTCATATGACTACTCCTAGTGTTACCACTAGGACTGGCAGTCAGAAGGCCGTCATCGCAAGACGGCCTTCACCGTGGGCTTAC
>NZ_JBQEPD010000044.1:0-16532 GCF_052045675.1 Brucella sp. 22210
GCGGTGGCAACCAAGGCACCCTGCGATGCAAGCTTGCGCCACGCGAACAGCTGGTTAGGCGCAATGCCATGACGACGGGCGACCAGACTGACCGTCGCGCCCCCCTCGTAGGTTTCGTGGACAATCGCAAGCTTCTCCGCTGTACTCCAGCGTCGACGCCGCTCAGGGCCGGAAAGAATTTCCATCTTAATGCTATTACCAGTCATAATGTGAACAGTAGTCCTATCACTTATTTAAGTGGCAGAAACTGTCCGGGCAATTAGGGGGCTATTCCACTATTCTGTAATTAAGCGCCCGCATGGAGCAGGCACTTTTAATTGGGAGGATTGGTTTGTAAAGAATGAGGAGGAGGCTGCGTGCCAGCGTCGTCATCGGCTGTTCGAAACAGAAGAGAGCCAACGACCAAAAGTAAAACCACGCCGATGATCAAGGGAAGAAGTGTTTTCATTCGTCTTCAACGCGCTGTGCGTAAAGCCAGTGCTCCTTATCTAGGTCGTCCTTTTTCGAACGTTTAGGCCTCTTTTCGCGGCTTAAGCTTTTCAGACTCAGTATCCAGTGCGCGAGATGCCTTTTTATTGTTATTCGACGCCTGCTTGTCGACAGTATCCACCATGTCGTTCTCCTTTGAACAGATGCCTCTAACCGACAAGGGAGGCCGATGTTCCCGATGAAGGAAGTTATTTGCTTTCATTCCGGTTAAGAGCTGCAATGAGGCTCATCAATTGAGGTTCGTCAACCAACAGACCCACTTCCTCTGTAGAAAGCCATTTGCGCTGACGCTGCTCATATTCTGGCCATTGTGCCTTCTCACATTGAACATGCAAGGGATAAACCCTAACCTTTACTGGGATGAATACTCTCTTCAAGCGTTTCCAATAAAGATAGTGGCCGATTGTCGAACGAGCGACGTTTCCTTCAATTCCGGCTTCTTCCTGAGCTTCGATGCGCGCAACATCGGCCATACTTCTTTTTTTCATCGGCCAACCTTTCGGCAGGGTAAATCTGCGCGTCCCGCGCGATGTAACAAGCATGATCTTAAGGCTGCCATTTTCAAACCGATAAGGAAGTGCAGCGGCCTGCTCGATCTCCTTACCGGCCTTCGCCCGTCGAATTCGTTTCTTCCATTTTCGTTTGCCCATTGCTCCCTCCTCAGGGACCATCCGATGCATAACCGCAATCATTGCGTTCTGTTCCATTGAAACAAAAGCGTGGTTTCGCTGTTGGGAGCAACCATAGGATAGGGAGAAAATGACAATGCACGACACAACGCAAATGAATTGCATTAGTACCTGTCTCGAATGCTATCGCACCTGTACAGAGATGGCGTCGGACCATTGCCTCGAACGTGGAGGGCCGCATGTCGAACCAAAGCACTTCCGAACCATGCTGGCTTGCGCCGAGATTTGTGGAACTTCAGCGCAGATGACGATGCTTCAAAGTCCCTATCATTACCCGCTCTGCATGCTCTGTGCGCGGATATGTGAAGACTGCGCCGATAGTTGTCGTGATTTAGAGGGAATGGAGCCTGTGTTAAGGCATGCTGCGCCGTATCATGCCGCGAAATGGCAATTCATCATTCGGGATAAGGCGATGTTCTCAAAACGGCCCTTCTTGAGGTATCCAATGGATAGTGTCGGGATTCATTCCGAGAACCAATGCCACTGCGACGGCGCGCGCCTTCAACTCCGTGGTTAGAACTGCAGACCGAGACAGTACCCAGAAATAGTTGCGACTTGATCCGACCACGATTGCCCATTCATAATCTGCATCCAGATCGACAATATTGTAGCCGCCGTAGAACGGGCCGAAGAACGATACCTTCAGCGCACCCTCATCTGTAGCACCGACAAATCGCGCAGTGCCCGTTGCGCTTGTTATGCATCGCTTCCATGGGTCAAAGCCGCGATTGACGACGCGTACCGTTCCATTTGCATTCAATGAGTATTCCGCGGAGGTACGGGTCAGACCGCGTTCAAACCGGTTTTCGATACGTCCCAGTTCAAACCATTTTCCCAAGTAGCGCGAGATGTCAAATGGCTTGATTGGAATAACACCTTTTGGCACCTGCGGTGACGCGGCCCTTGCCAGAGCGATCCCCAGTGCCAACCCCGAAATGCCGAGTAGAAACTTGGCCGTTCTCATGTGTTGTCCTTCCTTGTCAGTGCATGCCTAACCTCATGCAAGAAAAATGGTTCCGCATTCAGGCATACACGATCAACCATTTCAGCGTATTGCGTTCGGCTTTGCTCAGTCGAGGGGCCACAAGCCGGTCTGAGGCGACTGCTTCAATTTCGGATGCGAGCTTGCCTTCAAGCCAATGTTCGATGACATTTGGATGAATATAGGCACTCCGACATACTGCACGCGTATTGCCAAGGGCTTGTGCAATTTTATCAATCACCTGATTGAGTGCTCGTTTCTTCGCGGCTTCGCTATCAGGAAGTTCCTTAGATTGAAATGCATCAAGCGCGCCGACGGTTGCAGCCCAAGTTCGGAAATGCTTGGATGTGAATTCGCTCTTCATGGCATCCTGCAAGTAATCATTGATATCCTGAGAGCTAACAGGGCGATAACGCCCCTCATCATTGACATACTGGAACAAGTGCTGTCCGGGCAGTTCTTGTATGGAGCGTACAATACGTGTAATTCGGCGATCGGACAGTTTCAGGTTCCAGTTTTGACCTGATTTACCCGTGAAAACGAGGCGCAGGCTGGCTCCTTCGTCTTTCACATGGCGGTTGCACAAAGTCGTGACACCAAAGCTCTTATTTGCTCGCGCGTAAGCGGAATTACCAACGCGCAACAACAACCGGTCCATCAACCAGATAATTGTCGCGACAACTTTTTCTCGGCAGAAAGAGCGTCGACGCATATCTGCATCAATCTTCTCGCGCAGGTGGCTCAAATTGCTGCCAAAATATTGCAAGCCCGAAAACTTGCTGTCGCCACGTCGTTTCATCCAGTCGGGATGATAGATAAATTGCTTTCTGTCACGCGCATCGCGGCCTGTTGCCTGTATATGCCCATATTCGCTCTGACATATCCAAATGTTCTTCCAGGCGGGTGGAATGGAAAGGGCTACAATGCGCGCTTTATCCGCCGCGCTAACAGCGCGTTTTTGGCTATCGACATAGCGAAAACCTTCGCCACAGCGAATACGCTTCAGCCCAGGTTCGGCGTCACTGGTATGAATCAGGCGTGAACGGACCGTTGATTTCTTCGCCAAAGTGATCCCCGATTTTTCTGTCGTGATTTCATCGGTGAGATAACACCCCAAATGAGTGGTGGGTTCCCGCATCAACATTTAAACCCGGAACCTTCCAGCCTTCAGCTGGTTATTCTTCACTAAAAAGAGGATAAGCCGGTGCCCCATGCATTCTGGAAAGGTTATTTAAAGTTATCGCTCGTCACCTGCGCGGTGGAAATAATGCCTGCGACCATTGAAAGCGAAAAAGTGCGCTTCCACACACTCAATGCAAAAACGGGCAACCGGGTGATCAGTCGCTATGTCGATTCAGTGACACATAAGCCCGTGCGCGACGAAGACGAAATTAAGGGTTTCGAGAAGGCCGAAGGAGACTATGTCCTCCTCGAGGACGACGAGCTCGAAGCCGTGGCTCTCGAAAGTACTCGCACTATCGATATCGAAAAATTCTTAGAGCGCGATAGCATCGGTTGGATTTGGTACGATAAACCCCATTATCTTTCACCATCTGACAAGGTCGGGCAGGAAGCCTTTGCGGTTATTCGGGAGGCAATGGACAAGAGCGGCGTCTATGGTCTGGCAAGGCTAGTCATGTATCGGCGTGAACGAGCTGTTCTTCTGGAGCCACGCGGACAAGGTATTGTGCTATGGACATTGCATTTCGGTGATGAAGTTCGAAAAGCCGACGATTACTTCGCAGGCATCAAGGCGGAGAAGCCCGACAAAAAGCTGTTCTCCATGGTTCGCACACTGATCAAGCGCAAAACGGAGGACTGGAAGCCGGGCTTGCTGAAGGATCCGGTTCAGAAGAACCTGCAGTCAATGATCGCCGCCAAGAAAAAGAAAATTAAAACGCCGACAAAACCCAAATCTGCAGCGACCGCCCCGGCGACCGGCGGCAATGTCATCAACATCATGGATGCTTTACGCAAAAGCCTTACCAACGAGAACAAGCAGCATTAGCTTCTCAGGATACAACCTTTTCGCACTATTTTGGTAAAGCCGTCGCCGCTTTGCGAAAGTCGTACCAAGGATCAAGCTTCGAAGCTGCTAGCCGCGTTGCTGTATTCATGATCGTGAAATGTGCTGGACCGATAGCGGGATTCAGTTCATTCCAGGCGAGTGGCATGGAAACGGCTGCTCCAGGGCGAGCACGTGGCGAGTAAGGTGCAACAGCCGTCATGCCTCGTTGATTGCGCAAATAATCAATGAGTATTTTGCCTTTGCGTTTGGCTTTGGAAATGGTCGAAACATAGCGATCAGGACTGTCTGCCGCCATCTCATCGGCAATCGACTTGGTAAAGGTTTTGAGGCTGTCCCAATTGGCTTTCGGCTTCAATGGCACGACGACGTGCAGTCCCTTTCCTCCGGATGTTTTTACAAATGTTGTCAGGCCGTGCTTCTCAAGCCGCTCTTTGGTTTCAAAGGCCCCGTCAATGACACGTTCCCAGGCAACCCCCTCCCCTGGATCAAGGTCCATGGTTAGCATATCCGGCAATTCCGAGTCCCTGAGGCTCGAACCCCAAGGATGGATTTCTAGCGAGGCAGCCTGAACCAAACCGATCAAACCGTCAAAATCCTTGATTGCGATGTAAGGCTCTTCATCCTTCTCCGAGGGGGCATCCACCTCAACAATATGCACGTTCAGACCCTTCCAGGCATGTTTCTGGAAGAAATGCTGGCCATCGATACCGGTCGGACAGCGCAGCAGAGCCAAAGGCCGATTGACAATATATGGTTCAATTCGTGACCAGACTTCGGCGTAGTAATCCACCAGCCCCTGTTTTGTTATGCCCTCCTCCGGCCAGTACACGCGATCCGGGTGAGTGAGCTTCACATCAGCTTCTTCGAGGGATGTCCTATACGGCTGAGATGGCATTGCACTTTTATCCAATGTGACCTCCTCGGCAGTCTTGTCGTCACGCAGTCCGCGGAAAGATGCATGGCGCAGTCTTCTGTCCGCAGTCCAGGCACGGAACTCGACTTCTGCAACCAATTGCGGCTTGACGAATATCGCACCGCGTTTTTCTTCAGCGGTCAGCTCTATTGCGAATGGGCTTTGTTCCTGACGTATCGACGTGAGCTTCGTGTAAAGATATTTGGCTAGCTTGACGGAAAAGCCAGTTCCCACACGCCCAACAGGAACAAGTCCTTTCTTCTCCTGAGCGCCCAACAGCAGAGAACCAATTGCGCGAGACGTTGAAGTTGAAGGCACAAATCCGGCAATTACAAACTCCTGCCGTCCTATGCATTTCGATTTGCGCCAGCCCTTGCTGCGCCCGGAAATAGAAGGAGCATCGCTCAATTTCGAGACGATGCCCTCCAGTCCGAGCCCACAAGCATTCTTCAATACAGCGTCACCATCGGCATCAAAGGCTTCGCTATAGCGCAGTGTTCTCGAGGTATGGGAAATGAGCTTTGCCAGCAGGGATTTGCGTTCGACGAGCGGCACTTGCCGCAAATCGCGGCCATCCTGATAAAGCAGATCAAAGATATAAAAGGCGAACCGGTCCGAACGTCCGTCACTCAGATCGCTTTGCAGTGCCGAAAAGTCCGACAGCCCCGCCTTATTTTCCACGACAATCTCGCCATCAAATATGGCATTCTGGACCCCCGTAGCCAGAAGATCGTTGACTATCGAACGGCCAAATTTCTTTGTCCAATCCAGCCCGCTGCGTGAATAGAGCACGACTTTACCATCAGCGACATGCGCCTGAATGCGATAACCATCAAACTTGATTTCGTGAATCCAGCGGCTTCCTCCGGGCGCAGCTGATACCAATGTCGCCAATTGAGGTTCTATGAATGGCGGCATCGCAGCTTTCTTTGCGAGCCTCGACAAGAGCACGGCATTGCCGTCCTTCGCTGTGCGGCTTTTACTCAGCGGTCCGGTTTTGGACGACCAGCCCGGCGCTTCATGTTCCACATCGGCGATAACTCGGCCAGTTTTCACCGATTGCGGTTTCTCCTCAAGAATATCGGGGGCGTCAGCCTCTCGTGAAAACTCGTCCTCGCCCTTTATGAGTAGCCAGTTTTCTCGTTTTTCGCCCGGTTTTCTATGCATTCGAACCAGATGCCAGCGACCCTTCAATTTATCGCCACTCAGTTCGAATTCGAGATGCCCCTTCTTATAATTTTTGTGAGCATCGCCAACCGAGGTCCATTGTCCGCTATCCCAGACAATGACCGTCCCACCGCCGTACTCCCCCTTCGGGATCGTACCTTCAAAACCGGCATATTCAAGCGGGTGATCTTCCACATGGACGGCCAAACGTTTCTCGCCCGGGACCAGACTTGGACCTCGTGTGACCGCCCAGCTTTTCAACACTCCGTCCATTTCCAGCCTGAAATCATAATGCAGCCGACGCGCATCGTGTTTTTGCACCACAAATAAATTGCCCCTGCTTCGCATGGCTTTGCCGCGCGGCTCCTTCGTCAGGCTGAAGTCACGTTTCTTATGATAGGTTTCGAGCGGCTGTCCCATTATCCAGCCTTTCGGGGTTTCGCTTTGGTTGTTCCCGATTTTGCCGGTTGCTTTTGTTGAGAACTCAAGGCTGCACTCTTGCGTAGGGCTTCCTTCAAATCAATCACGTCGGCCGCCTTCGGAGCTTCAGGCTTTCTGAGCGGTTTTCCTTCAATCTTTGCCTTAATCAAGTCGGCTAGTGCTGCATCATAGCGGTCGTCAAACCTTGACGGATCGAAGCGACCCATCTTGGTGCCGATAATATGCTTGGCCAGATCGAGCATTTCCTGATCGAACTTGAATGCTTCCAGATCTCCGAAAGCCTCTTTTATCGGTCGAACTTCGTAATCAAAGTTCAACGTCGATGCGATCATGCCCTCGTCCTCCGCGCGAATGAGAATTTTACGCGCACGGCGAAAGAGTACCGCCTCAGCGACTGCCGCCACGTTTGCAGCTTTCATTCCATCACGGAGAAGCAAGAACACCTCGTCCTCATCAGTGGGCGTCAGATAATAAGGTCGATCGAGATAAACATCGTCGATTTCACTGCATTTGACGAAATGCGTGATATTGAGTGTCTTATTGCTTTCAGGAATTGCAGACTGGATTTCTTCATCATTGAAAATGACATATTTGCCGGACGAAACTTCATATCCCTTCATCTGCTCCTCTCGGGGAACAGGTTTACCCGTATCGCTATCGACAAATTCACGACTGAGACGATTACCCGTCTTGCGATTGATGAGATGAAAAGAAACCCGCTCTGATGTCGATACAGCCGTATAAAGGCCGACCGGCATCAAAAGCTGATCGACTTTCAACAGACCTTTCCAGTTTGCGCGCGGAGCCATAGCTGCCTCGCTCCTGTGACGAATTGAACCTGATTGGATAAACTCACGCGAACTACTGGTTGTTCCCGACGATTTAGTCAGAAATGCTGCTTTGACATTTCTATCAGCCGCTTTAACTTTCCGCCTTGAATTTCCTCGCCTCTGCAAGAAGTTTCGGTCGGTCCCGGTGACCAAAGCGATCAATCAAATCGCGCGCCTGCAAAGGCGACAGGTCCGAATTCTCGGCCAGAAACTTGATATCCTCATCTTCTGTGAGAGGAGCGTGCTTATCGGGTTGGCTAGCCATGATGGTTCTTCCTTCCGTTAACGCTTTTAGGGCATCCACGGCTGACCGCCTTTAGTGCCGCTTCTGTTGGGAGAACATCGCCATGATGATCGTTCAACAGATGACATAACTGTAGACCACGGAGACGTTCAGCCGGTGCTCGGTTTACTTTTTTGAGTTCGTAGACATCTTATCAAGACGAGCACTATGGCAAGCTTTGCATTGTGCAGTCATTGCTATCAATCTGATATTTCCAACGATCTCACAGCACAATTGTTCCGGCACCGTCCTAGTCTTCTTCGTAGAGGACGTTCTGCCTAAACCCAGAATTACTCGTCGAATTGCCCGCATTGTCAGTGACAATTGTTAGAAACGGAACCGATGAGTGAGCAAGTCAGTTCTATCTGAACGCTGAGCCTCGAGCGGCGTTGGGCGGCAGACAAAGGTACGTTCTTCAGTTGTAGAGGAATTATCATGGAAAAGTTCTTCACTCATCTTTCCCAAGCCATCGCTGAAATTGCAGGGACATCCTATGCCTTCGGCTGTGCCTTGGGCTTCATCGTCGTTTGGGCCGTTTCTGGCCCGCTTTTTGGCTTTTCCGATACCTGGCAACTGGTCATCAACACCGCCACCACGATCATTACTTTCCTGATGGTGTTTCTGATCCAGAACTCGCAAAATCGCGATTCCACCGCTGTGGAAGCAAAGCTGGACGAGGTACTTAGATCTGTAAAGGGTGCGCGCTCACGGCTTATCGGGATTGAACACCTTACGGAAAGCGAAGTCGAAGCCATCCGAGCAGCCATCGAGGACGAAAACGGCAATAAATCTACCACTACGAATGTAGAAGAATTGCTTCGCGCTGCGACCAGAAGGGCAAAACAGCACGGTGCGAAATACTGATCGCACTAAAAAGCTGCGGCACCCCGCCTATGCTTCGCCGATGTCAGCTCTATCCTGATCGTCTCTAAATGCCCATATCATTGGCTGGCCAGGACTGTTTGGTTCCGGTGAAGGTTGCCCCGGATTCGGAAGAGGAGGTATCGCTCGGGCTCATACGGACTAGCTGATTCGCTATCGGGTATTGATTCCGGTGGTGGTTTCGTTTGCTGTTCCGGCTCAGCAGTTGGGAGTTTTGTAGGATCTCCTGACATCGGCAGGAGAACGGCATCATTTGAGGTTGGCCACGTAGTTTCGACATCAAATTGCAGCACGTCCATTGAGCAATCCTTTCTCATCTCTAAGAAAACCGAACATTTCATCCGGGTGATTGTTCCTCATTGAGTCTGATATCTGTCCGGCATAACGACTGTATGTGCGGACTTACGGGCGCAACAGAATTACAGACGTCCTTGAATATCAGAGGGTCTTTGCCAAATTTATCGTAGAATAGATTTGGAGGAGATCATTCATGCCCGATCATGATGCCGCAACTCGAAAAGACGACCTTCGAACAGGCATTCCCTTCTGGATAAAAACACCCAATTCCACCGTTCAAGCAGAAACCCATCTTCCTCGTAGGGCTTTTGACGTAATAGTCGTCGGAGCAGGTATCTCCGGAGCACTGACGGCAGAAGCGTTGACGCGCAGGGGAAAAAGCGTTCTGATTGTTGATCGGCGTCCTCCGGCACGCGGCTCGACATCAGCGTCGACAGCAATGATCCAACATGAGATCGACGTCCCCCTGAGCCGACTAAGCCGGAAAATTGGTGAGAACGAAGCTAATGCTGCCTGGTTACGGTCAGCGCAGGCCGTCCGCGACCTGATTGATTTGTCCGGCGTACTCGGGCTCAATTGCCAAATGCGTGCAAAGTCAGCGCTTTACCTTGCTGGCGATGAGATGGGAGAGAAAGCGCTTGCCAATGAGGCCGCTGCGCGCAACAAAATTGGTATCAGCGCCAGTTATCTCAGTCACAAAGTCCTCGTAGAGCGTTTTGGATTGAACCGCCCCGCAGCAATTTTGTCGAACATTTCTGCATCAGCTAATCCCGCGCAACTTACCGCAGGGTTGTTGCACACGGTTCTAACCCGCAATGCCCAGATCGTTTCGCCCGTCGAGATTACGGATATGGCAGAGTTGCCTTCAGGCGTAGCCTTGGCAACTCGTCGAGGCGAAGTTCTGGTTGCTGAACATGCAGTATTTTGCACCGGCTACGAATATCTGCCTCAAATGGAGGCGAAATCGCACAGTATCACATCGACCTGGGCGTTGGCTTCAAAGCCCTTGCGAAACGCGCCACCTTGGTTACGAGATATGCTCGTCTGGGAAGCTGCAGATCCCTATCTTTATCTCAGAACCGATGAGTTTGGACGTATTATCGCCGGTGGCGAAGACGAACAGGCACAAAATAGCAATGAGGATTCGAAGAAACTCGCAGATAAAGCGGCAATCATCATTCGTAAGTTGGAAGACCTCATCGGAGTGACGATTGATAAGCCCGACTATGTCTGGTCAGCTCCATTCGGTGTCACCAAGGATGGCCTGCCGATCATCGACCGTGTTCCCGGATACAAGCGCATTTTTACCGCTCTGGGCTTCGGCGGCAACGGAATTACCTTCGCAATGATTGCAGCCCAAAATATCACAGCCGCCATATCGGGCGAGCCAGTTCCTGATGCAGAGCTTTTCCGATATCGCTGAACCATAAATCAAGCGATGATACAGACTACGAGCCATTCACATCTGGACCGATGGAAATTGAAGCCGGTTGCGCCTTACGTGTTGATTTGCTTGATTGTCCGCCAAGGATGGCCATGGAAGCACACCCTATTCGGGTAGCGCTTTTGGAAGTGAAATTGATATTTTGAGGGTATTCTCCACCCACAATCGATCAAAGTCTGCGTTCAAGGCCGACACCAGTGCCCTTTCCAGTCTTGTACCGAACCCCTCGCTGGGTTGGTCATCATGATACTCATTACCTGTTTCAAGCCAATAAATGAAAATAGTGCCAGACGACTCTTGAATATCTATGGAAAGCTCGCGTTCAGAACTCGCTAATGCACCGTGCTTGGCAGCATTCGTTGTCAGCTCATGCAAAAGCAGCGAGAGATTTGTCAGCGACTTTCCTGTGACGGCAGGATCATGGCCCGTGATATGAAAATTGTTTTCACCATAAGGCTCTAGAATAGTATGTAACAAGTTCTGCAACGGGACCGACGAGATCGTAACATCGGCATCATCCCATGTCGGCATCGTCAGTTCATGCGCCCTGGCAAGTGCGGCCAATCTCGCCTGAACCACCTCGCGAAACTCATCAACCTGCGTAGCCGATCTTGCGCTCAATGAGACGATTCCGTTTGCCAGAGCGAACAAATTTTTCACGCGATGACGCATTTCACTCATATGGAGCTTTTGTTGGCTTTGAGCCTCCAAGCGCTCGCTGATGTCGCGTGCAATTTTTGATGCACCAATAATAACGCCGTTTGTGTTTCGAATAGGTGAAATCGTCAATGAAATATCGATTGGCGTACCATCTCTTCGCTTCCGAACTGTTTCGAAATGATCGACTCGGTTTCCCTTTCGAATTTCGCTTAAAATAGCTGGTTCTTCATCAAGCCGATCTTCTGGTATCAAGATCGTGACCGGCTTTCCGATGACTTCCTCGGCATGATAACCGAATAGGCGCTCGGCACCTCTATTCCAACTTCTAATAATGCCATTCAGATCCTTGCTAACGATGGCGTCGTCTGAACCGTCAACAATTGCAGCGAGCCAATCCCGTGGATCGAGATCGGTTTCGCCGAGTTGTGGTTGCGAAGCAGGTGTTACCGACGACAAAATGCGATGTTTGGCGTAAGCCGAACCAAGTCGATCAGAGCCAATTTGGTCTTTATCTTTTTCCATCGTAGGCCGCCCATTCTAAAATCATCAAAGAATATTAATTGTTCAGAACACGATATCAATTCCTTAGATCCACGTAATGCGTGAAGTGCTTTCCCTTATTCAATTTCTGGAAAATCGCCTGCCATTCCTGTTCTTCGCCTAACAATGTGATGAACTGTTCACTGCTAAAAATCACCATATCGAGTGACGAGCACGATGATATGCTTTCATCGGTCTATAGCGGTACATTAAAGGACCAATCATTGACCGTCACTACGAGCTGTTTTCTATTTTCAGCTGCAATAGAGCGTCCGGGCCAATCCGCAGTCGAAATCGTGCTTTCGTCTGGTTTGCGACCACGGGGGTATCAAACGCACTAATTGCAAGTCAAAATTCTTAGAGGCTACTTTTTTGTCGTGGTGCTCTGGAGGTTGATCTGGAGGGAGCTCTGTTAACTGCCCCACGAGCTCCATTAATCACTCGTCGGCTCTTACCTGCGCGTGGGAGATCAGACCGAAGATAAACGTGCCCCCCACTACGTTTCCAACTAGTGTTGGTAACCCAAAGTGGAAAATGCCAGATAGTACGGATGCTTCACCGATGATTATCAAAAATATTACCTCTATTGCTCCCACAATTATATGAGTAAAGTCACCGATAGCTATAAGGTAAGTTACAATAAAGATTAAAATAAATTGAAACTGCTTGGCGCTATGGAGCATCCATACCAGAGTGGCTATTAGCCAGCCAGATAATATGCCTTTGGCGAACATCTGCATGGGGGTGTTCGCCATCAAGTGGTGTCCCATAGAAATGAAAGATTCAACTACGCGCTCGGGGAATATAGGTAGCGTAGCAAAAACAGCAGCGGCAAGAGTACCACCAATTAGATTTCCAATAAGAACAATGGTCCACAGTCTGACAAGCTTGAGAAGATTTTTGACTGTAGGCGATGACATAAAGGGAAGTACCGGAGTTATGGTGTTCTCTGTAAAAAGCTGCTGGTTGGCAAAAATAACAAGTATAAATCCAACCGTATATCCAGCAGAACTCAAGAGAAATGCCACATCCGTGTCGGGAAGATAGGCTTCTAATATGCCTCTCGTCATCATGGACGTGCTCATCGTGATGCCGCCGGCAATGGCCGACCACAACAGTGCCATAGCTTCGCGACTCATCTCCTTCTCACCGTCGCGCCGTATTAATTCGTGGATGGCCGCTGATTTTGAAGGCAGAGCTTCTTCGAGTTTATCTTCTGTACGAGATTCAGCCGTCACCACGAACTCCTTTTGATCAATACGAAATTGAAACCCGTATTAATGAGGCGCCGCCAGAAAAGTGCGGGCAGNCGCCCGCACCGAAATGCCTTTAACGGCGACCGGACGATCCGGTGCGCCCCATGAGCAGTCCGATCAGGATGCCGACGATGCCGACAGCAGCAAAAGCCGTTGTTGTTGCCCCCGGATTGTCACGCGCGACCTGCAAGACGCGTTCACCGTGCTGACGTGCACCCGATACGACGTCCTCGACTACCGAGCTTGCTGTATTCAGCGCGTTGTCAGTCTTGTCGGTCGCAGAACCCAGGCGATCGGCCAACTGAGCGGAAAGTCCGCTTAACTGACTGCGCAATTCACTGATCTGGTCCGTGATGGTGTCTTCCGGCTCTTTTGCCATTGGGGATTCTCCTTAGTCGCAAATCATTAATTGTCAGTTCGCTGCGTGACGGACATTTCTGCCAGCGTGCTGCGTTGCATCCACTGTGTTGGCGGCATCCCGCCCAACCCCACGGATGGTGTTCGCGCAGCCTGCGACAGTACCAATGATAAGCGCTACAGTGACGAAGCGTGCTACAAAGCGAATGTTCATATGCGATTTCCCTTTTGTTATTTAGGTTGAAAATTTTCGGTTTACCGAGCGGCTAGCGGCGATAGGCTAATCCGCCCCAGACTCGACCTTCGTCGCGATGTCGGCCTCCGTGTACTGCTCCGATATACGCTGCCACAGCTGCGACAAGCGCCGAAGCCGCTAAGAGGAAAGCCGTCAGTATTCCTGCCACACGGGTATTTTCTGCCAGTTCCGCAGCTTTATTTTTCGCAACTTCGGCAATCCGCTCGGCTTCAGCCTTTGCGTCATCTATTGCTTTTTGCGCTTCGGCCAGCTTCTGTTCTGCATCTGCACGTATGTTTTTGACCTGTTCGATGGTTTGATCCACTCGAGTTTGGACCTCAGATTGTTCGATCCCGGTTTGCGCTGCGAGCCTATTTACGATCCAGGTCCGATCCGCATCTGAAATTTCCCCAGTACGAACGAGATTTGAAAGAATAGTCGTAACCTGGCGCTTGAAATCAGCGCTATTATCGCCATTAGGTCGGCTCTCTGAGCGCGTCAGGGTATCCACGAAATAGTCTATAGGATTGTTAGCAATTCCGTTCGGAAGCATCTTTTCAAGTGAAGGAGATGCCGCCTGCCCCGCGCCTTGTGCGGCACCACCCACGGCCGAGCCGGCTCCCGATACAATACCCCCAACCAACTGTCCGGCGCCTTGTGCTGCGCCGCCCACAGCTGATCCAGTCGCTTCCACCGCAGTTTGCGCAGCACTACCCACTACCTTTGCGCCATTGGAAACGGCTCCAAATGCGAGTATACCCGAAATCAGTACACCAATACCCCAGACAACCAGGCCATTCAGGCCATCACGGATGGTTCTTTCATCTTTGGTTGATGCCTCGACGGGGCGACGCAAGCGGCCGGATATATAACCGCCCAACATATTAGAAGCTACGGCAGATATAACGACAAACAATGCAGTAACAATCAGCCAAACCAGACTGAATTCGCCGTCATCAAGTGAGATTGATCCAAGCCCCAGACCGCCAGCGAATGCTGTCAATACAATCATCACGCCTGAGGAGATCGTCACTCCCGCCAGGATCGCGGGCCAGTCGACGTAACCACGATCTGCAGTTTCCGATACGAGCTGCTGTCCGGACATTAGCGTAACCCCAGAAATGATAGAATAAACAGGACAATTACAACAAGTCCGACCAAGTATATTATGGAGTTCATGCGATTTCTCTCCGCGATCAATTCAACGCCAAACCTAAAGCCATCACCGCGAATGCAGGCGATAGCGCGAAATCTTAAACTACTCGGAAAAGATTTTGTTCCGCAGCATCCGAAAAATATCTGCAAAAGTTGTGACTATACAAGCATAGCGAATTATTATTATCTAGTTTGCCATACTAGTAAATAAAAAGATTTAATTATATTGTAGTTTAATACAAATTATTTGCGTGAAAAGAAATTAAATATATTATAATTTATATACCATGGTCAATTATTCGCGTGAAATCCATTTAGTTCGATTTAATTTCTTATAATACTCGAGCAATCAGCGATAGGCGACGATAAGGGGTGGTCCCACGCAAACCAAAGCGCTCGTTAGAGTAACCGATTGATGATCGAATGATGTTGTTCATAATTCACTGCGGAAAAGCTAGCGAGGTGATATTCACGAAATGATGTTCTTACGCTTTGCTGGTTCGTATCCTGCCAGACACACGAAGCTTCAAATCACAGTCACATAGGATTTCTGCTCTAATAGTGCGATCGCGGACGGTAACGCGTCTCAATCTCGATCGAGTGGTCATACGGATGCGATTGCACGCTTCACCTATCATGGCTCTGCCAGTTAATCGTGACGCTGCACTGAGCCCCAAGATTGGACCGCCGGGAATTAGAATTTTCCGGCTCTTATGCCAATGGCGGGCTGATGACGCCATCGGGATTATGCAAGGCAATCGGCACGTTATATCCGATTGCCGAGTGAGGACGATCCTCATTATAGTGTCGACGCCAATTCTCCAACTTTTCGCGCGCATCTTCAAGCGTTAAGAACCAGTGTGCGTTCAGGCACTCGGCGCGAAGCTTACTGTTGAAGGCTTCGATGAACCCGTTATCCCTCGGCTTTCCGGGTCGGGAGAAGTCCAGTGTGACCTTGTTGGCATAGGCCCACAGATCGAGGTCACGCGAAACAAACTCACTTCCATTATCAACCCTTATTGTCTTCGGATAGCCAGCACGACGACACACTTTCTCAAGTGTCTGAACGACATCCTCACCACGATAACTGAAGCGCGGATCGGTTGCCGGCGAGTAGCGTGAATGCGTATCGACAATAGTCAGAATCCGGAGTTTCTTTCCTGTTGCCAGCTGATCATGCACAAAGTCCATCGCCCAAACATCATTCGGCCCGATCGCTTGTTGACGATCCTCACGCAGCTTGGCCTTGACACGACGTTTCGGATGTTTATTCCTGAGCTGAAGTCCTAACTCATTGTATATTCGACGTGTTTTCTTCATGTTGATGGTCCAGCCTTCGCGACGAAGCAGGACGTGTACGCGACGGTAACCCTATCGCACACGGGTTTCACAAATCTCTTTGATCCGCTTCTCAACAGCGGCCTGCACGGTGCGGCGGGACTTGTAATTGATAGTCGATCTTTCGAAGCTTAGTGCTGCACAAGCCCGTCGGATCGATATTCCCCAATCAACAAGCATTCCCGCCACCAGATCACGTTTCCGCGCAGGCCTTAAAGTTTTCGGCGGATCACATCCTGCAACATCTCCCGATCAAGCGTGAGGTCTGCAACAATCCTCTTCAGCCGCGTATTTTCCTCTTCCAAGGCGCGCAGCCGCCGTATCTCATCAGGCAGCAGACCTGCATACTTTTTCTTCCAGTTGAAATAAGTTGCCTGGCTGATCCCGCTCTTGCGACAGATTTCCGCTACCGGAACGCCGTCATCTCCCTGCTTGAGAATAAACACCTTCTGAGCGTCCGAAAACTTCGATGCTTTCATGCCTTCCACTCCTTCTCCCAGCCAGGAAAATAGCGCGGAAAACTCTCATTATAAACGGTCCAGTTT
>NZ_JBQEPD010000045.1:0-10000 GCF_052045675.1 Brucella sp. 22210
GAAGATCAGAAAGGACCCACTATGTCCAAGAAGAAATGCGCGATCATTGGTTCCGGCAATATTGGCACGGATTTGATGATCAAGGTGATGCGCACGTCGAAGAATATCGAAATGGGCGCAATGGTCGGCATTGATCCGAATTCGGATGGTCTGGCACGCGCCGCACGGCTCGGCGTGCCGGTCACCCATGAAGGCATCGACGGGCTGCTGCGTATGCCGGAATATCGCGATATCGATATCGTGTTCGATGCAACCTCGGCCAAGGCGCATCTGCATAATGACGCGCTGTTGCAGAAGGACGGCAAGAAGGTCATCGACCTGACACCTGCCGCCATCGGCCCTTTCACCATTCCGGCCATCAATGGCGATGCCAATATCGACGAGCCGAACGTTAACATGGTCACATGCGGCGGTCAGGCGACGATCCCGATGGTCTATGCCGTCAAGCGCACCACCGACCGCGTGGTCTATGGCGAAATCGTCGCTTCGATCTCGTCGCGTTCGGCTGGTCCCGGCACCCGCGCCAATATCGATGAATTCACCGAAACCACGTCGAAGGCGATCCGTGATCTGGGCGGTGCCGAACGCGGCAAGGCGCTGATCATTCTCAACCCTGCCGAACCTCCGCTGATCATGCGCGATACGGTGTTTGTTCTGTCGCAGGGCGGCAGCCGCGAAGCCATCGAGGCTTCGATTGCCGAAATGGTCAAGACGGTTCAGGCCTATGTGCCGGGCTATCGCCTGAAGCAGAAAGTGCAGTTCGAAGTCATCGGCGATAATGCGCCGGTTCGCGTGCCGGGCATCGGGCTCGTATCGGGTCTCAAGACGACGATCCTGCTCGAGGTGGAAGGCGCTGCACATTATCTGCCTGCCTATGCCGGCAATCTCGACATCATGACATCCGCTGCATTGGTCACCGCCGATCATTGGGCAGCAAAAGCGCTTGCCAAGGAGGCTGCATAATGGCCCGCTCCAATCCCGATAAGCTCTATGTTCAGGATGTCACGCTGCGCGACGGCATGCATTCGATCCGCCACCAATACACGCTGAAGGATGTCGTCGCCATTGCGAAGGCGCTGGATGCAGCCAAGGTGGACGCGATTGAAATCACCCATGGTGACGGCCTTGCCGGTTCGACCTTCAATTATGGTTTTGGCCTGCATGACGATGTCGAATGGATCGGCGCGGTTGCCGACGCCTGCGAGCATGCCCGTGTCACCGTGCTGCTCATTCCGGGCATTGGCACGGTGCATGATCTGAAAGAAGCCTATGATGCCGGTGCACGTTCGGTTCGCGTTGCAACCCATTGCACCGAGGCCGATGTATCACGCCAGCATATCGAGGCTGCACGTGAACTGGGCATGGACACGATCGGCTTCCTGATGATGTCGCATATGGCTGAGCCGGAAAAGCTGGTCGAACAGGCGAAGCTGATGGAAAGCTATGGCGCGGAATGCGTCTATGTCACCGACTCGGCAGGCGCGCTGTTGCCGGAGCAATATACGCTGCGCGTCAAGGCGCTGCGCGATGCGCTGCGTCCGGAAACAGAAATCGGCGTTCACACCCACCACAATCTGACGCTTGGCGTTGCCAATGCCGTTGCCGGTATCGAAGCGGGCGCTGTTCGCGTCGATGCATCGCTGGCAGGCATGGGGGCAGGGGCCGGTAATGCGCCGCTTGAAGGCCTGATCGCCGTTCTCAACCGCAAGGGCATTGATACGGGCTGCGACCTCTATGGCCTGATGGATGCAGCTGACGATCTGGTGCGTCCGTTGCAGGACCGCCCGGTGCGGGTGGACCGTGAAAGCCTCTCGCTCGGCTATGCGGGCGTTTATTCGAGCTTCCTGCGTCATGCGGAAAACGCCTCGAAACTCTATGGCGTCGATACGCGCGAAATCCTCATCGAACTTGGCAAGCGCCGCATGGTCGGCGGTCAGGAAGACATGATCATCGACGTCGCCCTCGACATTCTTAAAAACAAGGCCGCGTAAGCGGCCCACTCAGGAGGAAATGCTATGACCGTCTTGGAGGGCGCGGCTTCTGCACGCGTAGAAAAAGACACTTTGATTACCGATGGCGACCGCCGTCGCGCGCTGATTGGCAGCGCGGTTGGCAGCACCATCGAATGGTATGATTACTTCCTTTATGGCACCATGTCGGCCATCGTGTTCGGGAAGCTGTTCTTTCCGTCCGACGATCCGGTGACTAGCCAGCTTCTGGCGCTTGCCTCTTTCGCGCTGGCTTTCTTGATCCGCCCGATTGGCGGCATTCTGTTCAGCCATATCGGCGACCGTATCGGCCGCAAGAAGACACTTGTCATCACCCTTTCCATCATGGGCGTATCGACGGTGCTGATCGGCTTGATGCCGACCTATGCCACCATCGGCGTCTGGGCGCCGATCATCCTGACGCTCTTGCGTCTGTTGCAGGGCCTCGCCCTTGGCGGCGAATGGGGCGGCGGCGTGCTTCTGGCGGTGGAATATTCCCCGCGCCAAAAGCGCGGCTTCTATGGCGCGGTGCCGCAGACCGGCGCATTGTTCGGTTTGGCGCTCGGCAATCTGGTGACATCCGGCCTTGCGCTCGGCTTCTCGGAAGAAGCGTTCCTGTCCTATGGCTGGCGCATTCCGTTCGTGCTTTCCATCGTGCTGGTCGCCATCGGCATGTGGATCCGCAACGCCGTTGACGAAACCCCGTCCTTCAAGCGTGTGGCTGCGGCCAATACCGCGAAGAAAGTGCCGCTGTTCGAAACGCTGACCAAGCATTGGCGCGCGGTTCTGATCGTCATCGGTGCGAAGTTCATCGAAACCTCGACCTTCTTCCTGTTCGCAACCTTCACCGTTTCCTATCTCGTGGGATTGGGTTTCGAGCGCGTCCACGCTCTCAATTCGGTGCTGATCGCTGCATTGATCGCCGTTCCGGTCATGCTCTATTTCGGCAGCCTGTCGGACCGTATCGGCCGCAAGAAGGTCTTCCTGCTCGGCACGGTCGCCATGGTCATCTATACGGTGCCTTACTTCTGGCTGCTCAATCAGGGTTCGTGGCTCGTGGCGACGCTTGCCGTCGTGATCGGCTTTGCCATCATCTGGTCGACCTATGGTTCGGTGCTTGGCACGTTCTTCGCCGAAAGCTTCCCGGCAGATGTCCGCTATACGGGCGTTTCGCTCGGCTATCAGGTGGGCGCAGCCATCGTCGGCGGTCCGCTGCCGCTGATCGCAACGGCTCTGCTGGCCAAGTATAATGGCAGCTATCTGCCGATTGCTGTGTTCATCGCGGCTTGTGGTGTCATCTCGCTGATTGCGGTGGCCTGCACGACTGACCGAAGCGGTCAGCAGCTCGACGACTGATCCTGATCTGCAAAATTGAAGAAGCCGGCTTACGCCGGCTTCTTTTTTGCGCCTTCGCTAAAGGACAGTTTCTGGCGAACCAGCTCCGCCACATTCGTCACTTGCATCTTTTCCATCACGCGGCTGCGATGCACCTCAACCGTCTTGATGCTGATATCCATCAGATCGGCGATCTGCTTGTTGAGCTTTCCGGCCACAATATATTCCAGCACTTCCTTTTCGCGCTGCGTCAGGCTCTCGTAACGGCGGGCAAAATCATCCGCCTGCTGGCGCAGCCGCGCATTGTCGCGCGCCTTGGCGAGAGAGAATTCGATCCGCTCCAGCACATACTGGTCGTCGAGCGGCTTTTCGATGAAATCCACCACGCCGTCGCGAAAGGCTGTGACAGCCATCGGCACGTCGCCATGGCCGGTGACGATGATGGTCGGCAGATCGACGCCAAGCGCCTGCAGGCGACGGTGCAGTTCAAGGCCAGTTATGCCCGACATGCGCACATCGGCAATCACGCAGCCGGACATGTCCGGTGATGCGACATCCAGAAAAGCTTCTGCCGATTCGAAAGCGCGAACCGTGTATTGGCTCGATTCCAGCAACCAGACGAGCGAATCCCGAAAAGCTTCGTCGTCATCGATGACATAGACCGCTTCGCTCATGCCGCGTTTTCCTGACGAGTGCCGCTTACCGGCAGCGTGAAATGAAAGGACATCCCCAGAGCTTGGCCTTGAGTTTGGCCTTGATTTGGCTCTGCCCAGAGCCGCCCGCGGTGAAACTCCATGATCGAGCGGCAGATATTGAGCCCGACGCCCATGCCTTCGGCCTTGGTCGTATAGAAAGGGTCGAATATCTTGCCCAACTCGTCTTCCGCAATGCCTTGCCCGAAATCCTGCACGGTTGTTTCCACTTCCTGCCCGTCGGGGCTGATTCTGGCGGAAACAATGATATCGCGTCTCGGCGCGGGCATTGCCGATGTGGCCTCGATGGCGTTTCGTAAGAGATTGAATACAACCTGCTCGATCATTACCCGGTCGGCCAGAACGGTTGGCAGGTCTTTCGCAATATCAACCTTGATCTTGAAACCGCGCCTGCGCGATTCGATCTCGGCGATGGATGCGGTCTCCTCGACAATCTCCCGTAATATTTGCGGCTGGGGGGTCGGTTCGCTGCGACGCAGAAAATCGCGAATGCGTGACACGATGCCGGATGCGCGGCTTGCCTGCCGCGACGCCTTCTTCATGGCGTCGAGCAGTGCAGCACGGTCATCGGTGCCAGCCTCCAGCCGCCGTACCGATCCCATGCAATAATTGCTGACTGCGGCGAGCGGTTGGTTCAGCTCATGGGCAAGGCTCACGGCCATTTCACCCATCGAAATCAGCCTCGCCGTCTGTTCGAGCCGCAGGGCGCTGTCGCGCTCGAAGGCAAGTGCCGCCTCGCGTTCGGCTTGCGCCTTGGCTTCCTGCTCGCGCATCTTCGCTTGCAGAATCTCGAACTCCTGGCCGGTTTTCTTGAAAATCTCCACGGCGCGCGCAATATCGCCAATCTCGTCGCGCCGGTCCTGATCCTTGACCGTCAGATCATATTTACGGCGTGTCAGCTGTCCGATCACCGCTGTCAGTCGCCCGAGCGGTCGCGTGATGCTGCGCGACAAGAGAATCAGAAGCGCCGTGGTGACAACGGCGATGGTGGCAAGAATGCCGCCTGCGCGCAGCAGCACGGCCTTTGTTTCGCTATCCACATCTTCCAGATAGATGCCGGTCGCGATGAACCACCGCCACGGCTCGAACGGCATGACATAGGCCATTTTCTCGCCGCTCACATTCGTATTGGGCTTGGTGAATTCATAACGCACCACGCCGCCGCCGGACTTGGCGGTGTCGATCTGCATCTGCACGTAATGGCGGCCTTCGGAATCGACCAATGTGGATGCGTCCGTGCCTTCAAGATCCGGCCTGATCGGCAAAAGCACAGAATTGCCATCGAAATCGTCGATGAAGAAATATTCGTCATTGGCATAACGCAGCTTGCGCAGCGTTTCGACGGCATTGTGCTTGGCCGCAGCTTCGCTGATCTCGCCGCCTTGGAAGCGATCATATTCTTCCTGAATGATCTTGCGGCCGATCTCCGTCAGGTTGCGAACCATGGTGACACGGTCATCGATCATCTGTTCGCGCAGCGCATGCACCGTCACAGCGGCCATGACCAGCAAGCCGATCAGGCTGACAAGGCTCGACAGAAGAAGTTTGGAACCGATACCCAATTTGATTCTCATGATGAAATTTCGCCACCGCCGATAGAAGCGGTCAGCCCGCAATTCTCGTTTCCATTCACTGTTGCAGCAGCACGGCGGCGTTGGCAACCGGCAGTGCACAAGGATTTTTTCCGGTGCCGGGGTCTATCAACTTTGTGTCATTTGCCCTAGATCATCCAGGAATACGATACAGATTATCAGCCGTTGTCGTCGAAATGCCGCGACAACCAAATATGCCGGGTTCCAGCCTGTTTGCAGTGGATGCCTCCCCATTGCCACGCGACAGGCCAGCTGGTTGCATCTCTGAAGGGCCTAAAATGGAAAAAGCAGATATCGGAATGGTCGGTCTTGGCGTGATGGGTTCCAACCTGGCGCTGAATATAGCCGAGAAGGGCTACACGGTTGCTGTCTATGATCGTGACGAGCCTGTGCTGAAAGCTTTCCTCGATAAAGCTGGTCCGCTGCGTGACAAGATCATCCCTTGCGCCACCTTCGAAGAATTGGCGGAAAATACGCGCAAGCCGCGTCCGTTCATCTTTCTGATCAAGGCGGGCGCGCCCGTCGATGCTGAAACGACCCGCCTCAAGGCTCTTCTCGAGAAGGGCGATATCATGATCGACGCGGGCAATTCCGATTATCGCGACACGGTCCGCCGTCTCAAGGCGCTCGGCCCGAACGATCCGACCTTCGTCGGCATGGGTGTTTCCGGCGGTGCGGAAGGCGCGCGCCATGGCCCGTCGATGATGGTGGGCGGAACGCCGGAAGCTTATGAGCGCATTGCGCCGATCCTTCTCGCTGCCGCTGCGAAATATAAGGGCGAGCCGTGCTGCGCACTGGTTGGTCCTGACGGCGCGGGCCATTTCGTCAAGACGATCCATAATGGCATCGAATATGCCGATATGCAGATGATTGCCGAAATCTACGGCATCCTGCGTGACGGCCTCAGCCTGTCGGCTCCGGCCATTGGCGATGTGTTCGAGAAATGGAATTCCGGTCCGCTCGATTCCTATCTGATCGAGATCACCGCCAAGGTTTTGAAGACCACCGATCCGGACAGCGGCAAGGCGATGGTCGACATGATCCTCGACGAAGCCGGGCAGAAGGGCACCGGACGCTGGGCTGCCATTGAAGCGCAGATGCTGGGTGTTCCCGCAACAGCAATTGAAGCTGCGGTTGCGGCGCGTTCGCTTTCGTCGCTCAAGGCCGAGCGGCAGGAAGCCGCGGGCATCTACAAGCCTGCGCCGCGCACGCTTGATGTTGCTGATCACACCAAGTTCCTTGCCGATCTGGAGCAGGCACTGCTTGCTGGCAAGATCGCGGCCTATGCGCAGGGCTTTGCCGTGATGGAAGCGGCCTCGAAAGAACATGGCTGGAACATTCCGCTGGCCACCACGGCCCGCATCTGGCGCGCCGGTTGCATCATTCGCTCGGAACTGCTGGACGATATCGCCCAGGCATTCGAGGGCAATGAAAGCCGCAATCTTCTGCTGGCTCCGGCTTTTGTCGGGCGTATGCAAAAGGCGTCCAAGGGCTTGCGGAACATCGTTTCCAAGGCTGCGATTGCCGGCTTGCCGGTTCCCGCACTTGCTTCGGCGCTCAACTATTTCGATAGCTACACGCAGTCGCTCGGTACGGCCAATCTCATTCAGGGTCAGCGCGATTTCTTCGGTTCGCATGGCTTCAAGCGCATCGACAAGGATGGCGATTTCCACGGCCCGTGGGGCGAATGATCGCTCCTTATTTGCTGTATTAAAAAAGCCGCCCAATCGGGCGGCTTTTTGTTTGCGGTTATGCTTTGTCAGGTTGCATCGAGATAGGGCTTCAAGGGCATATCGTCGTGCGTAGGGACAGTCTGCCGTTCGATCATGTGGTGAATGCGGGGAGGGCCGTCGCCGCGATGCAATTCATCAAGGTGCTTTGCGATCTCGGCATCCGCATGAGTCAGTCGCTGGCTGTGGCGGATATATTCGATCCAGGTCGGCACATGGTAGCTTTCCGTCCAGATGCGCGGATTTTCCAGATCGCGCAACAACACCCACTGTTTGGCGCCGTCGCGAATTCTGGTGCGCCGCCGCAGCGCCATTGTGGCGAGAAATTCCGGCACGTCTTTCTGGTCGATAGAATAATCGACCATCACCATGATTGGGCCGCTGCGTGCGCGCAGGTCCAGCTGCAGCTGTGGTTCGCTGAAGGCGTTGGTCGGATCGAGGTTCAATGATTCGAAATTGGGTTGGCGCAAGATGAAGCCGAGCAGCCCGCCGACGATCAGTACGGCGCTTGCGATAAACAGCGCACCCGAAACACTCTGCAAATCGGCCAGTTCACCCCAGACCCAGCTGCCCAAGGCCATGCCGCCGAATGTCGCCGTCTGGTACAGCGACAAGGCGCGACCGACGACCCAGCGCGGGGTCGAAAGCTGCACCGTCACATTGAACAGCGAGAAGGCCTGCACCCAGGCCATGCCTGCTGGCATCAGCAGAAGGCAGCTCAGCCACACCCGGTTGCTCATGGCGAGGAAGAAACAGCTGATGGCGAGCGCGAAGAATGCGCCGCGGATCACCCATTCATTGCTGAGAATATCGCGCACCCGCCCGATCAGCAGTGCTCCGCAGATTGCGCCGAACCCGAAAAAGCCCAGCATAATGCCATAGGTAATGGCGGTGCCCTGCACCTGATCGCGCGCAACGAGTGGCAGGAGCGCCAGAATCACCACGGCGCTGAAGCCGAAAGCGAATGAACGCACCATGACCTTCAACAGATTGGGCGACATGGTCACATAACGAAAACCTGCCGACATGGCGCTGCCGAAGGATTCGCGCGGCAGCGGGTTTCGCGGCGTCACTTTCTTCCAGCGGAAAAGCGCGAAGATCAGGGCGAAATAGCAGAATACGTTGAAGAGAAAGGCGAAGGCCGCGCCTGCCGTCGCAACGATGATGCCGCCAATAGCCGGGCCGATGCTGCGCATGAGATTATAGCTCATGCTGTTCAGCGCAACGGCTCCTGGCAAGTGCTCACGGGGAACAATGTCGCCCATCGAGGCCTGCCAGGATGGATTATAGAGTGCGCCGCCACATCCGATCAGAAATGTGAGGCTGAGCAGCAGCCACGGTGTCAGCACATTGCCATAAGCCAGCAGCGCCAGCATTGCCGAAAAGCACAGCATCATCATCTGCGCGATCAGCATGATGCGGCGGCGGTCGTAATTGTCCGCCAATGCCCCGGCAGCGAGCGAAAAGATCATCACTGGCAGGGTCATCGATGCCTGAACGAGAGCCACCATTCCGTGCGATGTGGTCAGACTGGTCATCAACCAACCGGCGGCGACACCTTCGATCAGTCCACCCAGATTCGAAACCAGCGTTGCCGACCAGAGCGAACGAAATGTCCGGGACTGAAAGGATTCGAGCGGAGAGGCGCTTTTGGGCATGGCGATTTTCTGCATCTACATGCTTGACTCTGGCCTGTTGAAAACGGACTCAGAGAAAGCGCATCGGCGGGATGCAGACGAAAGTATAATGAATTGCGCGTTTCGGGAACAACCGAGTAAGAAATTGCCCATCACTGAACAAAACAGGGTGAAATATCCCGTCGTTCGGGGTTCGAGGGCATTCTTCACTCTTCTTACGGCGCTATTTTATACGTCATCCTTATATATAGCAGTGTGAATGACGCCGTCCGCTCCACACCAGGCGCGATACATGCCCTCGCTGTTCATAGGCAGGCTGATATTGCCTTTGCGATCCACGGCGATCAGTCCGCCTTCGCCGCCGATTGTCCCCAGTTCCCGCACAACATCGCCCGCAGCTTGCTGCAAAGCCTGACCGGCCCAGCGCATGCGCGCGTCAATTTCATGCCCAACGGCCCAGCGAATGAAATATTCGCCATGTCCTGTCGCCGATATGGCCGCCGTTGCATCGTCAGCCCAGGTTCCTGCGCCAATGATCGGACTATCGCCGACGCGTCCTGGTGTTTTGGCGGTCATGCCGCCTGTGGATGTTGCTGCCGCCAGATGACCTTGGCGGTCAAGAGCGACTGCTCCGACGGTTCCGTGCTTGCGGGCAGGGTCTTCGTCACCAGTTAACCCCTGCTTGCGCCGGTCCATGACGGCCTTAAGCGCAGCCATACGCGGTTCGGTTGAAAACCAGTCTGGGGACATCATCTCAAGGTCGGCAGTCTCGCAGAATTGCTTTGCGCCTTCGCCCGCGAGAAAAACATGTTCGGTTTTCTCCATCACGGAGCGGGCTGCCAGAATCGGATGCCGTGGCCCGCAGATACCAGAAATCGCACCGCAGCTGCGTGTCGCGCCGTCCATAATGGCTGCGTCCATCTCGTGTGTCGCATTCGAGGTAAACACCGCACCACGCCCGGCATTGAATAGAGGATCATCTTCAAGCGCCATCACCGCGGCCGT
>NZ_JBQEPD010000046.1:0-15897 GCF_052045675.1 Brucella sp. 22210
CGCATAAGCCATGGGTGGTCACCACAACAGATTGCCGGCAGAATGCAGTTGGAACGTCACCCCATCTCTGATCATCTTGTTCCGCCGCTCACCTCCCTTGGCCCCTGAACATTAAAGGGACCCAGATATACGGTGAACGAGAGTGGCCTAAGCCAATTTTATCGACGCCTGGCTTCTTGGCAGAACAGGGTAATCGTCTTAACTTACCGGATCACCGGATGGGCGCAGCCCAGCCAACAGGCTATGGATTGAGTATCCGGGGCAAGTCGCATGCCTCAAGACACATCCTTAAATAAGGCAGGCGACACCACTCGGAACATAACAGTAGTTATGTTCTAAATGTTTGGTCCCAGCATGTGATGGTGTGGTTTGGCGATGAAAACTACCGGCTTTGATTTCCAAAGTTCCTTAATGGTTTCATAGCTCTATAATCGCAGCCGCTTCAACCGGCGTCAGAACCATACTGCGCTCTTTCGGCCCCTCCGCATATCTTAACCGATTGCCTCTTGCGCCATTTCAGAACCGTATTCTCGTTGATGCCTTATCGCCGCGCAAGCTCCGCTGCCGAAGCTTTAGATCGCTGTAGTTCTGCTCGGATGGCATGCGTGGTGTTGGCACTGCCGTGCAGAATATGTCCCATAGCTCCCTCCGGTCTATCGGTGACAACTCTACGCCATTACCTTTTGGGGCCAAACAACTAGGTAGAGAAAGCACCCCTCTGGCGAATTCTGATATTTCAATGAATCCTTAAACATCGTCGATTGCTCGGAAATATTCCTCTATCAACTGGTAGGCTTTCATGCTGATCGTCACCACTTGCCGTCTTTTATCGGCTTCATCCATTTTTCTTTCAATCAATCCAGCCTTTTCCATTTCGCTGAGACGTCTTGATGCAGTGGAAACGGGTGCGCCAGAATTAAAGTAAAGGGTGGATGCGGTAGCTTCTGTGCCTTGCAAATGCTGTTGCATCAAATCGAGCAACATATTCCAGACGGGATCGCTGAATAAGGCATCTGTAAAGAACTTCTTTTTTACATCATTGGATTGGACGAGCGACAAAAGCCTTTCTCTGGATAGAGGATTTTTCTGGGGCTGAGTGCTGGGAGCATGATCTGACGGGATCTGTTTACTTTCCGATGAGTTCAACAGACTTTTGAGAGATTGTATATCTTCCACTAGCCGATCCAAATGATCTGATCCCAGCACGCGAAATTGCGTATCGCGCTTGATCTTAGAAGCTTTATCGAGGGCGGACTGCACCGACTGGACTAAGACTTCGCGTCGGACCGGCTTATAGAGGAAATCCGATGCAGCCAGACGAAGCGCTTCCACCGAATTTTCAAGTGACGCGTAGGCCGTTACAAAGATGACCTGAAGCCATGAACGCTCTTCGTATCGCTCGCGCACATGCGTCAGTAATGTGATGCCGTCCATACCGGGCATATTTATATCGCTGACAATCAACTCAATCGACGTTGTCTCATCCAGAATCGATAAGGCCTGATTTGCCGACGTTGCCTTAGTACAGATCAAACCTTCGCTTTCGAGCGCAACCGTGAGAGCGTTCAATAAAGCCGGTTCGTCGTCGATTAAAAGAACCCGACAAATGCTGTCACCCTCGGTCATAGCCAATGTTGCCTCCCCGCGTTTCAGTTTCTGCTTTCGGTAATTTCAAGATGAACATGGCGCCTTCGTCGACATTTTTGGCTTCGATATTGCCTTTCATGTCCTTTGCCATGCCATGGCAAAGAGCCAACCCAAGTCCCATTCCTTGACCGGGCGGTTTAGTTGTAAAAAAGGGATCAAATAGCTTTTCTTCTACGGTTTCGTTTAATCCCGTTCCGTTATCCTGCACGCAAAAACAAACATAACCGGTGTTTTCGTGCATAATTTTTATGCGAATATTCGCATCATGCAGAGCTATGCCATTCCCTTTACTTATGATTGCATCGCGTGCATTAACTATGAAGTTGAGCAGGATCTGTTCAATCAGAATTTGATTGCCGATAATTTTAGGAACGGCAGTATCCGCTTGCGATGCAATTACAATCCGATCCGATTTTAGCTGTTCTGTGCAGATCGCCAGCACACTGTGAATAATCTCATTCGGGTCAAGAACTGACAATGAGCCATCCGTTTTATGACCATATATGCGCATATGTTTGGCTATGGTCGATGCTCGCTCGACCTGTCTACTCATCTCGCCGATCTGTTCTTGAACAGAAGCCGTATCGGTGTGTCCACGATTGACTTCAAGGTCGAGATTATCGAGCATCATAGCAAGCGTCGCCAATGGCTGGCTGATCTCGTGTGCGATACCGGTCGCCATTTGACCCAAGGTTAAAAGCTTACTGGATTGATAAAGTGCCAGTTCAGCTTCTCTCCGCTCGGTGATGTCCAAGCCCAGAATAACGAAATTCCGTACGCTACCGTCGCTTTGATCGCGGAGGATCGATACGACCCAGCTCATTTCGCGTCGCTTGTGGTTTGGAAGCCGAACGGTGTACGTTCCTTGCCAAGATCGCTTACCGCTTAGACTATCTAACTCAACGCCTAACATCGCCTTGACCGGCAAACGTTTTATTGTTTCGGTTCCGGCAAAAATATCCTGGTAGTTGCGGTTCGCAACGATGATCTGTCCGTCGGCATTTGTGACAACCATGATAATGTCACTTGCACTGACAATAGTCTCGAAAATCTCCAGTTCCTGCTTTTCCTTGAAGGTATCGATGTCGCGTCGCAGTAATTCTTTTTGGCTCTTGAGATATTTGCCCAAAATTATTCCGCAAGCGACCATCACGGCGAACAGGGCAAGTAAAGCAACGATCACGAGACCAGAAGCGATCAGCCAGGCCGTACGAATGGGCTTTGTGGGAAAACCAGCATAGGCCCATAAAGGTGCAGCAGAAGATTTATAATAAGCAAAAACGAGCTCATAATTGACGATCGGCGATATACGGACTTGTATCCCTTGCCCTGTTGCAAGCACATCGTCGATATAGCTTTTGATGTTGCGCCCAATGCCAAGGCCATAATTGGAAGCGCGAATGACCCCATCGTCTCCAACCAGACCCAGAATAATACCCGGCTCTTTGTTGAAACGGTCGTAGAAATTATAAAGATAATGTTCGTTTACAAGAATTAATATGAAGCCACGAAATACACCTTGAGCATCATGAATTGCGCGTGAATAGGTCATTATCTGACCGACACAACTCTTGGGCATCTCGATCTCATGCCTGTCTGGATGATTAAAAAACACCGACAGCGCACGATCCCCGGATAGGGCTTTATATTCTGTTGATTTTGTCAGATCGAGGCCAACCGGGATGGTACTTACGCCACTTGACGTCACACGTCCAAATTCGTTAACGACGGCGATACCGATTATCGCCTTCGTTTCGCCGCTCGAGCGACGTTTCAAAACCTCGGACATCAGATTTTCATCGACGATTTTATCGGTCTCATCTTGCGCGACAGCATTGCTGAGAGCGTCGAGCGACGTAACAACCTGCGTCGTTTGTTCGGCCAGCGCTTGCGCGATCATCATCGCTTTCTGACCGGCATCATTCTTCCGGGTTGAATAGTCTCTGTAGATGACGAGAGCCTCGACCCCGGATGCTATCACAACCACAATGAAGACCGATATCCAATACCATCTTAAAATGCCGGATGTATCCAAGCGAATTTGCTGCATGGGGTGGATTACTCCGCGTACAAAATCACGAACCAACTGTTCGATATCGCGGTTTGGATCGACTGTGACCTGGACACTTCTTAATTCCTCAACGGCAGATGTATAAGGCGCTCATCAATATGAGAAGATCATAATGTATTAATCGTTAAAATACTTAGTTTACGATTATTACATTATCTAACGCGAAAACGATGCTTACAAGCTGGAAATCGAAATAACCATCGAATTTGCCGGTTGCAATGGAATACTGAAACTTTTGGTAAGTTGAGGAGGCAACGGAGCCTTTTGTTGCCTCCTCATATCGCCACGGCGGAGATCATATTGCTGCTGCGGAGTGCGGGAGCACGCAGCAGCATACTCAGTGGAGATTCCGAGACAGGTCTAATTTTTTGACCCAGATTTCGCGTCGGCGCTGCTATGCACTGACGCAATGGAAGCAAGCCGTTAGGAGCATGTTTTGTATAAGCTTCATCGTTGATATATCCGACTGTTCGTTTGACTTTTATATTCAGTGAACTTTTGCATAATGTCGCTCACGTAGGTCCGTGTTCCCTTGAAAGGAGGCAACCCTTTATATTTTTTCACATTCGCGGGACCGGCGTTATAACCAGCCAATGCGCGAGGGATATCGCCATCAAAGGTCTCCAACATTCTAGCCAGATACAGCCCTCCTCCTTTGACCTGACAATAAGGCCGAGATAGATGCTCCAGACGCAGACCTGTTGATTTGGCAGTCGCTGGCATCAATTGCGTCAGTCCGTAAGCACCGGCACGTGAGCGAATCTTGGGCTGAAACCGGCTCTCACGCCATATCAATGCACGGATCAACGCGTGCCATTCCCGCTCAGACAAGCCTGTCATAGCCACACCTGGATGGCCGAAAGTATCCTTGGCGCCGCAGATGATAGCTTTTTCTATCGATCCGTTGTCGCTGCAATTGATCGCAGTATATGGCCCTGTCTGGTCCGGCTTGAAGCCGGCATATGCAAAAGCGCTTTCATTGCCGGAGTAGACAACTATCAATATAGATAGTGCGAGCGTAAGCTTTTTCATGATGGTTTTCTTTGATTATTTTATAGAAGTAATCAGTTAAGGAACAAGGAAATGATTTTCCCATTTTTCTTTTGGAATGACTTTCCCAACTTTGTATTTGAATGATTCGATACCGAGATAATTATCTTTGGTTCGGCACGAGTAAGAAAGCTTGTACCAAACGCCACAACTACGCATGGCAGCACCTTGTGCTTGAATGCCCCGGCTTTTGATGGTGGGATCAAAGTAGGCGTAGGCGGGGACCTTATCGACATCGTAACGACGGTTTTCGCGCGTGATGCGCTCCATCGCCTCCAGATTACAGCGCTGCTCCAAACGTGTTAACGGGTCGAGCCGTATCAATTGGTTTCGCACGCGCGCGTCCATGGCATGAGCAGCAGTGACTGAATAAAGAGGCAAGGGCATTAGAATAGAACAAACGAGGGTAAGCATAAGCGGAATTTTCCGCTCTATTTTCAGTAAAGAAAACATAACAATGACCGATTTATTTTCTTGAGTTATTATTTTAAAGAATAACTATTTTTTGGTGTGCACAAATGCCGAAGCTTTTGGAAGGTTGAGGAGGCAACGAGGGAACAGCAGATGTTGCCTCCTCATATCACCACTGTGGAGATCATATTGCTGCTGCGGAGTGCGGGGGCACGCAGCGGCATGCTCAGTGGTGATTCCGGGACGGGTCCATTTCGCGACCCGTTTGTCTATCCCCGGCGTGATCACACGCCGGGGGTATTGAAGCGGTCAGACGATTACCACTTCACCTTGAAGCCTACATTGCCGCTGACATTGTAGCTTTTGCCAACATTCTGCAGGCTGGTCGCGGTCGATACCTTGCCGAAGACGGAATAAGTATCGTCATTCCACGAATAGTTGGCGGTCAGGCCAAGCTCACCCCAGGTCTTGTCGGTGGTACCGGTGGCAATATTCACGTCCGAAACGTTGATGTAGTCCGCTCCGCTTTTCAGGTCCTGATAGATATTGGCAATACCGCCGAAATCCAGTCTGGTGCGTGAGCCATCTGCTTCCACCCAGCTCTGTGCGAAGTTGGCAGCGATACCGAAGCGGCCCGTCAGAACATTGTTATCCGGGGTATTGATGGCGGCCGAGAACACATCGACATAGTTGTTGGTGCTGAGCGAAGACCAGATCAACTGAACTTGCGGCGTGACTGACCATTGGTCGGAAACCACGAATTTCTGACCGGCTTCGAGGCTGAGAGCATAACCAAAACTCTTTACACCGGTTGCCAGAGCCTGTTGTACAAGATCGGATTCCAGATCGGACTTGTACCATGTCAGCTTGCCTTGACCGTCGATATAATAACCATTTTCACCATACCAGGTCAGAGCGCCGCCCAGACCGAAGCCCTTGACGTTGACGCGACCGTTGCCGACATCCGAACGCGACTTGATGGAGCTGCTGGTATAATCCAGCCAGACGCTGCCGAACAATTCACCGTCTTCGTCGTCGATAAACTGACCGTCGAGCCCGGCCTGCATGGTCCAGTCGTTCGAGCCGTACACAGCGCCAGTAGCATTTCCCGATGGTGTCAGGCGGGTATAACCGGTCTGGATGCGACCCCAGACATATTTCTCGCCGAACAGGGAGTCAGGATTAGCGATGCGATATGCATTGGCATTGCCGTTGCGACCGTTTGAGCTCATGCGGGTGCCGAAGCTTGCAAAGCCTGCACGGTTGATCCCGGCAAGTGCAGAGCTGATACCGCCATAGACCGGAACGCCTGCCTGATATTCCTTGCCGCCGTTACCACCCTTGCCGTGGCCGCCATTACCGCCTTTGCCGTTATCGCCGTTATCACGATTTCCGTTTCCGCCGTTTCCGTTTTCACCTTTCTTGTTTTTGTCTTCGCTGCGCAGATACCAGTTGCCATCATCAGGCGACGAGACACCGCCCTTGTTGAGCGTATAGGCATAGGCGCCCGCAACGACGGCCTGCTCGTTATTGTAGTTGACGTAATCGCCATGCAGATTGAACTGGCCGTCCGACTGGCCGCCGACTTCAACGATCTTGATACCGTTGACGGTCTGGGCACCCATGCCGCCGCGATTGATGACGCTAACCTCGGTTGTGCCGGATGTATTGCCCTTCACAACCAGACGATCACCCTGCGAATTATCGTCGCCAAGAACCTGGTGCATCACCAGCTTGCCGTTTTCACTGGAATAATCACCATTGACGGTCAGCGTGCCAAAATCCTTGTCCGTGCCGGGCGAGACGGTGCCGCGGTTGACGAGGCCGTTCATCGAGCCGTTGCCGGACAGGATGCCGTCATTGATCACATCCGAAGTGATGTTGCCTGCACGTTCATCGTTGACAAGCTGCAATTCACCGGCAGAAGCGATTTTGGTATCACCCGTATAGATGTTATCCCCGGAGATGATCTGCTTGCCCTTGTCAATGGAGAGACCGCCGGTCCCGTCGATCACACCGGCAAAATCGCTGCCGTTGCCATCGGCAATCACAAGCGTCTTGTCGCCCGTCTTCACACGGCCATCTTTGTTGCCTGCAAGGCTCTTGATGGTTGCGCTGTCTGGATCGACACCGGAAATGTCGAACACACCGTTATTATCAACCCGTGCAGCCGAAGCAATGCTGCCCTGACCAGCGAGACGCAACTCGCCCTTGTCGATTTTGGCTTCACCCGTAAATGTGTTGTCACCCGCCAGAACGAGGACGCCTGCGCCATCCTTGGTCAGGTTACCGGCACCCGAAATCACACCGTTCATGGTGTTGGTGTTGCCCTGCGTGTCGATGGTGCCATTCTTGTCACCGATCACGACATTGCGCGCCATATCGAACGCGCCAGCCGTTTGCAGCGTGCCGCCATCAATGGTCAGCGTACCGGCTGCATCGCCCAGACTGCCATCCTCGGTAATGGACAGGACCCCTTCGGCAATCGTCCACGGCGTATGGGCGTCTGTCTTGCCGGTGAGATCCCATTTGGACGCACCGGTTTTCTTGAAGTTCTCAAAACCTTTGTACTTGTCGCCAAGTTCGGCGGCATTCAGCGAAGAATTCGCCTCGCCACCCAGAACCAGCGAAGAATCCTTCACACCATCGGCAACAACGACATTGCCCTGAATGTTCGAACCGTCCCATAGCTCAAGCGTCGAATGATCGCCGACAACGTCAATGGCGTTGATCACATCATCCGGCGCTCCGTCAACCTTGTCACCAGCCTTCACAGAACCGGCATTGATCACATAGGCTTCTTCCCCGATGCGAATACCGCTACCGGCATTGCCTGCAGTATGCTCGGGATAGGTCACCGTATTTGTCGTATCTGCACCTCTGGCACCGCCCCTGCCACCTGCAACGCTGCCTTTGTTAATGAATGTGGCGCCATGATCAACGACAACGCCGTCTCCCCCATTGCCACCACCGCCAATTATTTCAGAAGAACTAAATGTATTATCGATAGCATCGCCACCATCTCCTCCTACTATTCTGGAGTTTTCTAAATTGGTAAGCGTGGCACCTCGCACGATAATACCGGCACCACCGCCACCACCAGATCCGCCGGCTACACTTAGATTTCCAGATGAACCTTTTCCGCCTTGACCACCCGTGACGACAGAACCTGAAGTCAGAGTTGATTTTCCTCCATTGAGAAACACACCAGCCCCGCCGCCGCCGCCACCGCTACCGGTATTACCCCAACCACGCTTCGCCGCAACACCATCGCCACCACGCCCTCCAGTTACATGAATTGCACCGGTTCCAATGGTGTTGGCACCGACTTGACCACCTTTGCCGCCCTGACGATCACCGACCGAGCCGCCATTCCCTCCTACACCATCGGCCGCAGATTCACCGCGATATGCCTTTGATCCAGAGCTTCCTCCTCCGCCATTCCCATAGCCGCCAGCATCCTTAGTCGGCCCTGTATGCTTCGTGCCTTCATCGTCTTTATAGCTCAAATATCCTGCGCCGCCGGCATTTCCTTTAATATCTTCAGCATGCGCAAGGGATGCGAAAGGCAGGGTAACGACAGGTCCGGCAGCCGCAAACATAGCGGCCGTCAGTAACGCCCCCGCGCAAAGCGAAGACGAACTGCACAGTTGAGAAACGTGCTCACGCATAGAATGAATGAAACACTTGCCTTTTTCTTGTGTATTCACAATATTAGCTCCAACTAAATTCAACCCATGAGCCAGAGGCTCGCAAATGGGCGGAATACTTCTTCGAATTATTAAGAACAGAGCCCACGCCGTTGGATCGTCGATCCGACCCGCACTCAGTTCGACAACTCTTCAACAGCAATGGTTTGGCGGATGAAACTATTATCGTTCCCAATATGGGGGCTAACGATGCATACAGAGAGAAATAGCCGCTCAAAGGCCTGTAATAAAAGGAGAAATTGATCCCGGATTGGAACAGAAAGCTGTGCTCCAAGGAGAAAAAACGGGTGATTTACGAGGGGCAATCTTCACCGGCCCACATATGTGAAGGCTTTTTCACGACAAGAGCGTGGTATTATCAATCCGGCGGTCTATAGAACGATATCAGATACGAACGAGGCGGTGTGAAACTTCATCGGCGATTAATCTGGATTGAAACGTGTCAATCAGATATGATTGCATCGAAGATGGAACTTATGTCCGGCGCGCGAGCCCCTCGGCAGTTTGGGCACTGACAGGTTTACCGTAGAACCAGCCCTGTCCCTTATCTGAAGGACAGATGGATCGAAAATAGTCTACCTGTTCCTTTGTCTCGATTCCTTCGATGACAATGCCCAGTCCGTATTCCTGCGCCATTGATACGATCTGTGGCATAACCGAAACCGTTCCGGCAGCTTGTCTCACCGATCGTGTGAAACTCTTGTCTATCTTGATCGCATCGACATGCAATTTACCGAGATAGGACAGGCTGGAATAACCTGTACCGAAATCATCGATATAAAGGCGATGTCCCCGTGCTCTCAATCTTGCAATCGCATCGGCGACAGGAAGACAGGCTATCGGCGTGCGCTCTGTTAACTCAAGGCCGATTTGCTGTGGTTCTATATCGGCATCTCTTAATTCCGTGTCGAGTAACGACAGGAATGCATCGCTATTGAGATCGACGGCTGTAATATTGATGTTGATGGAGACGTCGCGGTGCTGTCGTAAGATAGCGCCCATGTCGTCAACGACACGTCGCAGCACATAGCATGTGATTTTTCCGACAAAACCCGCTTTCTCGGCCTCTGCGATAAAGACATCCGGCGGTACAAAATCATTATTTCTTATCTCCCACCGCAGAAGCGCTTCGAACCCCGTGAGCTTGCCGTCAGCAATAGTCACTATCGGCTGATAGACAACATCCAGCTCATCATGAAACAATGCCTTCTTCAGAAGCGATGAGAGAGAGCGGCTGCGGTTTCCGTAAGCAATCCAGGCTGTACCCAGACCGCCGCCAGAGATCATGCCAAAACAAGTAGAAAGCAGCATTATCAAGTAATCGCGCTGAGTGGTTTTTCCAGCTCGTAGCGTCAGATGAATGCATATCCCGCTCGCATCGTCGCAAGAAAATTCTTGCAGGGCATGGCTCTTATTTTCATACCTCCAACGTGCCGGAATGAAGGTGCGCTGCGCAACGGAATTGAATGGATAATAGAACAAAAGAGCGCTGTGTGCCCTGTATTCATCCGTCATGAAAATGGAAAATGCATATCGGGCCGAATGAAACAAATCAAAAGTGGAATTTGCAAGTACGACATTCGCCTGCTCCTTACCCAGAACGGCCCCGAAACTGTCCGGTGTCACAAGCTCCCGCCGTCCGTAGATAAAGGTCCCGTCACGCCTTTGCACATCGGCAATCCGTCGCCGATGTGGATTTGTTACTGCACCGAGGAGGGAGGAACACATCAGGCGATTATCGGAAAGCCGTCCGATATCCTTGATAAAATGGGCTGAAAATATCAGCTTGCGAAGATAGGCATGATCACTGTCCGAGCAAGGTTTAAACGGCGAAATATTGACTCGAGCCAGAACGATTTCTGCGGATATCACCATCTTGTTGGCCTGCGCCATCAGTGATTGCATATAGGCGCTCGCTTCGTGCCGTGCCTTGAAATCCCTGTATTTAATGTCTCCCCATTGCCCACATGCCGCCCCGACAAGGGCTGAAACGATGATAATGAGGTGAGACGGTTTCAATTTTATCGACAAACAGGATGCAGAAATTGGTGCTTTTACGATCCAGCCAACGCGGGGGTGTCTGTACCATCAAAACAGACCGAGACACTTGGCCGCTTTATCAGTTAAACAAACCCGAAGTCACCAAGAGGCTTCTCTCCGGCTTGCTCTAACCTTCGTGCGACAGAACTTAACAGAACCAACCGCTCAATGCAGCGGCCATTGTTTCCAGTTTGGCGGCGTCCATTATCTATCACCGCTATCTATATGGTATCGTGCGATAAATCTCTTTCAATATGGGAACGAAAGGTTGGCATCCCGTAAACAATGTCAGAGTACTGGGTGCGTTGAAGCACTTTATATTTTCATGCCTTTGCTTTGCGTCTGTCCAGCAGTCTGGTTCCATCAGCTCGAAGCTCGCCTTTCGGGCTGACGAAGCGGTAGAGGGTTTGCCGTGTGATCCCGAGTTCGGCACAAAGATCGGCCACCTTCGTTTCGGGTTTTCCCATTGCCGCCTGGGCAAGGCGCAGTTTTGCAGGCGTCATCTTGAACGGCGCTCCCCCATTTCGGCCACGAGCGCGTGCGGCAGCGAGACCAGCTTTGGTCCGTTCAATGATCAATGCTCGTTCGAATTCGGCGAGAGCTGCGAATATGCCGAACACCAATCGACCGTTCGCGGTGGAAGTGTCGATCGAGGCGCCTTCTCCCGCCAATACCTTGAGACCAATATTGCGCTTCGTCAGGTCGTCAACGAGATTAACGAGGTGACGGAGATCTCGACCGAGGCGGTCGAGTTTCCAGACGACAAGCGTGTCGCCACTGCGCAATGCCTTCAAACAGGCAGTAAGACCGGGGCGATCATCCCGTTTTCCCGATGCGGAATCCTCATAGACCTTGTCGGCATCAACACCGGCTCTGATGAGCGCATCACGCTGCAGGTCCTGAACCTGGCTGCCATCGGCTTTCGACACCCGCACATATCCGATGTGACAATTCTCATTTGGCCATGCCAAAGCCTGTATATTGTCACATAACCCGTCTTGCAATGTAAGCTCTATAAACGTTTCTCTCCGTTCTTTTTATGACATACGGAGTGCCGATGCCGCGCCGAATGATTCTAACGGATGCTGAACGGCAGAATTTTCTAGCGCTGCCAACCGACGATGACACTCTGATCCGGCACTGGAGCCTTGATGACGATGATCGCCGTCTTATTGAAACTCGACGACACGATGATACTCGATTGGGATTGGCGCTTCAGCTCTCAGCTCTTCGTCATCCAGGCCGCCTGATTCAGCGGGGGGAAGTCCTCCCTTCTGTGGCGCTGTCGTTTCTGGCCGAACAACTCGGGATCGAGCCGGAGGCACTTTCCACTTTTGCACGCAGAGCACCAACCCGCTATGAGCAGCTCGCCATCCTTCGCCAGCATTATGGTTTCACCGAGCTGTCGCATCCATTGCGCGCCGATCTTCTTGCTTTTGCACGCGGCATCGCGATTGCCTCAACGAAAGACAGATTTGTAGTCACAGCGCTGGCCGATGAGATGCGGCGGCGGCGCATTGTTATTCCCGGTATCACCGTGCTCGAACGATTGGCCGGACAAGCATGCACTGAAGCCGAAGAAGCGCTGTATGCCGATGTCGCGGGAAAGCTGACGCCTGATCTCATCATCCGAATGGAAGCCTTGCTCGGCGCGGGCCGCCGCCCAAAACAGAGCGGCGTATCCTGGCTGCGGGAACCACCCGGCAAAGCCGGAGCAACGACCATGCGGGGATTGATCGATCGGCTGGAAGCCGTGCGGCATGTTGGTATTTCCAGCGACGTGCTTCAGGCAATCCCGACACACCGTGTTCGCCGGATGGCCCAGGAAGGCCGCCGTTTGACGGCCCAGAACTTTGAGCAGATGCGACCAGGCCGCCGTCACGCAACATTGGCGGCGTTTCTTCTCGAAATGGACGTTGCACTCACCGACGCGGCGATTGGCCTGTTCGAGACGTTGATCGGCAAGAGTTTTAGACAGGCAGAAGCCGCCCGAGACAAGCAGCTGCTCGAAACTGCATCGTCAGCAACATCCGCTCTCAATTTCTTCGCACACTTCGGCGAAGCCATCACCGCCCAACGCGAATCCGGGCTTTCCCTCGATGAAGCTGTAACTGCTGTCACAAGCTGGGAAGAACTCATTCAGGCAACAGCTTCGGTGAAAGCGGTTAAAAGACCCCGCAGCGAGGATGACCTGATCACCTACTTGCCTGCTCAATATGTCCGTATCCGGCGGTTCACTGCTCCCTTTCTGGCATCATTCACCTTCGAAGGAAGTCGGCGCGACGCTCAATTCATCGAAGCCATAATGCAGATGGAAACTGCCTGGACGAAAGGCTCCCGATCGGCCGAGCAGCCCTGGGTCCGAAAGGCGCTGCTATTGGCGAACACTCGATGGCGCAAGGAAATCGTTGGTTCTGATGACGCGATCGACCGGAAGATGCTGGAACTTTTTCTGATCGTCGAATTGAAGAACAGTAAGCGCTGTCCTGACCCCACCTTCCGGATCATCGCTTGATCATTGATGTTCAACCTCGAAAGAGGGCTAGGACATATGTCGATTTCAGAACTTACGCTTAAATCCAAGGATGAGCCGATACGCCGGTTTGAGGTGTTCACAGGCAATGGCCGTCGTCGCGAATGGAGCGACGATCAGAAGGCGCAGATCATTGCGGAGAGTTGCGAGCCTGGCGTCACGGTGTGCTCTGTGGCGCGGCGGCATGGATTGACGCCGCAGCAGTTGTTCACATGGCGACGGCTCGCCCGAAAGCCGCTTGATGTGTTGTCGGTGCCGGAGCAAGCACCAATGTTTGCACCAGCAGTCGTCGTGTCGCCCGAGAATTCGGAACCGAAGAGGGCGCGGCAAGCACGTTTGCCAAGAAGAACTTCTCCGGAGGCGGCCATTGAATTGCGGATTGATGGAGCCTGGCTGCGTATTGCCTCTGGCACCGATGCTGCAACCATTGCCGCCGTCATCCAGGCGTTGAAGGCTCAGTCGTGATTGGCCCGTCCGGTGCGGTAAAAGTGATGATCGCCACCAAGCCTGTCGACTTCCGCAAAGGTGCTGAAGGATTGGCGGCATTGGTAAAGGCCCAGATGGGTGCCGACCCGTTCTCGGGCACGATCTACGTATTCCGGGCCAAACGAACGGACCGGATCAAGCTGATCTTCTGGGACGGCAGCGGCGTGTGCCTGGTCGCCAAGCGGATCGAGGATGGCGAGTTCCATTGGCCTCGAATGCAAGACGGTGTGATGCATCTGACGGCCGCCCAGTTCTCGGCTCTGTTCGAAGGATTGGACTGGAAACGCGTGCATGCGCCGAGCGAAACGCGCACGCCGATAAAGGCCGGATAACGGGCGCGACCAATTGAATCAGAGCCATTCAGCGTCTCGCTCCGAGCGGCAAAATATGCTGTTCTCGATCCATGACGATGACGGCAGACGAGCTTCCGGATGACCTGAACGCGCTGAAAGCAATGGTGCTTTCGCGTGAGGCGGAGAATGCCCGCCTGCGGCAGATCATCAAGGAATTACAGCGTCACCGCTTTGGTCGACGGGCAGAGACGCTTCCAGAGGACCAGCTTCTGCTTGGGCTTGAAGAGGCCGAACAGATCGAGGCTGCCGGGCTGGAAGAGAAGGAACAAGGCTCGACTGCTCTGCGCCAGGCGCAGGTCGCTAAACGGCGTACGAACCGGGGTTCACTGCCAGCGCATCTGCCGCGCGTCGAGATCGTGGTCGATATCGATAACCATGCCTGCCCCTGCTGCCGCAACGACCTGCATCGGATCGGCGAGGATGTCAGCGAGAAGCTCGATCTTGTGCCCGCCCAATTCCGGGTGCTCGTGCTGCGCCGCCCGAAGTATGCCTGCCGGGCCTGTGAAGAAGTCGTTGTCCAGGCTCCGGCCCCGGCAAGGCTGATCGAGGGCGGCATCCCGACAGAGGCAACCGTCGCCCAGGTGCTGGTATCTAAATATGCTGACCACCTGCCGCTGTATCGCCAGGCGCAAATCTACAAGCGTCAGGGCATCGACCTCGACCGTTCGACGCTCGCCGACTGGGTCGGTCGCGCCGCCTGGCATCTACGCCCGGTCCATCAGCGGCTGCTCGATCATCTGAAGTCATCGTCCAAGCTCTTCGCCGACGAGACGACGGCCCCGGTGCTCGATCCGGGACGTGGCAAAACCAAGACCGGCCAGCTTTGGGCTTATGCACGAGATGACCGGCCGTGGCAGGGCGATGACCCGCCCGGTGTCACCTATGTCTATGCGCCAGATCGCAAAGGCGAACGACCGATGGCCCATCTCGACGGCTTCGTCGGCATCCTGCAGGTAGACGGCTACAGTGGATATCGCCCGCTCGCGGCAAAGAACACCGTGTCGCTGGCCTTCTGCTGGTCCCACGTTCGACGCCGCTTCTATGAGCTTGCTGCCGCTGGTCCGGCACCCATCGCCAGCGAGGCGCTGCGACGCATCGGCGAACTTTACAGGATCGAAGAAGAGATACGTGGCCGGCCCCACGAGGAGCGTCGTGTCGCCCGTCAGGAAAAAAGTCGTCCGATTACCGACAGCCTCGCTCCCTGGCTGCGTGAACAACTCGGCTACATCAGCCAGAAGACAAAACTCGCCGAAGCAATCCGCTATGCCTTGTCACGCTGGGACGGCTTGACCCGCTTCATCGACGATGGCCGGATCGAGATCGATTCCAACGTCGTCGAACGGTCAATCAGGCCAATTGCCCTCAATCGCAAAAATGCGCTATTTGCCGGTTCTGACGCCGGGGCCGAACACTGGGCGACTATCGCCTCGCTCATCGAGACGGCAAAGCTCAACAATGTCGAGCCACTGGCCTATCTCTCAGACGTCCTCACCAAGATCGTCAACAATCATCCAAATAGCCAGATCGACGACCTGCTGCCTTGGGCCTATGCCGCAACGCACGATCTCAAAGCCGTGGCCTGAAAACAGCGCTTAC
>NZ_JBQEPD010000047.1:0-15804 GCF_052045675.1 Brucella sp. 22210
GGCATCAACAAGGATGAGTTCGCGGCTCGCGCCGGCACCGGCCATGTGCCGGCTGCATTGGAAACGCACTGGATCGAGCGCGATGCAAGCGCGATAGCCGCGCACATGAATCTCGACATGACGACAGAGCAGGGCCGAACCGAGGCGTTTAACCGGGCGGCGTCTTTCCATGCCGAAATGATGGATGATCTAACGGAGAAAGTCGAACTCACGCGGTCCGACTGGCAGGAATTGCAACGGATGCGTGAGCAGTTCGACCAAGCGGCCAACCGTGGCCCGGATACGGAGGAAATCGATGCGTGGGACGATATTCGCGGTGTCATGCCGCAAAGAGACGAGTTTACGGCTGAAAAAGCGGCGTTCATCGCTTATGCGCAGAAGTCGCCGCTTCATGCAGAATTGGCATCGCAGGCGCTCGACATCGAGGGACACGACAAGAATTACCCGTTCATAGAGCCAGCATCTTATATTCAGCCGGAAGACCGTGTTCATTTGAACCAGATCGCGACGGAACGCGGTATTCCGCTGGATTTCGATCTTCGGTCAGACCACGCCGAAAATCGGGTCGCGATGTTGAACGCGGTTGAAAACCGCTATTTCGGCATCGTCGCGCAAGAGGAAACCGCCCGCGAAGTGCGGGAACTGGCAGCTAAAGACAGTCTGACTTTCGATGAAAGCCGCAAGCTTATCGATGGGCTGAAGGCGATTGTCGGTGAAACAGGTGTGCGCGATCTTCAGAACGGCAATGTGTCGGAGTTCGTGGAGCACCTGAAGGCGGCAAATATCGAGATCGATCAGCGCGAGGCATACGATATGGGTAAAACCTATGTCGAGGCGATGCGTCAGCACGGTTACAATATGGACGATACCGAAAAGGCCATATTGACCGACAAGGTGCTGTTTGAGTTGCACGAGGAACGCGAACAGCTTGAAGAACAGCGCCAGCTTACCGAGGACACCCGTTCTCACAACCTGAACAGCGACCATAAACTGGGCTTGTGAGGTGAGGACAATGGTTCTGGCTGAAGATCGACGCAAACAGATTATCGGCGCGGCTCTCTTGACCGTATCGGGCGCGCTGTTGGGTTATATACTGGCGCTAATGGTTTTGACCGTCTGGCACAAGAATTGGACTATCGGCGCTTTCTATCTGATTGAAAACTTCCAGTCGCTTTACCGGCTGCATTTTCGCGAATGGCAAGTGTCCGCTGTCGTGATCGTCTTGCCGATGATCGGCGGCTTGCTGTTGAGCACGCGAATGCTCGATTCCGGTTTGACACAATATGGCGTCACCAAGTGGCAGACGATCAGCGACATGAAGCGCAATCGCTTTTTCGCGAACCCGGCCACCGGCTTTCTGCTTGGCAAGACCGGCAAGCCGTCCTCCAAGGGCAAGCTGATCGTTTCGGCCAAGTTTCCGCATTGCCTTCTGGTCGCGCCGACCGGGGCCGGTAAGACGGTGGGCTTCACGATCCCCAATCTTCTGACCTATCTCGGCAGCGCCATTGTTCTGGACGTGAAGGGCGAGTGTTTCGAGAAAACCGCCCGGCATCGAGCGGCGAAGGGGCATAAGGTGCTTCGCTTCGGGCCGACCGAGTATGGCCAGCCGACACACCGCTGGAATCCGTTGAGCCGCATCGAGAAAATGACCAACCCGGCGCAGCGCATGGCGGCGCTTGACAAGCTGGCGACCTTATTTCTTGCCGCGCAAAGCCCGCAGGCTGAAAGCTTCCTGCCGAACAGCCGGGAGGTTTTTGTCAGTTGCGCGCTTTTGGCTTTCGAGCAGGGCAAGTTCAATCTCGGCCATGTGCACAAGCTGGCCTTCAACGGCGAAGGCACCAACAATGATCGCTTTGCAGCTTACGCCAAGGTCGTTCGCGACGGCCATGCACGCGGATTGTTCCAGAAGCTCGCGAATACGGCGTCCGACACGTTGAGCGCCTATCTCTCCATTCTCGATTCTAGCGGCTTTTCGCCGTGGGCCAATCCGCATATCTGCGCGGTGACAGCCGGGAACGATTTCGATTTCGGGGATTTCCGCCGTGCACCGCATACGGTTTATTTCACCGTTACGAGCGAAGATATTCCGACAATCGCGCCACTGGTGCGCATGTTCTTCGCGGAAGCCATCGCCAAACTGCAGGAGAAGGAGCCGGAGCCGGACGAGCCGTTCCCGGTCATGTTCCTGCTCGACGAGTTTCAGCGCCTGGGCAAGATGAAAATCATCGTGGACAGCATTTCGCTGTTGCGCAGCTATGGCGGCAATGTCGCCATTATCACGCAGTCCATTCCCGACCTTGATCGCGTCTATGGTGTCGAGGATCGCAAGGCCATTCAAGCCAGCAGTGGCCTGAAACTCTATCTCACCCCGTCAGAAGAGGACACGGTCGAGGAATTATCGCAATCGGTCGGCACGACGACCAAGAAGGTCACGACCCGCTCAAAGTCCATGAAGGACGGCGTTTTCGGGGCCAATGTCACCGAGCGGACAGAAGAATATCCGTTGCTGACCAAGGATGATGCGCGCCGGTTGCCTTCCGATGAGATCATTATCGTTGTGAATGCGGCCATGCCGATCCGGGCAAAGCGCATTCAGTATTTTGCGGATCGTGAATTGAAGCCCATCTATGACGGCCAAGACCCGAACGCGCCGTTTCCACTTCCTAAGCGGGTCATCACCGAAGCCGATTACGACGAAATCAAAACCGTGGAATCGGTTTCGCAGGCAATCGCGGAGATCGGAGCCGAGCGGGCGAAGCAGGCCGACCGACCGGCAGCAAACATAGACGGGCAAGAGCGCAGGCATTCAGCGGACAAGCGCGCAAGGGTGGCAAAAGCGCAAACGCCGAGACAAGTCAGGAAAGGAGATCCAGTGAAGGATCTCGCCAAGAAAGACGCCGAAAATGTCGAAGCCGTTTGCCTCAAGGTTTCCGGGCTATTCAAGCAGGCCGGGCTTGGCGCATAGGCGGGAAGAATACCCCACGAGAGAAGGCTATATGCGAGTGTCAGGGCAAGGAAAAAACAGAGCGGCGAATATTGCTATTATCAGCAATGCGCCGCCTGTACGGCTCGCCTCATTTGAATCGCTCTTAATATCCGCCTCAGACGACAAGAACCCTACTTCCCATGAATACGGTCATACCGCGCCTGCATCTTGGCAGGGGAATCGGGAAATGACCTCGGCGCTTGAGCGCTGGCTTGCTTTGGCGGCGGGGCATTTGTTGTGCCCGGTGCTGGTCTGGAAATAACATTATAAAGGGTTCTTGCTTGCGAAATAATCTCGTTAGGTTTGATACTTTGAACCATACCAGAAAGGCCATTTACAATAGATGGAATAAAAAAGATGGCAAGAATTAGTATGCTTGCCGTTGCAATAAATGGAATGAACCCAGCAATAGTTTCTATTGGTTGATTTACGGATTTTGAAAGATAACTATAAATTACGTTGTATATCATCCCCAGCAACCCTGCTGTTATGACCGGGTACAATGCGTATGTGATCGCCCCTTGAATCCAGCGAAAGAAATAATCCTTGGTAGTGTCGAATATGTAGCAGGCAATAAACATGGGGGCTATGCAAACAAATACCGAAAACATTACCTTTGAATAGATAATAATCAAGCATCCAAGGCAACCAAGCAAGCTTAACTGCCATGTGATGAGATTGGACATGATCGCACCGGCAAACCAACTTGCCCGTTGTCCTACTTCATTTCCTTTCAGTGCGAGGGTGTTGATCATAGCGTCAATCGCGCCAGCAACGGTATTCGCGCTTGAAGGGGCTGTCATCGTTAAGAGCTTGGCGGCGATTGAATCCATTCCTCCTTGTACAGCTTCCGTTACTTGGCCGAAGTTGTTCCATTTAAAACCGATGATGACGATTGCTGTCAGCTTGACCAAGTGGCCGAGAAATCGGCCAAGAGAAATAGCGTGTATCTGTAGGAACTGATTCAAAATCAGAGCAACTATGGATAGAGTAGCCGCCGCTGCCGCTGTGCCGTTGATGGCCTGAAACACGGCACCAAAGCCGGACGCGGACACGCCTTTGATCAGGGAATCTGCCGACGAAACAAAACCGGTGACAAAAGAATCCATTAGAAAATACCTGCTGTTTTGCAGATTTCGCGAGCCTTCATGATGAGGCTTTGCGATTTCGAACTATATTTTCTAAGGAAAACGTTCGTTTCCGATCCATAAGGGGCGGTAACATCCAAATCTTTAAATTCATTCTCATATATTTTTATTGCCTCGTCCCAAGTGGGATACAGCATTTCGCATGTGCATGTATTTTTGGAAATAACGTTGTTTCCGATGATGGTGTTACGAATATCGCCTAGTACGAAAACGCCGTTTTTTTCTTTATATTTCTCACGGAACCATATCGGAACGTTTGTCCACTTACAGCCTTTGGACGTAATCCCGCTTTCGCCATCTGGTGCCATTTGTGGGCGCGCGAAATCAAAAAATTCTTTCTCGCGCTGCCGGGCGTCCTCCTCGGACGATCCGGCGAAAGCGGGCGCAGTGGCCACGATGACCAGCAAGGCGAGCAGTGCTTTTTTCATGTTAGTGCTTTCCTCTCACACGGTAGATTTCGGCAATGCCTCTTTGCGAGCCATGCCGCCCGGCCTGCACAATCACGTCKATRGTKCKATGAATGTRGGCGCGGAGATTGTCGTAGGTCATGGGAACATCGGCGYGAGCGGCAGCAATCGCTAGTCGATCCAGCGCAAGGTCTGGTGTCTCGGCATGGATGGTTGACATGGARCCGCCGTGGCCGGTGTTGATGGCTTCCAGAAACGTCATCGCCTCTTTGCCCCGGATTTCGCCCACTATGATCCTGTCAGGCCGCATTCGAAGCGACGCTTCAAGCAGCCTATCGGTTGTTCTCGTGTCGCTGTGCCTGTCAGCGATCATTGGGACTGTATTGGGTTGCGTCGGTAACAATTCCTCGGCATCTTCGATTGTAATCAGCCGGTCGGCGGGATCGATCAGGGAGAGGATTTTGCGGAGCGCAACGGTTTTGCCGGTATCGGTGCCGCCTGCGATCAGCACGTTGAGGCGGTTTGCGACACAGAATGAAAGCGTGTTCATGAGGTCGCCCGACGCTATCAGCTCGTCCAGATCGGCAAGGATTTCCTCATGCCGGGCCGATATGGAATGCGATTTTCCATGCAGATAGGTGAGGTTAATCTGGTCGATATTGATCGAAGCAAACAGGCGCAGCGACAATGCAGCTTCGCCCTGGACCGCAGGCGGCAGCAGCCCTTGTGCCCGGACAAGCCGATTGTCGTAAGTTATGGACGCGGAAACGAGCAACTTCTTGTCGCTTGTTTTCGCGTGAGCCTTGCCCGCTATCAACTCAATCAGCTTGTGCGCCTGCCCCTTCCTGAAAGTCAGATCGGCGCGCTGCATGGAAACATCACCGCGCCGCAGGACCCACACCGAACAATCAGGATTCACCGCAATTTCCACCGTCGAAGGATCGCGGAGAAACAGGCCCAAAGGTTTCAACTGTTCGTGCAGATAGTCCATCAAAAGATTTCCAGATCGCGGTCAACGAAGATGGTCACATTCGCGCCCTGATGGACGCCGATCGTTGGGGGCCGATTGAGGTATTCTCCGATCACGCCGCCAAGCGATGACTGCATGTTTTGGGAAATGGCATTGGCAAGCGCTGTGGTTTCATTATAGCCGCCTTTGTCGTCGCTGTTGCTGTTGCGGTTAGTAAGGCTGGCGGTCGCGACCGCCGGAGCAATGCCGATGACGCTGATGAGCGAGGCCGAGCCAAAGCGTTCCAAGAAGTGAGAATCGACCTTGCCGCTCACACCGGCCTGCCCGATTGCGTCAGCGCCATAGGAATTGATTGTCACGGTCTGGTAGTCTGGCAATATCAGACGGTCCCAAATCACCATGACCCGCTTCTGACCGAGCTTGATATTGTCGGAGTAGCGGCCCAATACCTTCGACCCACGCGGTATGAGGACGCGCTGACCATCGACGGAATGAACATCCTCGGTGACAATCGCCCGGATCGCGCCCGGCATATCGGTGTTGATTGCCGTTTCTAACGATGCTTGAACAACGGTTCCCTGCATCACCGTATTGGAAGGATTGGCAACGATTTTAGCCTGTTCTACGGCTGAACGCTTGGCAGAGGCGCGGGCAAATAGTTCATTTTGGCTCAAGCGGCGTTGATCCAATTCGGCACTATCGGGCGTCTGTTTGCCTTCGCCGCTACCACCGCTACCGCCAAGTGGGTCCAGAGGCGATTTTATGCGACGATCCAGAAGCTGTTGCGCAGCCAATCTGCGAGCTTCATCATTATCAACATCTTCGCCGTTCTGGAGGCGGCGTGCATCGAGCTCGTTTTTCAGGCGTTGGAGTTCCAAATCCTTTTGCGAAAGCGTCTGTTCGTAGCCCTCCGAAGCTTCCTTAATTTGGTGCTGCAATTCCGCAACCTGTTCGTTCATGCGATCGATAGCGGCTTGGTCGGTCACGGTTTCGGGCTTGCGGTTTTTCAGTTCCGCAATCAGTTTTTTCATTTCCTCTATCTGCTTGAGCAGTTCCGGGTTCGGGTCTGGTGCACGTGGCGGAACAGGCCGGGCCAGATTGCCGAAGCCGTCGCCGGTTCCCGATACGAAAGACGTGTTTTCGCTTGTCTTCAGGCCGTGTTCATCGTGGCGGGGCCAATAGAGGTAAGTTAGAAACGCGACACTCGCCAGACAGACACCGCCCACCACGGCTATTTTCATAGCCGCTCCCGGTTCGCGGGCATTCTGTTGCCGAGATGCTTGCACATCGGCGGCCAATTCAGCCGCTTTTTCTTCAGGGCTTTTATCGGTCACGACGCGCCTCCGCATGCTGCATACGAACGGGTTGTTCGGGGTTCATTCGTTTCACGACCGTTTCCAGCGAGCCGGAACGGAGGATCCAGAAATTGGATATGCCGGAAACACGAACGACCTTGTTTTCAAGAATGGAACTGTTCACGGTGATTTCGTCACCGGTCAGGGTTTTGAAAATCGCCGGGATCGGTGAGGTGGGGTAGAACTCAAAATAGGTATATACGCCATCATCCCACACGTTCGTCGGAGTTATGGCATTCTTGAGATTTGCTCCGTACCGTCGATAGATGCCCATTGGCTGGACTTTCTTGCTATCCGGTAAGGGGTGGTCCTTGACCGTATAGCCGCCATTAAAACGCACGGTAAAATAGGGCGTGTCGGCGCGTTCGATGACATTAAGGTAATAAGCGCGCCGGTTGGTAAACAAGGTAACATTGGTGTTGATGCCACGCGTCACCGGCTTGATGGCGACGACGCGGCCTCCCGGAATACTTTGGAACTGCAAGGATTCCGTGTCACCGGCGACAACGTTATTGAGGGTTTCGCCCGGCGGAAATTCAATCGTGGTCGCCCGAAGGACGGAGGCATTAATACGGTAGACCTGACCGTCAACATAGGTTGCGTCACGAACCCGCTTGTCAAGATTGTTCGACGGTGGCACCGCTTCGGCGCTTGCCAGCGTCGGCACAAGGCACATCATACCTGCAATGAACAGTTTTCGCATTACCGCGCCCCTCCATCATTCTCTTGATATTGTTGTGGCGCAGCGCGGTAGTTTGTGACGATGAAGCCAAATGGATTTTTCCAGACGGCTTCAAGGCTGTCGCGCCTGGCAGGTGTCAGCTGGTATTCGACAGTGACGAGGAAAGCGCCGTCCGATGAACCTTCGACAGCAGTCAGGCGTTTACGGATTTGCACTTGAGCGCGATTGTCGGAAAGCAGATTGATGCTGGATATGGCAACATCAATGCGCGATTTGTTGCCGTATTGCTTGGGGAGACTGTCGGGGTTCTGACTGTCCCAAAGAGCGCGCAGGCTTTCCAGTGCAGCTCCGGTTGAGCGCTGCCGCACGGATTCAATCCGCAGATCATTATCAAAAAAGTTGTAACTCTCCCGATCCTGCACATAGGCGTAGACGAGGGATTCAATAATTGCGTCAGTCTGCTTTGTGGAAATGGAGGTAATTTTCGTGTCGGGCAGAACAACACCATTGCGCACGTCATAGGGAACGAGTTCGGGCGCTGGCTTGTCCACGAATATAGCAACAGCTCCGGTTGTCAGGCATCCGATAATCCCGAAGGTCAAGCCCACATAGGCAATGCGCCGCCAGCGCTTTTCCCGGTCCAACGCGCCGAAAATCAGTTCTTCCTCAAGCGCGGCTCCAATTTTTGCCATTGGCTGTACTCTCCGCTTACTCATTGCCAAAGGTGAAGAACTTGCGCTCCTCGGCCCGTTCTGCTGCCGTGATGACGCCACCCTGACCATTATAGGCCGCTTCGACGGATGAAATTTCGAGAGATTTTGCAAGCTGGATAGAGAGTTCGGCCAACATGCGGGTATTGTTGTCGATGGACGCTTTTATGTCGTCGCTATTTTTGGTTTCATCGAGGATCTTGTTGACGCGCTCAAGCGATTGTCCGGCCTCCTTATAGGATTGTTCAGCCGTTGCCGCGAGCGTCGCCCCCGCCGCTGCCTGCTGTGCTGTTCTCTGCTGTACCGGCACATTGGACGAAGACCATTGTTGTAGCGCATTCTGCGACAGGCCAGCCGATTTCAGGCTCTTTTCAATCGTCGCCTGCATTGCCGACGACTTGCCCGCCGTCAGGCTGGACCAGTCACCGCTTGCGCCCGACAGGAAGGTGTTGAGCACGCCGTTCATGTCGCCCTTCAGCAAACCGTTAAGTTCTCCGGGCAATTCCAGCCCGGCAATATTCCGTAGGCCGCTGAACTGCTTATAAATATCCTGCAACTGCGATAATTGCTGCTTAAGGTTGTCGAGATGCTTTTTGGCCTGATCCAGCAAATCTGTCTGGATGCCAGCATCCTTGATCATGACATTAAGCTGGTCTATCGATTTCAGAATATTGGTCTGATCTATGACCGGAACGCCCTGCGCATGGGCCTCGCCTGAACCCATCAATATGACGAATAATCCGGCAAATACCTTGTTTTTAATCTTCATTGTCCCGTTCCTGTAAAATTAAAAAATGCTCTTTCTTCCGCGTGTTCGGCGGCTTCCATCAAGGCTTCAGCGCTGACTAGACGGGCGCGGACAGAAGCCAGTCGCAGACGCAGCGCCATAATCCGGCCCATTTCGGCGCGGGCATAGGAATTGAGCGCCCACGCCTTGGTCGGGTTCTCGTTGCTGCGCATTTGCTGGATTATGTCTTTGAGGCGTTTTGCAATGAGGGCGATTGTTGCCGCGCTGTTGTCGGCGTAATTCATGGCCGCATCGCCGCTCAGGGCGAAGTTAGCCCCGGCTGCAAGCGTCGGTTCAATCGTGCCTTCCGCATCGATGCCGCCAATCTTCGCCAGATACTGGTTATATTTGTTCGGAATGACCACGACATAATTGCGGGTTTCCTTGAACGGAGGAACGCCACCATATTTCTGCACATTGCCGGGACCGGCATTGTATCCGGCCAGAGCATTGACAATGCTGCCGTTGAACATATTCAACATGCGCGCCAGATAGGTAGCGCCGCCTTTAGCCTGCGCATAAGGATTGGTATAATATTCAGGGTCAACACCCACGTTCTTTGCAGTGCCGGGCATGAGCTGCGTCAATCCATAAGCGCCCACCGGGGATTTGGCGTGGGGGTTGAACCGGCTTTCCTGCCAGATAAGCGCCTGCAGCAAGGCCCGCCATTGCGCTTGCGACAACCCGGCCTTCGAAACCCCGGGCAGGCTGTAAGTGTCCTTCGCCGCCTGAATAATGACTTGTTCGACGGTAAGAGCCGCGTCACCGAACGCCTTTGACGCCGCCGGGTTTTTGTCGTCAGGATTATACAGGTTATCGGCGGACGCCTTTGGATCCCCGGAACCCTTCTCAAGCTCGTCAATGCTGGCTTCGGTGGGCTGTTTCGGCAATGTCCCTGCTTCAATAAGCTTGTCGAGTTCGGCTATGATTTCATCATCATTGCTGTTGATCTTGGCGGATTCCTCCTTTTTGTTGTCTTGCGTCGTCAGGCCCGACAGGTCGCTTTTCAGCTTGTCGATAGCCTTCAAAATTAATGGGCTATCATTGGTGGGAACGCCTTGCGCGAGTGCTGCCGTTGAAGTCAGCAGACCGACAAAAAAGACTGGTCTAGTTAGCCGGTGCAGCATCGGACGCACCCCATAGCTGATCTATCGGCGTAAAATGGCACGTCACAGCGCCCATGGAAAAACAATGCGATTTCGCAGGCTTTACACTGGCGCAGCCAGTAAGAAGGGCCAGAACCGCAAGCGGCAGCATAAATTTAGCCATGAGATTTCCTAGCAATATATTCAGCGAAGGCAGCTTCGCCGGATGGCCCGCCGCCCATAATCGTCAGGTGCTCACCGAGAGCGGAAAGATTGATGTTGACCGCGACCGATTCCGTTTCATTGCGGATCAGAGCAAGCCGCATTCCGGGCGGGGACTGAAGGACCGTGTTCAGTTCGCGGTCGTTCAGATCGATGCTTTCATAATTGATCGGCTTTGCGTTGCGGTTGGGAAGAACAATATGCGTTCTGATAGCTTGGAGCATTCCGGCACCAAGCCGGGAGCCTGTAATCTGTGAAGGAAACTGTGTACAAAGAACCACGACAGCATTGAGCTTTCTCGCTGTTACCAGCCAGTCACCAAGTTTCTTTGCAAAATAGTCTGTGTTCAAAGCGCTCCACGCTTCGTCAACAATGATGAGGGTGGGCTTTTTATCGCGGAGCTTCTTTTCAATCTGGCGGAAAAGATAGCCGAGAATTGCAGTCTTTTCCTTCTCATGGCCGGAATCGATGAGGTTCGTCATATCGAAGGCCATCACTGGATTGTTAAGCGCAAATTCTTCCACTGGATTTTTGCCGAAAACCCACCCGAAGCGGCCATCACCGGCCCATTCCCTGATGCGCTGTTGCAGATCGCCGTCATCATCGACATGGGAAAACAGTTCAACGAACGCGCCGAAATTGCGCAGCTTGTCGGGGGCGTCCGCATTCATATTGATAGCGTCGGTAATGGCCTGCCGCTGTGCGGCACTAAATTTGTGGTCGTCACGATCCAGCAGGGCAATAAGCCAATCCGTCAGCCATGCGCGACCTTCGGCGTCGGTTTCAGCGTAAAGCGGATTCAGGCCGGTGGGCGTATCGGGTGCAATGGTCGTAAACGCACCCTTGAGAGCCTTTACCGCGTTTTCTGTTCCGCGCCTGTAGTCGAAAATGAAAGTCCGGACATTCTGCCGTCGCGCTTGTGCGGTGATGAAGTCAATCAGCACCGTTTTCCCCGAACCCATATCGCCAAACATGGCAGCGTGAGCGGCGGGTGGTTCCGCTCCTGGGCGACTTCTCGGATGGAAGTTGAGCTTATAAAGTCCGCCGTCGAGCGTTGGAAATGCTGTTAGCGGCGCGCTCCACACGACTGAATCACCGTCAAGCCCTGTAGGTGTCCGATGCAGAGAAGCGATGCCCGCAAAAGCGTAATTGGAAATCAGGCCGGTTCTGGACCGAAACTCCTCATTGCCGGGCCATTGTGCGAAATAATGGCCCTTACCCGCAAACGCTTCCGTGATGACTTTTGCGCCAGCTTCTTGTGCTATAGCGCGAATTTCTGCCGACGCTTTATCGAGAGTTGGCGCATCTTCCGCATAAATCGCGACGGTCATGTGGTGATAGCCGAGCCGTTCAAGGCCGCTGGCAATCTTGTTCCGGCCTTCCCGCATCTGTTCCAGATCGGTTTGCGCCGCATCGTTGATGCTGGAACGCTGCGCCAGTACGCGGCGCAGAAGTTCCTTCGCGGCCTCGTCGGGAATTGGCGTGAACGAATTGGTAATGACCACATCAAGGGGGAGCTTCAGACCGTCGAAAATTCCGGCGAAAGTATGCCGGGGATAGCTCTTGATCGTGAATATGCGCCCGATCCTGTTAGAAACGGAACCGCCCGAAATATGCAGTGTCGTACCGCGCAAGGTCGGGCGGTAATTTGCAATCGACCGTGACAGGACAGCGTATTCATCGAGAGGAAAGGCTTTTGTTTCGGTCCCGCAGCCGATGCTTTCCAGAAAGCCGAGAAGTTCGCCACTGCTCGCAGTGAGGACCCGCGCTTGAATGTCCGCGAATGCTGACATCATCAAGCCGGTTAATTCATCGAGGCGAACCACACGTTCGGCAATGTCAGCCCGATAGGCTTCATAACGCGCATTGCTTGCGCTGCCGTCACGCCATTGCCGTATTTTTTCAATGACCCCGCCGACTTTCAAGAGAATTGACGGGCTAGAAATAACAGTGATCGTAATTGTTACGTCGCGGAACGCAGAATTATGGAGATAATCGACCCATTTGCCATCAATTTCGGCAGCAAATTCGTTGCCTGTGATCGTTTCGGGATCATAGTTTATGGGTTTGGAAATCTTATGGACGTAATAACTAAAGCTATCATCATTGTTGCCAATGATCTTGGCGAGAAGGTTCTTTAGCTGGTCTATTTTCTCATCACTTGCAGTTGCCGAGTTCAGGCCATCAAGGCGGAGGCATTGCAACAGTTTACGGTCTTTGGTCTGAATTGTCTTGTCGTCGCCTATCAGGAAGGCATAGGGCAAATAGTCCTCAAACTGTTGCTCGTGGAAAAGCGCCGCCGGATACACTTTTGCACCTGCCGAAGAACGGGCAAAAGCCTTGAAACTCGGGTTTTTCTTGTCGAGGTTATGGCTCATAGGAAGTCCCTCCCCAAATGCCGCTGTTGCGATTGCGGCGGAACTTGTTCAGGATGACAAAGCCAACGAAAAGAAAATTCTGATCCCACTTGGCGCCGATAAACAACAAACAATAAAGAATGACCGAAAAAATCAGGATGTAATAGGTTTGCGTCCACATGAATGTAAGGCCACTAAAGGAAATCCAGATTAGAAATTCATATAGTGGCAGTCCGATTATTGTCGGCTTATGTTGCAAGCCTCGATATATTTCATTCATCTCAAGCATGATACTGTGCCGCCGATAATGAATTGAGTTTCAGGCGGAAAGAACGCGTATCCTTTCCGCCTATCTGTCTTAGGTGGCACCGCTCCAAAGGCTCTTGACGATGGTCGCTGCCGAACCAATGCCGATAATGGCAATCACAACCCAGATAAGCTGACGAAAATCGATGATTCCAAAGAACCAAGTAATAAAACAGGCAATGAAAGCGAGCGTTGCCGCGGTCAGGCCAAGTTTTCCAGTCAATGCGTTGACGATGCTTTGAATAAATTCAGTAATCGGGCTTAGATCAATGTTCGCAGCAAACGATGGTTCAACCATCACAAAGTATATGGCAGCAATGGAAAGCGTCGTTAAAATGGTTTTCGACCACAGATTATCCTTGTGATGCAATTTCTATAACTCCATTTTGTTTGGTGTAGTATTTACGAAGCCGGAAGAATGCCCCAAGGACTTTACGGACATGCTCGCGGGTTTCATCAAATGGCGGTACACCTCTGTATTTGGTGACCGCTTCAGGCCCGGCGTTGTAAGCAGCAATTGCCAAATCCGGGGAACCAAAGGAGTCCAGCAGCCATAAAAGATATTCTGCTGACCCCTTCAGGTTTTCTTGAGGATTGTTTATATCGACATTCAGTAATTTAGCGGTTTCAGGCATTAATTGACCGAGGCCGACCGCTCCAGCCTTGCTTTTGATTTGCGGATTATAAGCGCTTTCAATTTCTATATTGGCGCGGAATAAGGCCAACCATTCAAAATTTGAAACGTTAGCTTTTATTAATGCGCGGTCATCGAAAAATGACTGGGCCGTTATCTCGATGCTGGAAAGGGTTTCTTGTGTAGGCTCAACAGAAGGAGTGCTGGAAAAAGAGCGCTTCTTGAGGTTGGATTTTTTTGGGGAGGATGAAGGGAAACTGCTTGCCGGTTCGCTTTTCGAGACTGGTTCGAGTTCCCCTGTTTCAATGTTTAATTTTAGAACAAGACCGCTGCAATGAGCATTATTTATTAAAAATACACTGAGGGCGGTAGTAAATAGTACCGTCTTTATTGATTTCACAACCGCTTCCCTGCTCTTTCGGTATTCCCAAAACTGGAAAGCTAAACCGCAAGATACTGTTAATTAGTCCGTCACTGGTGAGGAACTCTCGTTTTACAATCTGTTTTCTAACAAGCTTCGATTTTACAAGTGGATGCCATCTTTTTGTGTCATCGCTATAAACATATAAATTCCATACGCCGGTGTATTTTTTTGTATTATTCTTGGTGGCTGCTTTATCGCAGTACACCAGTAGTATGCCGTTCTCTTCATTCGACAGGTCGTTAAAGAATTCCTCTCGAATGTAGTGTCCTACTTCATACTCATGCATTTGTATTCAAGCTCTCTGACAGGGACGGTTGGAATCCGTTGTAGCCAAGAAGCTTGCAAAGTGCCATGAATCTGTCATATTCAATATACGAAGTCAATTGATATATTGGAATGAATGTAGTGAAAATTGGTAGGAATTGTTTTTTATCGACAGTTTGCGGGATTATGGCAATTGCAACTAGTTGGGGAGAGTCCGCGCAGGCATACCCAATTGATTGTGCTATACTTTTATGTATGGCGGGCGGATTTCCAGCGTCTGCTGAGTGTATGGCTGCAAAAGCGGAAGTGATCAGAAGAATTACGCCAATTCCGGTCGAGCCGCCGCTGCAAGTCTGGCGCTGTCCTATGAAAATCGATCCGTCCGTCGCCGCTGCGATCGGCATGTCGGCTAGTCAGATTAACCAAGCTGGATACACGAAGGAAGTTCTGGACATTCAAAATGGGGTAGAGATGTATGATATCACGTACCGTAGACGACGCGACCGGGACGGTGAAACTATTTCGGAATCCACAAAAAAGGGCGTATACGGAAATGACCGCTTCGATTGGGCGAGAGCGAGCTACATCAAAGGGCCGGAATGGTTAGCCGAGGCTACCGGCGGGTATCGCAGTCCCGTCTACGCTTATGGAGGGCGTGACCAGCAAATCAGAAGAAAAGTAGGCGAAGAAAACGCCAACGTTTCAAGCTTCCGGACCATTGTTATGCGCTTCAAGGACTACGAAGGCCGTTATCAGACACAGACTGTCCCCTATTGATGCCGGTTCCGACCATTGCTGCCTCTAATGACGGTGCAGCAGAGGATTTCGAAGGAATCCCAATAAATTGCAATTTCTATTCTGAAACTTGCGGGGTGACTTAGGCAGATTGTGGTGAAGCACCTATGCGCGTATGATTCACGCAAATCACTTGAGATTCGACGGAGATTAATTACGGACACAAAAAAACCGGCACGAAGGCCGGGTTCTTTGAACTAACAGGACGCCAATCCTGCTATTTGGGTCAAAATCCAGTGACCTAAATTTAGTTCTTCCCAAACATTATTGCAAGAGCTTTTGCGCCTTCGCGCCACGGATTTTTTTGTCCTTTTTTACAGGAGCAAAAGACCGTGACGATCCATACCACTGGCTTGAAGATACAAGCCATGCAGCAGCAAGCCATCCGGCTTTGCGCGCAGATGAAGACTATTGCCCAGGTTGACGTGGTCTTCGAGCTGGTCAACAAGCTGGTTTCCATGACTGAGGATCTCGATCCGGTCAGCGGCGCGATCTATGAAACCGTGCTGGAGCGTCGCACCGCGCTTCTAAAGGCACGCGAAGAAAAGGCGCCGCCGCCGCGATCCTATTTCCCCATCCGGCCGAAATCCGATAAAAGCCGAACGCAAGCGGCAACGGGCAAGCGCAATCCCGAGCGATGGGCGCGCAAGCGCCGCCTTGGCGATATGGCCG
>NZ_JBQEPD010000048.1:0-15608 GCF_052045675.1 Brucella sp. 22210
GCCAGGAGCGACCGACCATCGAAGTCCTCGTCTCTGGAAACGCTTCTCGAACCCATGCTGTCAAAGTTCCACGACCTGGATAGCCCAACGCCCTCATCGTCGCAGAGATACAGCGATCGTGAGTGCGGTAGTGTTCAAGCGCCGCCTGCTTCCGGGCCTCAGAAAACTTCGGTGCGCGAGCCACACAACCAACACGCAGGTCTTGATGTTGCTGGTATTCGCGATACCAGTTTCTCAGCGCATTCTTTGTCGGATAACCCAATTGGCGGATCGTCGCCTTAACTCGCTTGCCAAGCTGGATATACAGCTCAACGGCGCGAATTCTGTCTGCATGGGAATACATGAACTACCTCCTGGTGGTCCAAGTTTTAGTCCGCATCCCCCATGTCCATGCGTGCTTTTTTAGAGCATTCGAAACAAAAAGGGAATATGCTTGCCTGTGCCTTTGGCGATGCTTCCCCGCCGGCTCCCAATTATGGGATCAGAATCTGATGAAACTATAATTTCTAGAGATTTTATGTATTTTAGAAAAATAGCTCTTATGTGCTCACCGACAGTACTTAATATGCGTCTATGACCTCTGGCACACTGACAAAACGCGGCTAACGGGGATCCGACCTCGTAACCTCATTTGGACAGCGCTGTCGGCCGGGTCCGCCAATTGTGCTCTCTCAAATGTCACCCTTTCCGTATGACTGGGCAGCAATGCTTCATTGCGGATTGGAGCATTCGCTCGACTGATAAAGGCTACGCTGATGTCCCGCCCCCTGATCTATAATGGTTTTCTCCATCTCACACCAAATCACCACGCCCACGGCTACTGGCGGACACCTGAGGGCCAAGTGCAGTACGGCTACTCGAAGCTGGAACCGTATATAGATGTTGTGAAGACCCTTGAGCGCGGTCGCTTGGACACGTTGTTCATTGCCGACGTTTCCGGTGTGTATGATTTCGAACACACGATCCGCGCCGGTTCACAGTTTCCGTCTGCCGACCCGATCACTATTCTCTCTGCGCTTGGACTGGCTACCGAGCATCTTGGTTTGGCTGTCACCAGCAACATCATCCAGGCCCATCCATTTGCCTTCGCCCGTCAGCTATCGTCTCTTGACCATTACACGAATGGTCGTGTTGGCTGGAACATTGTCACTAGCTATCTGACCAATGGCTTCCAGAACTTCGGCTACGACACAATCACCCCGCATGACGACCGCTATGGGTGGGCGCAGGAATATCTCGATGTGACCTACAAGCTCTGGGAGCATTCCTGGGAAGAGGGCGCCATCCTGCACGACGCGGCCACCAACCGCTTCTTCGACCGCGACCGCATTCACCGTATCGATCACGTCGGGGAGCGGTATCGCGTGGTGGGTCCGCATATTGTTGAACCTTCCCCGCAGCGTACGCCGGTGTTGTTCCAGGCGGGCAACTCGACCGCAGGTCGTGAGTTCGCGGTGCGCAACGCTGAGGTGACCTTTCTACCTTCGGCTACGCCGGAAGCGGCCCGACGCGATATTGAGATTCTCGACAACCTCTTGACGCAGAATGGCCGCGATCCACGTTCGCTAAAGAAAATCGTCACGCTTTCGACAGTAATTGGCTCGACCGAGGAGGAGGCGAAGCGCAAGCAGTCCTATCTCCATGACAATACGGATTTCGATGCATTGCAAGCTTTTCTGAGTGGCGGCAGCGGCATCGACTATTTCAGTATTTCCCCTGATACAACGCTCGGCGAACTGAAACACCGCTACGACACCAGCGAGCATGTGCGCAGCGGCTTCCGGCGCATTTTGGACGCCAATCCGAACCTTGATCTGGATGCGACCTGGGGCGAGCATCTCGTCAAGACAGCGCTGCTGCCTGGTCGCTTTGCCGGCACGCCGGAGCAAATTGCCGATGAGGTTCAGCGCTGGGCTGACGCAGGCGTAGACGGCTTCAACGTCGTGCCGATCACTACGCTTGGTTGGTGGGATGAGTGGGTCGATAACGTTGTTCCTGTCCTTCAAGCCCGTGGTCTTGCACAGACGGAATACGCTCCCGGCACGCTTCGCGAAAAACTCTTTCGCAAGGGTGATCGCCTGCCTGAAGCGCACCATGCCCGCAAGCTCAGCCTCAAGTCACGAACGACTACGAAATCGCCCGAACCGGCGCTTTGATCTTTACGATTTCATCAATTCACGAGCAGACATTATGAAGAAGACGAATACGGCGAACATTTTCACATCCGTGCTGACAATTGCGATACTGCCGCTTACCAATTTCCTGTCAACGGGTGCGATCGCCGCCACCGGCGCGGATGATCCCAATCGCATCGCTGGCGGCACGATCACCTACGTCCATGAACAGGAACCGCCATGCCTATGGGGCGGGTGGGTCCAACAGGCCTATCTTTCTCGGCAGGTTTTCGATTACCTCGTGAGTTACAGCGATGACGGGCAAATCAAGCCCTGGCTTGCCACGAACTGGAGCGAGTCCGAAGATCGCAAAACGGTCACCTTCCGTCTGCGCAAAGATGTGGTCTTCACGGATGGCGACAAGTTTAACGCCGACGCCGTGGTCGCAAACTACCCGGCTTGGGAAAAAGGCATCGGTTGGCACGGTTTCACCTATATGACCGGCTTTACCAAGGTCGATGATTTCACAGTCGAACTCCATCTTTCCGAGCCAAATCCAGAAATCTACAACATATTGGCGAATGGCCATTATGGTTTTCAATCTCCCAAATCACTTGCCGAGAACACGAAAGAACAGAAGTGCCTAACGCCTGTCGGCACCGGACCCTGGAAGATAGAGAACTGGGCTCGTGGCAGCGGCATCAGTTTCGTACGCAACGACGATTACAACTGGGCACCCGAAAATGCCCATCATAACGGTCCGGCTTACGCGGAACGGCTCGAATGGAAATTTGTGCCAGACGCCACAACACGGTGGGGCGCCATTATCAGTGGCGAAGCCAATGTTGCCTATCAACCACCGTCTGTTCAGTGGAAGAACGCGCAACAAGAATTCCAGACACTGTCTTTCGTTGCGACGGGCCGACCACAGGGTCTATCGTTCAACGTTGCACGTGGACCTTTCGCCGACAAGCGCCTGCGCCAGGCCTTCGTCTACGCCATAGATCGTCAGCGTATCGTCCAAGCGATATTCAAGGGAACGGCGCCCTTCGAGGGCAATGGTTCGTTGAGCAAGACGACGCCACTCTACAACAACGTGGACGCGGCCTATTCTTTCGATCCTTTGAAAGCAAACCAACTACTCGATGAAGCCGGCTGGACAGACCGTGACGCAAATGGTTACCGTGCTAAGGATGGCAAGACCCTGGAGGCGCGCCTCCCGTTCAATCAGGCGATTATCAATACCGAAGGTGCGACGGCTCTCCAGGTCATTCAGGATCAGGTCAAGGCTGTTGGCATCAAAGTGAACCTCATTCCGTTGACACAAACGGAAGGTTTTGCTGGCGCTTATTCCAAGCCGGAAGAGAAAGAAATCAGCTTCGGTTATTGGGTTTGGCCGTCGCCGAATATTCTGGACATCGTTTACAACCATCAGCTCAACGGCCGCCCCAACGGCAATAACACCTCATTTTTCAATGATCCCACGGTAGAGGCCGAGATCATCGACGCGCAACGCGAAGCAAATCCGAAGGTGAGGCTTCAAAAATACAGCGCGCTTCAGAAATGGTTTGACGATCAAGCCGTGGCGATCGGCGTCTATAATTTCACCTACAATGTTGCGGTCACAAAAGACCTGAGAGGTCTCTGGCAGGACCAGGGAAATGGGCTTCTAAACTTTTATGACGCCTACTTCGTGAAGGATTGAGCGATGGCTATCGACACCTCTGTCATCGATGCGGTGCCGATAGGGCACACCAAGGTCCGCCCATATCCGGCTTTCGGCATCCTGCGAACGGTGCTGCTCAAAGTCGGATCGGCGATCTTCGTGCTGTGGGGAGCGGTGACCATTACCTTTATCGTGCTGGCGATCCTCCCGGGCGACCGTGCGACCATTCTGCTCAACATCACCTCAGGACAGACGATCGCACGGACGCCGGAGGAATTAGCACCGATCAACGCGATGTATGGGTTCGATCAACCCATATTGACGCAATATATCCGCTACGTAACCGGGTTGCTGCACGGCGACCTGGGGACGTCTTTCGAGTTGCAGCGCTCGGTCGCCAACATTATCGGCGAGCAGATCGTACCCACTTTCACGCTCGCCGGCTCCGCACTTTTGCTCGCCTGGATATTCGCTGTCCCCTGGACGTTGTTCACCGCTGGGCGTAGCCGTCGGCTTGGGGCTTTCGGTTCGGCCACAGAGACTATCATGGCTGGGCTACCACAATACTGGATCGGTATCCTGTTGCTGATCGTTTTTGCCATCGGACTACGCTGGTTTCCCGTAATCGGGGGAACAGGTTTCATGAATAGCGTGTTGCCAACCGTGACGCTTGCCATCCCTCTTGCCGGCTTCCTCGGGCAATCTATCAGAAGCGAATTCGATCGGACGATGCGCGAACCCTTTGTGCTGTCGGCGAGGGCGCGTGGCATGAGCGGGTGGGGTGTACGCGCACGCCACGTCCTTCGACATGCGCTAATTCCCGGCGTCACCCTTAGCGGATGGGCGATTGGACATCTACTATCCGGGACCGTTCTCGTCGAGACGGTATTCGCGCGACCGGGGTTGGGAGCCATCGTCGTCGATGCTGTTAGCAACAAGGATTTTGCTCTGGTGTCTGGCTGCGTCATCCTCAGCAGCTTTTTGTACGTGGTGATCAATCTCGTTCTCGATCTGATTTACCTCATCGTCGATCCACGTTTGCGAGGTGCGGCATGAGCGATATCGTCACTGGCGCTAGTTCCGAAACAATTGCGGGAAAAGCGCTATCTAGGATTGTCGGAACCCCACTTTCCGTAGTTCTTTCCGCGATTGTGGTGCTGTTCTTTATGATCGCCGCCATCGCGCCCTCAATTCTCTCCACGCACTCTGCATTCGATACTGACCTTTTGGCTTCCTTGACGTCACCGAACGTGGACCATTGGCTTGGCACTGACGAAATTGGCCGGGACTTATATAGCCGCATTGTCTGGGGAACGCGTGGATCGTTGCTGATTGGCGTCGGAGCGATGGCCGTAGCTTTCGCTGGCGCTACAGTGCTGGGCTTCACCACCGCTCTTGCCCCTCGCTGGATCGCGGAGCCCGTAAACCGTATCCTCGAAATACTGCTGGCGTTTCCGACGCTTTTGTTGGCGTTGCTTTTTGTGGCTTTGCTCGGTCCATCGGCTACGAGCCTTTTGATATCGGTCGGTCTGGGAACCACACCGGGATACGCCCGGCTGATCCGGGCTCAGACTTTAAAAGTGAAACAGTCTGGCTATGTCGAGGCGGCCAGAGCGCTCGGCCATCCATGGTGGACAGTTTTCGTCCAACACATCGCGCCAAACGCGTTCCGCCCACTGGTTGGTCTCGTGGCTCTTGGCATTGGTCAGTCTGTCGTCTGGGCCTCTGGTCTGTCCTTTTTGGGGCTCGGTGTTGCACCGCCCTCTCCTGAGTGGGGTGCGCTTTTGGAGGCGGGGAAGGCCAACATCACGGTTGCCTGGTGGCTCGAAATATTTCCGGGTCTCGCGATCGTTCTTGTAGCATTGTCGTTTACGCAGATCGGCCAGTATCTCCAGGATATCGCAGAAGGAAATACCCGCCGATGACGTTTGATACCGAAGTTTCAATTGCGCGAACCACAGGACTTTCGGCCAGCAAAAAGCTATTGGAAGCCCGTGGGTTGAATGTTTCGTTTACGGATCAAGATGGTGTACGAAAGCACGTCGTCAAGAGCGTCGATCTTGATCTCCACGCTGGCCAATGCATCGCGCTCGTCGGCGAATCCGGTTCCGGAAAAAGTGTGACTGCTCGTTCTCTTGTGGGACTGGCGGGGGAGAATGCGGACGTCACGGCCGACACGCTCACCCTTGAAGGACAAACGCTTCTTGGACGTCCGGATTCATGGTGGAGGCGCGTGCGCGGCGCAAAGGTCGGTTTCATCCTGCAGGATGCATTGGTCTCGCTCGACCCATTGCGACCGGTCGGAAAGGAAGTCGATGAGGCTTTGTCGCTTCACAATTGGGGCACACGCCGGACGCGCCGAGAGAAGGTGTTGCAGACACTAGCAGATGTCGGTGTGCCTGAGCCGGAATTGCGGGCAAGGCAAAGGCCAGGTGAGCTTTCGGGCGGCTTGCGCCAGCGAGCGCTCATTGCCTCGGCCATCGCTTTGCAACCTGACATCGTGATTGCCGATGAACCCACCACGGCTCTTGATGTCACTGTGCAGGCGCAAGTCCTTGCTGTCTTGAAACAGATGCTCTCCCGCGGCGCCAGCATCATTTTGATCAGCCATGATCTTGCCGTGGTCGCCAAGCTCGCGGATGTCATCCTCGTGATGAAGGGCGGCCAAATCGTCGAGGCCGGACCGAGCGAACAGGTCCTTGGCCAACCGCGGCACTCCTACACACAACAACTCATCGATGCGATCCCGAGCGAGCACACAAAGGGCACGCGCCTTTCAGCAAACAACGCCGTATTTACCCCTGAACTTTTCACCTCACCCGACCGGCAACGTTCAGAAAACGAACCGCCGCTTCTGGACGCACGCAATATTGTCAAGAGTTTCCGCGGGCCCGACGGCGTCCGCCGTACAGTTGTAAAGGACGTGTCATTCAGGCTCGGACGCGGCGAGACTCTGGGAATCGTGGGCGAGTCAGGCTCCGGTAAGACCACTTTGGCCCGCGTCGCGCTGGCGCTCGAAACACCCGACGACGGTGAAGTGCGCTTTCTCGCGCAAAAATGGAGCCACGCTACGCCAGCCGAGCAACAGGAGATCCGAAGGCGCATCTCGGTCGTCTATCAGGACCCGCTGTCTTCATTTGATCCGCGCTGGCGAGTGTCGCGCATTCTTACCGATGCGATAATCCTCGGGGATCCAAACAACGCCGGTCGGGCTCGAAATCGGGCGACCGAATTGCTCGAGACCGTGGGCCTGACAGCGGCCCATCTCGACCAGTGGCCACTGCGCATGTCGGGCGGACAGCGACAACGTGTTGCTATAGCGCGCGCCATCGCGACCAATCCAGAGATCATCGTCCTCGATGAAGCCGTGTCGGCTCTTGACGTCTCTGTGCAAGCGCAAATCCTCGACCTTTTGTCCGATTTGCAGACGCAGCTAGGGGTCAGTTACCTGTTCATTTCTCACGATCTGGGTGTGATTCACCACATGAGTGACCGCGTCCTCGTCATGCAGAATGGGGTTGCTGTTGAGCAAGGTACGGCGGACGAAGTCTTCTATCATCCCCATCATATCTACACGCGAAAGCTGCTCCAATCTCTTCCACGTCTGGAATATACCCGACTGCGCAAAGCAGCCTCTTCACGGTGAGAACCCATTCCCGAAAATTTTATTCAGGAACAGCGAATGTCCAACAAGAATTTCGTTTGGCCGCATGTGCCAACGGAGGATTTCGAACGGCTTGCAAAGCGCTTTCGTCCCGTCTTTGATGAAATCAAACAAGGCGCGATCGCCCGTGATCGCGATCGGTTACTTCCTTATGAAGCTGTTGACCTCTTACGGAAGAGTGGCTTTGGCGCGCTTCGCGTCCCAACTGAATTTGGCGGCGAGGGCACTAGTCTGACGAACCTTTTTGCCTTGCTGACCGAACTGTCTGAAGCGGATTCGAATCTGACGCAGATTCTTCGTGGTCACTTTGGCTTTGTGGAAATTGCGCTGCACCATGCAGATAAAAATTGGTCCCGACGCTGGCTCGAAGCAGCCGCTAAAGGTGCGCTTTTTGCACCGGCCCATACCGAGCCAGGCGTCTCCCAGCACGGCAGTTTTTCAACGGTCGTGACCGGGGAGGGCGACAAATTAGAGCTGAACGGAACAAAATATTATACGACCGGCGCGCTTTATGTCGACTGGATCCATGTCACGGCAAACCGTGGAGATATTGCCGTCACCGTTCTCGTGCCGACAAATGCGAAAGGCGTAACTATCGTCGACGATTGGGACGGCTTCGGTCAGACGCTCACGGCCAGCGGCACGGTGGTCTATGATCACGTGTCGATTGCTGAAGCAGACATTCAGCCCGCCGTCGGCAGGGCGGTTCACGTGCCGTCCGTGTATCAGCTTATCCATCTCTCAACCCTTTCTGGAATAGGACGCGCCGCTGTACGTGAAACTGCCGCCTATCTCGATAATCGCCAGCGCACTTACGCCCACGGCAATACCGGCACAGCCAAGCATGATCCTCAAATACTCCAGGTCGTCGGAGAAGTGGTTTCGAAGGTCTACAGTGCGAATGTAGCGACGCTTAACGCCGCCACAGCATCGGAGAGGTTTTTCAAGAAGCTCATCTCCGGTGACGCCGACGAAGACGATCGCGCGCGGCTGGAGATCGAAGTCTATCAGGCCCAGATATCCACCGTGACACAGATATTGGAAGCAACGGCAGCGCTTTTTGGCGGGCTCGGCGCCTCAGCATTGAGCCGAGGGCGTGGCTTTGATCGGTTCTGGCGAAATGCAAGGGCGATTTCCTCGCATAACCCTTTGATTTACCGCGGGCGTCAGATTGGTGATTTTGTGGTCAATGGCACACTGCCGCCTGCTCAGTTTTCGATACCGCTTTCGTCACAGCGATCTGGCGGTCAATTCAGAGATGAAAACGAAGAAGCTCTAGCTTAAGATCGGCCTACTATTCCGGTCCTTGCCAAACTATAGTGCGGATGTCAGGGTGTCGTGAGGCAGGCACGACTTCGGGACGTTTGAAGACAACTCCATTCGTTGATCGACTGTTGAAAATCGCGAGCGAGGTCTATAGTCAGCTATGAGCCTTCGGGCACCATCGTAAAATTTATCGGAGAAGCTATTCAAGGATGAAAAATCCAAACCGTACTGTTGTCGTTGAATATAAAAACAGACGCGCTCGCAAGGGCAACGCCTCCTTGTGGGGAAACCTCGATTTGAAATCGTAAGCCCGTGAAGTGGAAGCGGATGCGATACTCCCCTTGCCAGAGGCTCCTGTAACGCCTGATCCCGCCCCGCCGGTGGTGAGCAACGCAAAGGTGGGAACGGCTGAAACAGTGCCCCTGGACGAACCTGTCACTGCTATTCCCGCTGAAGCACCGATCAAAACTGCAAAACCACAACCAGACATAAGAGCAGGAGAGATTGCGCAGGAGGAGGACTCCGTTCGACGCCCGTTAAAAAAGCCAGGACGGCGGAAACAGGCGGAAAGTCGAACAGTCGCTAAGCCCGATATTCAGATTGAGCTGTCGTCTCTCGAAACCGAAAATGCAAACTTGAGACGCGAATGGGCTGCAAAGCTGCGTGCGGAGAATGGTGGCTTACTCTTGATGCTGAAACGCTTCGAACAGCGGCTCAAATGACAGGCCGCTGCGACGGCTGATTGACTTCCGCCGCCGTCACTTGACGATTAACTCCGGCCGCTGGAATGCGAACAATCCGTTGCGGGATGCGTGGCATCGCGCAACGTTTAAAGCCCCGCCCATGCGCGATGCGGATTTGCATGCTCCTATGTTTCGCCCATAAGCGGATTTTGTTTTGATGATGCTTTGCCGGATCGTTGCGTCTCAGGCGAAGGCGACATCGTTTTCCGTCAGTTCCGCAAGTTTAACGTTTTCGATGATGAATCCGTTTCCCGAATCGTCGGCGCTCACGAAAACACCATCTTGTGTATCGACTGATGCAGCGACAAAACTTTCAAAATTCGCGATCGCGTCGATACCGCGCAATAGCAGAACATCACCGCTGTCCACGTCGAAATCAGTGACCCGGTCAAGGCCTGTGGACTGGACGGATTCATCGTCCCAGATGAATGTGTCGGAACCGCCTCCTCCAGTGAAGACGTCGGAGCCCGATCCACCGAGCAATCGGTCTGAACCGTCGCCGCCATTCAGTTCATCATTACCCTCTCCTCCAAGGAGACTGTCGGAACCGCTAGCGCCATAAATATAATCATCGCCTCCGCGACCGTCATAGGTGTCGTGACCACTAAAGCCTTCACGAAACGTCTCCGAACTGGTGATGCGATCATCGCCATTCCCGCCGAATATCTGGGCGCCCCTGGCCGCTGAACGAACATCGAGATCGAACTTTTCGATGGTGGCGTAGGAAGCTGCGTCGAAGGTGAAACCGGGAGCAACATCGTCACAAAATTGACCGAGAGCGTATCGACGCCTTCGCCACCGTCGACACTGCCAAAACTGCCATCGGAGTAAATCGAAAACGTATCGTCACCGTCGCCGCCCGACATCCGAAACCAGTAACCGGCATAATAACTATCCTGCACGCCCGCCGAAAAACTGTCATTACCGCCGCCGCCCAGCAGCGTATCGTTCCCTTCGTCGCCGGAAACGTCGTCATCGCCATTGCCACCATCAATGATATCGCTGCCGCGACCGCCCCGGATTTGATCTTCTCCATCCCCACCCAGGATTTGATCCTGTCCAGCTCCGCCGGAAATCTGATCATTTCCATTTCCGGCCAAGACCTGATCGTCCCCATCCCCCGCCCGAATGTTGGCGAACGCGAAACCGGATGCGTCGATGGTGTCACCTCCTGCACCGGTCTGAAGGTTCAATCGTTCGAGATCCGTGAAATAGAGGTGGGCGTCACTGACGGTCGGATCACCCCAGTAAGCGTGGCCTTGCGGCGAATTGAACACAACTGCGTCCGTCTGGTTCGACAGATCCACCACGAGCGTATCAGTCCCGTCTCCACCACGAGCGGCGCCGCCGACAACATTGAATATGAGGCGGTCATTGCCTGCTCCTCCTGTGAGTTCGTCGAACCCGGACGCAGCGCCCGCACCGGTCGTCAGCACATCATCGCCAGCCCCTCCATCTATAATATCATTGCCGAGCCCGCCTTCGACAAAATCATTTCCGGCCAGACTCCAAATGCGGTCATTTTCATCCGAACCCACAATATTGTCGGAATGCTCTGTTCCCACGATCTTCGCCATAACGATCCTCCTCGTTTTTGAGAGGAGAACATAACTGTAAATGATTGCTGTATTAAGTAATTTTATATTACGCCAATATTATACTTATTAATTTGAAATATTTTATTTATTGTTCGTTTTTATTTTGGAAATACCATGTTAATGGCGCGTCTTCACCTAATTAACCCATCCCCGCGATTGTGGAATATCTTCAGAACACTTGCGTCTGGTCATACGGCGGTGATCGGTTTATCGTTGCTTAGCTATTATGCTATCGAGATGAAACAGACAGTATCTCTTCATATCCACTTAGCAGGAACAGGGGATAAACCGACAATGAAATCATGGGGCGAGCGGCTCGTTGCGGGGCTCAAAAACTGGCGGTCACATAAAGGCGACAGTGCGGTTAGCGAAGTGCCTGATATTGAAGGCGAGTCCGCGGATCGCCTGCAGCAGCCTGACGCAGCGTCGCATGCAAAGCTCTCGATCAAGGTCACAACCAAACGCCACGATGAAACAGCCTTCAGGCCAGATCCTGACGGTGAGCTGGAATATTCACCTGTGGCGGCCGTGGACAAGCCGCAAGCGGACGAGGCTCCGTCAAGCTTGGGGCAGCCAGGGAGAAACTTGGCGCACGTCGATCTCACGGCGTCATCATCAGGTAAGAAGCCTGCTCAAAAGCGCGCCCGAGCAAGAAAATCCCCATCCGAAGACCAATCAACGGCAAAAAAGGTACTGGCGATCCAGACGGCGGAAGAGGGCGCAGAAACAGATGCTGCAACTCCCTCGCAGATCAACTCAGAAGCCTCATCACAAGCATCAGCGCCGCCCAAAAAGCCACTCACGCCGTTCGATCCGACATTGCAGAGTGAAACAACAACGTCTGAAACGACGGTCGACGAAAATCGCTCCGCACAAAGGGTTTCTGTGTCGATGCAAAAACGCTCTCGTGATCGCAAGCCAAACGTTAGTAACGGGCAGGTGACAGACAGTGAACTGGCGGAATTGGAAGCAGAAAATGCTCGGCTCAAGCTCCTTTTAAAGGAACGGCTGGAAGCGAAGAAAAGCAGTTCTCACCGTTGAATGGCTGGCATGCTAAATGCCGACAGATCACGGTAATGAAGAGTTGTAGTGGCTATTGCGTTGCTACATGGAACCGGTCATTTGTGACAGAATAGACGCCGGACGTGTGGCACGACACGCCTCCTCCCAAGTCGTGCCGTTCAGGATCCGCCCGCGTCGCTCTCATCCTCCCTGCGAAGCGGGCGTTCTTTTTTTGGTCAAATCGTAACGGTGCTACACTCATGGCAGGCATGTGATCCTTATCTGGGTCTATAGCCTCGCACCTGTTTTTTCCGGGCTACAGTCAGGAACATTTTGATGGCCTCCGTTTCCTGTTGGAAATGTTGCAGCTTGACCTGTCCGGAGGTCCCGATCCGCCCCCACTGGCGTGTCAGGCAGGGTTCTCCAAACAGCGAATAGGAAATATGCATGGCGTAGTAACGGGCCATGTTTTTTATTCGGGTCTGTCCGTTCGACATAAAGATGCAACTGCTGGGCGATCATGTCAAAAAGATCGCTGAAACCGTCCCTCCCGTCTAACAACAGTTTTGAATCAATCCGCTCGGACCGATTCATTTCGGTGAACTATCCCTATGTTCCCGGTCTGTTATCCGTCAAACGACGTAGAAATGGACGAAAGTTAGGGATGACCGTTTTTTGTCTGGATGGTAAAAATCGATCCATACAAAGAGGAGAGGGGCCATGGAGGGCAATCCCGATTTTCACAGGTCCGGTGCGTTGAAGTCGCTTCTAACCGAAGGCGAGGAAGTGATACGTACTGCACGCGTATCCGATCATCCGAATTGGCTAGATCGGATACCAGCTGTCCCGTTTGTCGTTCTGGCGCTTGCCTGTGGTCTTGGCACGTTCGTATTGATCAGCCGGATTATTTAAATCCCCGGTGCTTTTCCCGGAGACGGGGATGTGTAAACTTGACCGTCTGCGCCCCGCATGATTTCTCTCAGGCGCAAATAAATCAGTTTATTTTTTGTTTCTGTCAGCTTTCAAAGCTTTGCAGCTTGTCCAGAAGGCTTTTGGAGATCTCGAATTGTCGCGCTGTTCCACGACCCATGGAGTTCGTCACCATGGTTTCGGTCAACATGCCGCGTTTCACGAGAAGATCAACTGTCTCCTTCACACCGCTGCGCGTCAATTCAGTGATTTCCATTATATTTGTGAGATTTAGCTTCTGGTGCGTCTGCGTCATCGTGTAAAGGATCGTCATCATGCCGATCTCTTTTACGCGCGCCTGCGGAGTCTCGCCTTCCATCGGATTGTCGAGGATCTCGTGAAGGATCAGTCCGGAAAAGGCGAGACTGTGCAATTGAGATTTAAGCGCTCTTGTCATGTCATTTAACTGTGGTATATACGATAGTCAAAATGCATTGCGTTACCGTATGACGCTGCTTCCATAGCGTGGTGTCATCGTTTCGGAGGGGCAAGTCCATGAAAAACCTTCTGCTTAAATGCCTGCTAACTCTTTCGTCTCTTTCATTACCTTACCTGATTTCAGGCGGCAATGCGCGCGCTGATGAATGGGGATGCAAGGTCATCCTCTGCCTTTCCAATCCGGGAGGGCCAACCGAATTTGCTGAATGCGATCCTCCGATCCAAAAACTCTGGCGTGAGCTTGCAAAGGGTCATGCCTTTCCAACCTGTAGCGGTGCGGGATTTCAGAGTTCGCGTCCGGGTTATGAGCCATATTATTGCGATGCAGGCTATCGGCTGTCGCGTAGCTACGTCCCTTTGGGTCAAGAGGCGACCTGCGTTTCCATCACTCTGCAGAACGTGAGGCGTTCCCTGTGCGCTTTGGATCGTGACAATCGCGGAACTCAATCCAGCTCGGTCCTGTCGGTTCGATTGCAGCGCCAGGACGGTCGACTTCAGTGCATGGGCTATTCCCTCACGCGTCCGAACATTCGGAAACAACCACATTATATCGACGTGTCGATCGATGGCGTCGGCATACAACGCGTCTGGTATTGAGCGATGGGTACTGCATTCGTCGACATAGCACAAAACTGCGCGCCAATGGTTCAAATGGAAACTTTGGCCGCTGTCGTTAGTCTCGAGAGCAAGTTCCAGCCCTTCAATATCCGCATCAATAGCGGCAAGCCGCTTGCCGCGCAGCCAGCGAGTAAAGCCGAGGCGATCGAGATAGCGACATCACTCATCACGGACCGTCAGGATATCCGGATTGGACTGGGTGGGATCGGCGTAGAACAGCTTCAAAGACTGAACCTTTCCGTTTCCGATGCCTTTGATCCTTGCCTGAATCTCAAGGCTACCGCCACGCTTCTTGATGGCTACTATCGTCTCGCCCAACGTTTCGGCCGTAACCCGGAAGGTGCCGAGACGGTTATGCTTCAATCCTATTATGAGCGAGACGATCGATCTCCAGGCGAAATAGTCCGATATGACCAACAGGTGCGCGACGAAGCAAAGCGCCTTTCATCAAGACTAAAGTCGCTCGTCCTCGTCGAGCCAAACCGGGAGGGAGCCCGGAAAGATCAGGCCAAGGAACAAGCGGACGACAAAGTCGGCATAAACATCGCCCAAAACGAAGATCCCGTTTTGTGGGACGTGTTTCGTTCCAGGCGGCACTCTTCTGTTTTCGTTTTCCAGAATAATCGATCGGAGCAAAGTGAATGATTTCCAAGGCCAAAACACGTCCGCTTATCGCTTCCACGCTCATGGGCATCGCCATCGTTACGGCTTTAGCAGAGCCGGCTTTTGCACAGTCAGCTGGCATCGAGACCATACTGCAAAATATCGTGGATCTCCTGAGCGGTAACATCTTCAGGCTTCTCGCGACGATCGCGGTCATCATTATCGCGATTGCCTGGATGTTTGGATATATGGATTTGAGGCGCGCGGGCTATTGGATCATCGGCATCGGGGTGATAGCGGGCGCTTCCGAGCTCGTCGGCACTATTGTTGGCAGCTGAAGTTCATGACAAGCACACCCGTTCTCGAAGAAGATACACTGTTTTTGGCCTGCACGCGTCCGGCAATGATTGCCGGCGTGACTATGGAAGCGATGGGCATCAATGTCATGCTGACAACCATCCTCTATATCGGCGCAGGATCAATCGGATACGCCCTGGTCGGCATTGCCTTCCATTTCGTGTTCCAGACCCTCGTCAAGCGCGACCATAACATGTTTCGTATTCTGCTTGCGTGGGTCGAGACCCGTGGTCGTTCCCGCAACGCTGCCTATTGGGGAGGCGCGACGCTTTCGCCGTTGAAACTTGTGCGGCGTTATGACGAAAGGGATCTGAGCCTTGCCTAGGGCGTAGACTCATAAACTGATGCACCAGATGCGGACAGCGATCAGTTTGACAGCAGCAAGGAAATTGTCCGGGTTCTTGTCGTAACGCGTGGCGATGCCACGATAGTGTTTGATGCGATTAAAGAAGCGCTCGACCAGGTTTCTTTGGCGATATACCCATGGCGAGAACGCGAAGACGTCCTTACGGTTGGATTTGGGAGGAATATTGGCCCAGATTTTCCGTTCTGCTGTTGTCTTCCGGATCG
>NZ_JBQEPD010000049.1:0-15552 GCF_052045675.1 Brucella sp. 22210
CTGATCCATCCGGAAATTCTGAGCGACATTTACGATATGGATATCGCAGTCGAGATCATCGGCGGGAAGCGCATCGGGGTCTATTACCTGTAAATAGACTATCTATTCGCTCGATTTCGTGCAAAAGCATGCGCAACCAGCCATTGGCGACTATCCGTGGAGTGTTCATGCTGACGAAGAAGGGCAAATATGGTTTGAAAGCACTGGCGCATCTTGCCTTGCTTGAACCCGGCGAAAGCGCTTTCGTCGCCGAGATTGCTTCCAAGAATAATATCTCCAAGAAATTTCTCGACGCCATTCTTCTGGAACTGCGCAACGATGGCATCCTGCGCTCCAAGAAAGGCCCCGGCGGCGGCTATAGCCTTTCCAAACCGGCAGCCGATGTCACGATAGGCCAGGTGGTCCGCGTTCTCGACGGACCGCTTGCACCCATCCGCTGCGCAAGCCGAATGGCCTATCAGCCCTGCGAAGATTGCGAAGATCACCGCGCCTGTCAGGTGCGCCGGTCAATGCTGCTCGTGCGCGAAGCCATTGCTGGCGTTCTCGATTCCATGACGCTGGAACAATTCGCCCGCAACGGTGGCCTCGAAGACGACAGCACCGCGCCAGAATGGGCCAAGTTAAGCGCCTGAACTCAGCCTGATATAATGCCTCAAAGCCTCTAGCAGTTGCGCTGTCGGCTAAATCGCGCATCTTTAGCGTCGAGTTTTTCAAATAATTACCGTGCGGCGCTTAGATGAAGCGTCAGTAGTTCAGGAGGGGCCAGCGCAATATTCGTACAAACCACCATTATCGACAGTGGCTGCCATCCTGACTACGCTCATGAATACCTTTATATTTTCTGACGTCGTTGACGGTACGCGCGCGCACTTGCCTGATCTCCACATGGAGACATGGCACACCAAACCCGATTACCTGCCCGTGATTTATCAACGAACATCACATGACAGCGGGGCGAAGCGCATTGCTTGACGCGCGTGCGATATGGCCCGGTGAAAACATCAATAGCATCGCGCGCGATAACGCCAAGAATTTCGTTCATTTCGGCTGGCTCGGGCGGCTCGGCACTACAGCCATCGCAAGCAATACGCAAAACCGGCATACCTGAACGGGCATGAGCGTTGATCAAAGCAATATCCGACACCGAAATCTCACTTTGATTGATACGATTGTCGGCCAGTCTGAATATTGCCTCTCGCAAAGACTTTGTCTTTGCAAGGTCCTCGTCCGTCACAGAACCTGCAAGTGGTGGCAACGCCGCTTCACAAAGCCATCTGTCGAGCAGTGAAGGCTCCGAAAAGCGGTCGATACCCTTGGCTCTGTCTTTTGACGCGGCGACGGTCGCAACAAGATTGAGCGCAACACTGTCCGAGCGGAACAGGAAGCGCCAGCTTCCTTTTTTCCGGCGTTCTTTCGGATGCCTGGATTTTGCGTCAGTTATATCCATCAGTTCGCTCTTTGCGTGACAGGCCGTCCAGCTTTGAAAGCTGGACGATACTTATGAGATAAGTGCTGACAAAATCAACTGTTCGCCGAAGGCGTCGCAAACTCAAGATCAACGGCATATCTGCCAATTTCCTGTATTTTTACAGCCACAGGATCATGCAGCGTGTAGATACGAGCATCACGCCAATAGCGATCCAGCCCTTGCTTCAAAGTCGCGGAACGCGCGCCAACGGCTTCAAAAATGCGCGATGTTACTGACAGCGCTGCTGCGTCCGAAGCAACCTTGGCCTGTGATATGAGATCAGCAATCTCGCCACGGCGTTCCGGTGTCAAACGGTTCTCATCAATGTCTGCAACCAGTTCGCCAAACGCCTTGTTGGCGACAGTTGAAAGCGCAAAAGATGCGTTGGCTGAGGTGATAGAATTGCCAATTGTATCGGCGATATAGTCCGGCACTGATGTGTTCTGGCCGTTTTTGCGCAAGTGCAATTGGGACAATGCAGTATCAATTGCCCCTAACGCCGTTCCATTGAGAAAATTGACGAACATGATCTGAAAAGCCAGCGAGCCTATCGATTCATTGAGGGGACGCTTTGTTGGATCGGCTGCCGATGTGCTGAAAATCGCGTCATCCGAAATAAATACATTTTCAAATACCAGACTGCCTGATGCGGAGCGACGCGCACCAATACCATCCCAGTCGTCAGCGTGGACAATACCCGGTGTGGCTGCATCAAGGACGAATGTCAGACGTTGTTCATGACCATCGGGCGCGCGATAGCTTTCGCCGACGACCAGACGGTCAGCTGTTTGTGCGGCAGTTGCGAAGCTTTTCCTTCCATTGGCAATATATCCGCCATCAACCCGCTTGAGGTCTGCGGCAGGACCACCTGGATTGTTGGCACCGCCCCAAAGTGTCGGCGTCCGCAACGAATCTGCCACAGCTCTTGAGAACACCGGTCCACGCCCGGCAATCTCAATACGCAGCAGATGCATGTAATTATAACCGAGAAGTGCTGCACTCGATAAATCGATGCGTGAAATCTCCCGGATCGCAAAAAGTGCATGTCGCCAGCGTGTGCCTATCGCTTCCCGGCGGTCGTCAGCTTTGCGAAACAACGCCAGACCATCATCGATAGTTAGTGCTGCCAGACCGGACTGCCGAAGAAGTACTGCTTCCTGAACGGGGGCGGAACCTTTACGGTCCCGCTCTACCACATGCGGCGCAAGCTCAGTTTTAACCTGCTCGACACGCGCCCGGATGTCCGCCTCGATTGGCGGATCAAACCATTGCGCATGCCGGAAAGATTGGGCATGTGCATTCATGGTTTCACATCCAAAACGGCCTTACCATGCAAACGCCGGTCAAGAAGGGCGGCGACAGCCTGGTCAAACTGGTTCCAGTCGCCGCGCCACTTAACTTCTGTCTTGAGCTTGCCCTCAGCCAGCCATCGCAGCAGTGCCGTGAGATAAGAGCCTACCCGATACTCGGAAATCAGGAAGCCATGAATGTGACGCCCAACCGGACCAACCGTGCCGAGATGACCAAACACTGCGTCTTCCCCTGAAGCCCAGCCGAGGCTCTGCACATTGCCATGACGGTTAAGAAGCTTGAAAGATTGCACGAGTTGCGCCCCGCCGACACTCTCGATCACCAGATCGATACCTTCCTTCACATCATCAAGGCTGGTCACAACAATGTCCGCACCAAGTTCTGTCAGACCCGCTGCACTGGCTTCCGATCCCACAGAGGCGATAACACGCGCACCACCCAGCCGTGCGAGCTGGATTGCAAAGCGGCCTACGCCGCCAGAAGCACCGGTGATCAGAACTGTCTTGCCGAGAATAGGCCCACCAAGCTGCAAGGTCGCTAGCGCCGTAACAGCTGCCGTTGGCAGGGTTGCAGCTTCTGCCGGATCGACACCCTCCGGAATGACCGCGATATCCTCAACATGCGCAATGCGCTTTTCAGCCCAGGCTCCAAGTGGGGCGCGTGTGACAACCAGTGTTCCAATGGAAGGCGCTTTGGTTTGTGGGCCAACGGCTACAATCACACCGGACGCATCCCACCCAAGAACCGTACCATCAGCCTCAAGACCGCGCGCACCACGCCGGGTTTCACCGAAATTCAGCGAGGTGTGTGTGACATCGATAAGCACTTCCCCATAACCCGGCTCAGGGGTCGTTCGCGTGGCGAAACGCAGACCGCCGGAAGTTGCCTTGTCTGTCTCGATAACTCGAATGGTCATGCGGTGATCCTTTCCAGACGTCCTGCAATTGAAGCGCCGCGGGTAACGACGTTATAAACAAAGCTATTAAGCTCAACACGCTGGCGCAGGTTTTCCAGCTCAACGTCAGATGCGGGAGACTGGATTTTCGCGGTGTAGCGAAGTTCCAGATCAACTGGCTCGCTTGAGCCTGTTCCGATTTGTCCCGGTTTGCTGACAGCTTCAGCGACAACTTCCAGCGCATCGATCTCGATATCGAGCAGGGATGCCTGAATGAGAAAGCCATGATTGAGGCAACCAGCAACGGCGCCGATCAGCAATTCACCCGGGGCCGGACCAAGATCAAAGCCACCGCCAGCGGGCGATCCATCGGTGATAATCTGAAAATCACGAATGAAAAGACGACGGATACCGCTGCGTCCTTCGGCAACAACGCTAGCGGAAAGCTGGCCGGAGCCTGCAGGCTGTCCCTTTCGTGCGTCGTGCAGCTTTCTCTTGTGTCGGATGTATTTCGTCAGACCACTGGTCATAAGTATTTCCTGTATTCTGTATGTTGGAAGAGAGGCTTATTCAGCAGGTTTGATTTCGTATGGCAGCGTCCAGTCATCCCGGCGGATGTCCCATACGACTTTGTTGCTGTAGGCATAGGTTTGCGGCAGATCCCAAAGGAAGACAGCAAGCGCTTCGTCAGATGCCACTTCGGTCGCGCGTTTGACCGATGCAAGCTCGGCGTTCTTGGTGAGTGCGCCTTTTGCCTGCTTCACTGCTTCGTCAAAGGCGGTTGGAACGGGTCCAATTGTCTGAAAATGCGTGCTGCCGAGATAGGTCAGTGTTTCGGCAGCAATGCTTGCCGTATCCGCGTAACCAAACCACGTCAGGCCAGCGGCTTTGTCAGACGCCGCGCGCTCGGCATGGGACGAGGCAGGCAGAATATTGAGCTGCACACGGACACCAACCGCTGCCAGCTGGGCCGCGATAATCTGCGCTGCCTGCTCTCCACCGACATAGGTGCCTTTGCCAAACACCATCTCGGCATCAAAGCCATCCGAATAGCCCGCTTCCGCAAGCAGCACTTTGGCCTTCTCGGGATCATAAGGCCATGGCTTCAGGTCTGTGTTGTAGCCCTCATGGAAGCTGGTGATGATCTGGCTGTTGGCTGGGCTTACCAATCCCTTGAACAGCGCCTTGGTAATAGCTTCCTTATCAATGGCGTAGTTAAAAGCCTGCCGCACACGCGCATCATCAAGCGGCTTGATGTTGGTGTTGAAACGGATGATCTGTACGCGCGTGCTTGGGCGCGCACCTGCTACCAGATTACCATTACTTTCGAGCTGTGCGAGATCCTGCGGCGCGATAACAGCTGCCGCATCAATCTCGCCGGATTTCAGGCCGTTGATCTTAGCTGCTGCATCGACCACAACTCGGAACTGCGCCTTGGTGAACGGTGCTGCCTTGCCGAAATAATGTTCATTGGCTTCAAGGCGAACTTCGCCCTCTGGATTATAGCTTACCAGCTTATAGGGGCCGGTGCCAAGAGCCTCAATCGCTGGATTGTGTGACTTGGCCCATTCCGGTTCCAGATAGAAAATGCCTGCCAGACGTTTGGGAAACTCAATGTCGGTCGCTTTCAGCGTAAAGGCAACCTGATGCGGTGAAAGGACTTCAACCTTATCAACCGCCTTCATCGACGAGACGATCCAGCTTGGCTTTTCGGAAGATAGAATGCGCTCGATGTTCCACTTAATGACGTGAGCATCAAATGGCACATTGTTGGAGAAAACCACGTCGTCGCGCAGATCAAACACCCAACGCGTATCCGACTCCTGTTTCCAGTCCTTGGCCAAAACACCCACCAGTTTGCCTTCACCATCAAGGCGCGTCAGTGGCGAATAGATTGAGGCGATGATGCTCAGATCGCCGCGCAAATTGCCCCCGACGGCTGGATCAAGGGTCTGCAAGGCGTAAGGCAGCGCCACCACCAATTCATGGGTCTTGCCATAGTCCGCAGGTGCCTGCGCATGGGTTGTTGATAGCGTTGCAGACATGAGAAGCAGGCTTGCTCCCATCAGTCTCAATGCGTGCAATGATCGTTTTACAATCATGTGTCTTTTCCAGTTTTTGTGTTCAGATTCAGAACTTGGGAGCGACAAACGGCTTTCTGCCGGGAATGGCCGCAAGCAACTGTCGAGTGTAAGGATGAGCAGGAGCCTCAAAGATGCGGCGGGTTTCGCCACGTTCGACGATTTCACCGCCACGCATCACAACGACCTCGCGACAAAGCCGTGCAATGACCGATAGATCGTGAGAAATGAGCAGTTGCGCAGTGCCATGCCGACGCTGCATGTCTTCCATCAAAGCAAGCACGCGCTCCCTCGATGTGGAGTCGAGTGCAGCAACTGGCTCATCGGCGATGAGAAGTTTGGGGCTGGGTGCAATCGCCCGCGCGAAACCTACGCGCTGGCGCTGCCCTCCTGATAGACGCCCCGGCAAGCGATGCCACAAAGCCGGATGGATACCTACTTCTTCAAGCAAGCCTTGCGCAAGTCTCAAAGCTTCAGCTTTGCGAAGCCCCTTGGCAAGCAAGGGTTCCGCCACTGTGTTCACGATGCTTATGCGTGGATCGAGAGACGAATACGGGTCCTGAAACACATATTGCACGTGGTCTGAGCGTGTCCGCGGAGGTCGAACATTGCCGTCAATCAGGATATGGCCGTCATCTGCGCGCTCCAGTCCGGCAATAATCCGCGCCAACGTGGTTTTACCCGACCCACTCTCGCCAACAATCCCCAGTGTCATTCCAGCCTTCACCGAAATATCGACGCCACCAAGCGCGCGCGGACCATTGCGGAACGTCTTTTGAAGAGCTTTCACTTCAATAAGTGGAGTTTGGGAAGCAGCATCATGATGCGCACCACTCGCGGTCGCAAAAGTCAATTCACTTGCCTTCAGAAGTGATCGCGCAGCGCGGCTCTTGGGATTTGCAAAAAGATCGAGCGTAGCGCCGCCTTCAACGATCGTCCCGCCGTCCATGACAGCAACACAATCCGCTCGATCCCGGATCACGCCCATGTCGTGTGTAATCAGGAGAACACCGAACCCATGACGTTTTTGCAGCCGTGCAATGAGATCAAGAATTTGCGCCTGAACCGTTACATCAAGTGCAGTCGTCGGCTCATCCGCGATAAGCAGTTTCGGCTGCCGCGCTAAAGCCATCGCAATGACAACGCGCTGCGCCAGCCCGCCCGAAAGTTCATGTGGCCATGCGGTCAGCTTCTTCAGCGGCTCGCTGATGCCCACTTCTTCCAAAAGGTGCAAGCAGATATTCGCAGCCTTGGCTTTATCACGGCGCATGGCAGGCGACAGAGCTTCAAACAGCTGAGCGCCAACGCTCAACCGCGGATTAAGAGCTGTTGTCGGGTTTTGAAAAACCACACCAATCTGTGACGTTCTGAAGTCACGGCCACGGTCAGATATGCTAAGCGCGAGTGGTGCCCCATCGAGATAGCCCTGTCCATCAGCATGAAGGCTCTGCGGCAGAAGCCCGGCAACAGCCATTGCCGTGAGTGTTTTACCGGAACCGGATTCGCCAACAATACCAAGCGTTTCGCCTTGTTTGAGCGTGAATGACACCGGACCTGCAAGTGCCGTTTCATTGGACCTGACAACCAGTCCTTCAACGGACAGAAGTGTCTTGATGAGTGTCATGCCGGCTCTCCTGTTTCGCGCGCGGAAAGCCTGCTTGAAAGGGCATCGCCCAAAAGCTGCACACCAAAGAGAAGGCTGAGCAGAGCGAGAGCTGGCATAAGCGACAGCCACCAGGCGGCGCCTAGCTGCGATTTTCCCTGGGCGATCATCAGACCCCAATCGGCAGTTGGCGGCTGAATACCCAAACCAATGAAGCTGAGACCGGCTTCTGTCATGATGATGAAGGCAGCGCTTATCGTTAACGTTGCAATCAGTAGCGGCAACAGTCCCGGCACGATATGGCGCAGAACGGAGCTCCACAGCGGAACACCTGCAAGCCATGCGGCTTCCATATAGCCCTGATTGCGCGCATTCAGCGTATAGGAACGCGCGACACGGAAATGCAGAGGCCAGCTTTCAAGCGCCAGAATAAGGATCAGGTTCTCAAGCCTTGAACCAAACAAGGCCAGTGCAAGAAGCGCCAAAACCAAACCGGGAATTGTCAGCTGAATTTCAGCGATCCGGGCAATAATCTGATCGAGCAAACGATTGCTCAATCCTGCAACAATACCCAGTAGACTTCCGATCAAAGCAGAAAGAAGCGTTGCAATGGTTGCAACCAGCAGAACAGGCCGTGCGCCGTAAAAAAGCCGGCTTAAAATATCTCGACCAAGATCATCAGTGCCGAGCCAATGCCCACTATTCAATGACGGCTCTTGCAGAAACGCCATCAGATCACTGGAATTGGGCTCATAAGGTGCAAGGAGTGGTGCAAAAATGGCAGCCACCACCCAGAGCAGAATGATCAGCAAACCGAACTTGCCTCTTAAAGCCAGTCTTGGCGTTGGAATTTCGCGCGGGATATCAACGATTTCAGAAATGGAAATTTCACTCATTTTGCCACCGCACTTCGCGGATCAACAATAGCGATGAAAAGATCGGCGAGCAGATTGCAGAGACTGACGGTCAGAGCGATCAGGACAATCGCCGCCAAAATGACCGGATAATCTTTCATGCTAACGGCGCTGACCAGAACCGTGCCAACACCCGGCCAACCAAAAACTGTTTCTGTCAGAACAGCGCCGCCCAACAGTGTCCCCGTTTGTGTGCCCACGAGTGCGATCACAGGAGCCAGGGCATTGATTGCGATGTGCCGGAAACGAACCCTACCAAGCGAAATCTGTTTCGATAAAGCAGTGCGGACATGATCTGCGCCCTGCTGCTGTTTAAGACTGGTGCGAAACAGCCGCGCTACGGGTGGAGCGATCAGCAGAGACAAAGTCAACGCGGGTAGAACGAGATGACGCAGGCTTCCACTGCCTCCCGTTGGCAGCCATCCAAGCGTCAACGAGAAGAACAGAACCGCAAGAATGCCGGTCACAAAAACAGGCGTCGACTGCACAACAGTCAAAAGTGCCAGCGGACCTTCACGAAGAAACCGGTTTGATGACGTGGCCGACAGATAACCAGTTATCAGCCCTAATGCTGAACCTATCAAAAGTGCCGCCAAAACCAGCACTAACGTCAGTGGTATGGCAGGCGCCAGAACATCAATCGCAGGGATGTCAAAACGCAGTGATTTTGGGAACTCTCCACGCAGAGTGTTAAACAGGAATTGCCCATATTGCTCAATCACAGGGCGATCAAACCCGTAGCTTACATTTAATGCAGCGATTTCTTCCTTCGTCGCCTGTCCGCCCGCAAGCAAAGTGGCTGGGCTGCCGGTTGCAAAAATCAGGAAGAACACCAGAGACACTGAACCGAGAACAGAAATTACCGTCGCACCGAGCCTTTGCAGGATAAAAGATGGGCGAATATCACGCCGCCGACGCGGCAGCGTGCGCAAGACATTCCGCTGAGGTTGCCCGCTAGGAGCGCCCTCTTCAGCTTGCAGCCAAATCTCCTGTTCGCGCGATGTGGTGTTCATAACAAGCTTTCGATAATTAATTCTAGCGAATTTATAGATTATCAATCGTCAGCTATTAAGCACCTGACATTTCTTTTGAAGCGCCAACACCGAAACAATTTCCTACCAATGCTAAGCAGAAGAACTCTAAATCGTCATGGGTTTAGAGCCTGACGAAATTGGAAGCCGTTGGCCAATCAGAAAATATTCCGACTCTGTTCTGGAGATATACGAACGTCAGAAGGCCAAAGAGCCCTTCATAAGCAATGTGGGCTTCATGAAGCAGTACTACAATCTAGACCGACCGAGACCGACGCACAAAAATGATATTTCCCAAGCGAAACGTTAGTCCCCTGTCAGGAAACGCACCTGTCGATGACGCGTAGACCGCTAGGCCTTGAAAGGATATGAACCTCAGGCATACCCGATAATTTTCTGTAAGCTTCAGAATTGATTAACTAATTCGCATTAGCAGCCCACGCCCCGGCAAGATGCCGGTCAATTTAGCAATTTGGGCTGCAATGAAAACACAGACTTCCTCACCTCTTCAATTTCGGAATATGATCTCTGAATTCTGCGACAAACGCGTCAGGCCGCATGTGTACGAAGAAATACTCGATAAGACCAAGTCATATCTCGATGATCTGATCGACCTGCACCGAAAGCCTCCAATGCGCCGAAGCCTGATAGACTGGTTATCATTCGCATCGGAAAGCCGGATTGATTGCGAATTAACGCAGAAGCTGAAGAATATTATCCGGCCTGCACTCGAAGCCCTAATTCGCTGGGTCGACAATAGCGTTCCCCAACCCGATCAGATTGCGTCAAAACAAAAAACACGGGATCGGCGCCCGACGGTGCGTTTGCCAAAGCCGGACCGTGCCCGGCCTCTGGGAGAATTCCTGTTCGCCCAAAGTCGTCCAGTTTAGCGCCGGCGGATCCTGTTGAGGAGTTTCCGGAACCGCTGTTTGCGTGGACCGAAGATCCGCAGACCTTCCAGCAGGCCTTGAATTATCATATGCGCAGGTTCGGTGAGACTTACTGGCGCCTCCACCGCGCGATCATAAAACAGCATGAGATTTTCGACATCCGCACGATATCGAATTGGGCGAATGGAACAAAGACGCCACGCTCTGCCGATAGCTTCGATGTACTTAGCAGAATAGAAAAGCGATATCGTCTTCCTGACAGTTATTTTAAATCCAGACTGCCTCATCAGGCACGATCAATATACGGTCACGAGCTCGGCAGCGATGTTAGTGCCGCCGAACGACGGCGCATCGTCTGGCATTTGCCAGACGACTTTAATCAGCTTTCCTTTAGCAAACGGGAAGAGATCCTCGAATGGGTCCGGCGTGTGATCATATCGGGCTCGACTGATTATCGCCAGTTTCAGAGGAAGGCATCCAAACAGAGATATGCGATCCGATTTCCTGGTATTTCTTACGGTGCAGTATTGTCCCCACGCACCAGATCGGAAACTTTGGATTTCGAAGGTAGTGTGGATGAAGATGATTTCATCGAAGATCCCGATCTGCTCGCCGGCGTTGTAGACGCCCCTCCCCGCCTGGCAATGGAGATGGCCAACCTTGTGCGGTTCAAGACAGCAACCCTGACATCAGTCGGTTTCCAGAGAAACGGTGTTTGGGGAGAAGAAACTGCGTCTCAAAAGGTTGAGCATCTTGGACTATTATTCGGCGCCCTTGCTGCTTCTCCAGATAGTGAAGTCAGGGGGCGAGGCATTCCTCTGCGGCAAATAACGTTCGGCTTGCTGGTCTTTCCTGGTATTTGGGACTGGTACCTTCAGTGGCGAGAAAAGCGACGCGGCTTTTACACATCATGGGAGCAGGACATGCTGAGCGCAATACTCGGCATGACACGCCCGGAAACCGGTTGGATGTGGCAACATGCTGAATTAGCCAGGGGGCTACAGTCGGTTCCGGGATTGGTAAAAGCGGAAGAAATCGATTTTGCACAGCAGGATTGGCACGGGGCATGCGCGGAGTGCTTTAAACATGCAACACATCGCTCCAGAGAAATCCAGCGCGTGATGCGGGTTCACCGGGATCCGTTTGAACCGATCATGTGCGTTTTGGAAGCCGATAGTCCACTTGCCGAATATAGAAAAATTACGGACGAGATAATTAAACGATTGCCCGACGAGAACCGCTATCCGGTCCCAGCGGCAGAAGCGGTTCGCTCGTTTCTGATGCTCCGGCTTGGATTGCATCTCGGCTTGCGTCAAAAGAATCTCCGACAGCTTCTTGTCTGCCCCCGTGGACATTTCCCAACTCCCGAGCGACGTCTTGAAGATATGAAGCGTGGAGAAATCCGCTGGAGCGACCGTGACCAGGGGTGGGAAGTGCTCATTCCTTCCAACGCGTTCAAGAATGCAAATTCGTCTTTCTTCGGTTCGAAGCCGTTTCGTCTGGTTTTACCCGATCTGCTCGACCTCTATAAATTCCTGAATGATTACATTGAACGGCACCGGGCGATCTTATTGAGAAATGCCCGCGATCCAGGCACGCTGTTTGTCAAAACTGTAAAAACAAACAGCAAGGATGCAGCCTATGACCAAACGACATTTTACGAAGCGTGGCGGCTCACAATTCAGCGATACGGTATCTATAATCCTTATACCCACCGAGGCGCGATCAGGGGATTGCTTCCGCATGGTCCGCACAACGTCCGGGACGTCCTGGCCACTCATACTCTGAAGCAAACCGGCTCCTACGAACAGGCCAGTTATGCAATCCAGGATACGCCGGACATGGTAGCGAGCCACTACGGACGATTTCTGCCACAGGATAAGGCCGCGCTGGCCGCCAGGATACTTAATCAGGTCTGGATGGAAGCGTAACTGAGAACGGCGGCCAATATTCACCGTCCAACGGGAGCGATACTGCACGCAGTCGCTCTCTTAACACAACCTAAGAGAAAATTCGCCTTTCTGCGTCATAATGATATCCACACCGTTAAGCGCTGGCGGTGATGGTATTAAGAGAAAGTTTTCTTTATGTTCGCATAATGCGGGTGATTTGCTGACCTCATGTCAGAAATATTCCCAGGGAATACGCTAAGCGGAGCACAATCATGCAGACCGAATTCGACAGTCTTTTACAGCAATCCGGGCTGTCAGTTGCAGACGCTGCAGAGATTCTAGGCTATTCTGAAGGCCACATTTACCGCTGGAGGCGCGGCGAGGAAACCCCACGAAAAGCGGTTGTGAATGTTTTACGCAGTGAAGCGGAAAAACGTAGTCAGCCATCGGGCGATAGTTCGTTCACCTTCATCGATCTCTTTGCAGGTATTGGTGGATTACGGCGCGCTATGGAAAGTGCTGGCGGGCGCTGTGTATTCACATCCGAATGGGACAAGTATGCCCAGAAGACCTACCACGCCAATTACCGTGATAACCGGCCCATTGCTGGTGATATACGGGAAGTGTCAGCTGATGAGGTGCCCGACCATGATGTGCTTGTCGCAGGCTTTCCCTGCCAGCCCTTCTCGATCGCAGGCGTTTCCAAGAAAAATGCTCTGGGCCGTGCACACGGGTTTGACGATGAAACACAGGGCACGCTGTTTTTTGATGTTCTTCGTATTCTTAAACATCACCGCCCGTCAGCATTTCTTCTGGAGAATGTGAAGAACCTGAAAAGCCACGATAAGGGCCGGACATTCAGTGTGATCCGGCGTAAGCTCGAAGAAGAGCTTGGCTACTCAATTCATACTTGCGTGATCGATGCCGGTCATTTTGTGCCGCAGCACAGAGAACGTATTGTCATTGTCGGCTTCCGTACGCCGGTGGATTTCAGCTTTGATGCACTTCAGTTGCCAGCTTATGGCGTAAAGAAGCTCCGGGACATACTGCATCCGGAAGATGGCAGCGAACAGCCGGAGGGAGAGTTCACAGTGGGCGTCTCTGCTGAGGTCAATAAGAAATACATTCTGACCGACAAGCTCTGGCAATATCTGCAGGACTATGCCGCCAAACATAAAGCGAAGGGCAATGGCTTTGGTTTTGGTCTTGTTGGACCTGAAGACATCGCACGCACGCTTTCAGCCCGCTACTATAAGGACGGATCAGAAATTCTCATCAGCCGTGGCAAAGGCAAAAGCCCGCGCCGCCTGACACCGCGTGAATGTGCGCGGCTTATGGGATATGATGATGACTTCCGCATACCTGTGTCTGACACACAGGCCTATAAGCAGTTCGGCAATTCGGTCGCCGTCCCGGTCTTTGCCGAGGTTGCGCGGATTATGCAGCCACATATACTGGATCTTATTGCGCAAAGCAGAATACCGGCACGTAAGGTTGGCTGACGTTCATGACAAAGCGACGCGCAGCCGCAACATGGCTGCGATACGCGCTACCAATACAAAGCCGGAACTGATCATCCGCAAAGGATTGCATGCCAGCGGGTTCCGCTATCGCCTGCATGCGAAGGAATTACCCGGTAAACCAGATCTTGTACTGGCAAAATATCACGCAGTGGTTTTTATCAATGGATGTTTCTGGCACGGTCATGATTGCCATTTGTTTCACTGGCCTGCCACACGCGAAGATTTCTGGCGTGAAAAGATTGGTGGCAATGTCGCCCGTGATGAGCGCAATCTTACAGAACTGAGAAATTCTGGTTGGCGTATTGCGCTCATCTGGGAATGCGCGCTGAAGGGAAAGACCCGCAGATCCTACGGGGAAGTGATTGACACTCTCGGCCCGTGGCTTTTGACTGACGACAGGGAATTGCAGATTCGCGGCGTACAGATTTAGACAGACAATTGGGGCGGACTGAACGTGACTGGACGGGGTTATTTATCGGGATATTTTATCGGTGCTGGTGCAAAGGTTCTTCGCGGTACCGAAGTTGATCCGACTGTCTCCAACGGGCATGAGTTTCAGGGGGTCGATATTTTTCGTGCCTTTGTAGGGACACCGGACGAGAAAGAAAAAATCCCCCTCACCTATATCTGGATGGATGACGAGCAGGACGAACCACTGCGACTGGAACTGACGGGCACGTGGTACAACAGCCGTAAGAGACAAAAACATCGCTCCCCGGAATATCGCCTCTTTTATCCGGCAGCTGCAGAAAGCGTTGTTTACCGCGCAAAAGCAGGCGACACACTATTCCTCTGCATGACGGCGGAGCGCAAAGTCCTGGCGATTTTGTGCCCTTCCGGAAGCTCGATTGAACAGAAACTTCTCTGGCTGTTCGGATTACAGCTCACAGCTGATTTCAAGCTCTCTCAACAGGATATCAGCAATGATGGCGGCCGTGACATCGATCTGGCCGCAAAGTTTATTCTTGATGAGCTTGGCATCGAAACCGAAGAACCCGAACCGGACGCGCTCAGTCTGCTGATTACCCGCTTTGGCAACATATTTCCCGGAACAGCTAAGTTTTCAGAATTCGCGCGCAAAACGCTGAAAGATGTCGATCCGCTTGCAGATCCTGACAGTGCTCTCACAGCATGGATGGAGCACGAGGAAGCACTGTTCCGACACATGGAGCGCGTTGTCGTTGCCGAGCGGCTGAAAGCAGGCTTTCTGCACGATGGTGATGCAGACGTCGATGGCTTTCTGTCGTTTTCGCTAAGTGTTCAGAACCGGCGCAAGTCACGCGCCGGCTATGCTTTCGCTCATCACGTGGAAGCGGTACTGAAGGCACACAAGATTGCTTACAAGCGTGAAGCCACCACCGAAAAACGCAATGCAGCAGATTTTCTGTTTCCCGATGAAGCGTCCTATGCCAATCCCGCCTTCGCCGCAGAAAACCTCCGCATGCTGGCGGTCAAGACAACCTGTAAAGACCGCTGGCGACAGGTGCTTGCTGAAGCAAACAGGATTTCAGAAAAGCATCTGCTGACCCTTGAGCCCTCAATTTCCAGAACCCAGACCACTGAAATGCAGGCACAGTCCTTGCGTCTCGTCCTGCCCGAAAGCATTCACGCCACCTATCACGCCGACCAGCAGGAATGGCTCATGACCATCGGCGGATTTCTGGAACTGGTTCAGTGACGGCTAGCCATATTTTCCTAGGGCGTAGACTCATAAACTGATGCACCAGATGCGGACAGCGATCAGTTTGACAGCAGCAAGGAAATTGTCCGGGTTCTTGTCGTAACGCGTGGCGATGCCACGATAGTGTTTGATGCGATTAAAGAAGCGCTCGACCAGGTTTCTTTGGCGATATACCCATGGCGAGAACGCGAAGACGTCCTTACGGTTGGATTTGGGAGGAATATTGGCCCAGATTTTCCGTTCTGCTGTTGTCTTCCGGATCG
>NZ_JBQEPD010000050.1:0-15462 GCF_052045675.1 Brucella sp. 22210
TCGAACGGCGCGCCGAAACCCTCGACACGATTGCCGCCGTTTTGCCGATGAACCGGCGCGACATGCTGGCAGGCATTTTGACCGACGAGGATGTCGAGACACTGCGCCATCTGGTCAATGAAGGCATGGGCGAAAACACGCTGCGTGCGCTGACCTCGGATCTGGCCTATCTCGAAGCCTGGTCGCTGGCCGCAACCGGCAATCCCCTCCCCTTCCCGGCGCCCGAAGCCCTGTTGCTGAAATTCGTCGCCCATCATTTGTGGCGGCCACAGCAACGCGAGATCGAACCCGATCACGGCATGCCGGCCGGCGTGGAAGCGGAATTACGCCGAGGCGGATTTTTGCGCGTGTCGGGACCGCATGCGCCGGCGACCGTCCGCCGCCGTCTCGCCAACTGGTCGACGCTGACCCGCTGGCGCGGTCTGGAGGGTGCGTTCTCATCGCCTTCCGTGAAATCGGCAATCCGGCTTGCGGTGCGTGCCCTGAACCGGCCGCGCAGCCGCAAGAGTGCCAATGCTATTACCGGCGATATTCTGGGCAAGCTGCTGGCAACCTGTTCCGGCGAGGATCTCACCGCGCTTCGCGGCCGGGCCATGCTGATGGTAGCCTTTGCCTCAGGCGGGCGTCGTCGCAGCGAAGTCGCTGGCCTGCGCGTGGAACAGCTTGTCAAACAGGCCCCGGTCACCGATGTGGACGGCCCTCCCCTCCCCTCGCTCGGCATTCATCTCGGCCGCACCAAAACCAGTGGCGCCGATCAGGGTGAGATCGTCTATCTGACCGGACGGCCCGTCGAAGCCCTCACCCGCTGGCTGGAAACAGCCAGGATCGACAAGGGCAGTGTGTTTCGAAAAGTAGATCGCTGGGGCAACGTCTCTGCGCGAGCGCTTGAACCCAGCGCCGTCAACCGGATCGTCAAACAACGCGCGCAAATGGCAGGGCTTGATGCCACGGAATTCTCCGCCCACGGCCTGCGCTCCGGCTATCTCACCGAAGCGATGGAACAATCACGCCATCGCTTCGTGCAGCAGGCGTCCGACTATTACAACAATGCCAAGCGGCGCAGTGGACGCGCGTCGCGGCTATTGTAATGAGTAACAGAACATCGTTTATCGCCTCGTCATCTACTTATTAGATGAAGCCTGTCTATGAATAGATATTGCATATGGCGCTTCTTCTGTTGGCAATAAAGCTGTTCCTGATATATAAAATTGCAGTGTATTGGTTGAATGCGCATGAGGGGGCAGTAATGAGGCAGCACTTCACTAAAGATATTTCTTCGCGCGGGTATTCTTCACAGCGCTCACGAAAGTTGGTTTGGTTCGCGTCGACCGCTTATGCGCCAAGCGCCTTACTGACTGCTCTTCTCCCCTTGCAAATCGCACTGATGAGTTTAGTTGGAATCATACCGTCCTGGGCCGATGAATGCAGCATAACTGATACCACTGACTGCGGGGCGCCGGGCGGCCTTGGTGTGCCCGGGCGCAGCGGGGACGGAGGGCGCGGCAATGGCCAAGGCGGCGGTTCCAGTCACATCGGCGGTGATGGTGTAACCATTCAGGATCCCGGTGGTTGGGGAGGAAACGGAACCGGAGGAGCGGGTGCGCAAGGGTGGCGCTGAAACCAGCATTCCGGGATTTGGCAAGTTTAAGGTGAAAGCCAGCCCGGAACGCGAGGGGCGCAATCCGGCGACTGGCGCGGCGATGAAGATTGCAGCTTCGAAGAAGCTGACCTTTACGCCGGCCAAGGCGATCAAGGATGTGCTGAACGGCTAGGTCCTGAATGGCCGCAGCATGTGGCCTGTGCAGAAGATCGATCAGCGCCGCTCCAGGCGACACGGCGCTGACGAATGCCTCCCTAGAAGGGAGGCTCGCCGAAGAAGGGCCCGTAAGCGTCGGCCAAGATGATCGCGTTCCGCGATCGTCTTGGCGAGTTCCGCTTTGATCCACTGGCGCTCGTCGCGATACACCGCATTGCGCAGCTCGGCCCGAAGCTCTTCGATGTGCTGATCGATGGACATTTGGTCGTCTCCTTGGCGTTTGTGAAAGATGACGACCGCGGTCATGGCGGACCGGAGGGGTCAAGGATCGCGTCAGCGACCGGCGGAGCCGGCGAGTGGGGGAGCCGAAATGCGTCAGCATTGTGGGGGGGGGGGGGCCGCTCGTCCTTGAGGCCTTCGGGCTGGCATGGCAGACTTGGACGAACTGAGCAGTTATACCCTGGCTCCCGTTGGCGCCAAAAAGCCGAGAGCAGGCTCGATGCCTGCTGCCGGCTTCCCACGTGCACGAGAGGAACCCCGCCTCGCGGCGGGGCCCTGAGTGGCGATCAATCCCGGTTGGGGCGCGACCAGATCAGCTGCAGGCCTTCCTCGCCTTCAACCTCGACCAGGGTGGCGTAAATCGGAGCAGGGAAGCTTGGATCGTCCAGCTTGACCGAAAGGTCGTCACGGTCGCTCTGTTCGGAGTGCTTCTGCCAGGCGGCGCCGAGCTCGACCGAGCCTGAGTAGATGCGGAAGTGCGGGCCCTTGTCGGAAGGGTTCTCGATGCGCTCGAAGCGAGCCTTGACGTTGAGGTTGAGGGTCTTGATCGAACCGGAGAAGCCGTTGGCGGAGGAGGTGAAGGTGCCGATGGTAGCCATGTGTCTCATTCCTTTTTTTGTCGGGCCGCGCCCATCGCGACCTCGATGACGGTCGTTGGACCGGGGGCGATCGAACCGCACCCGAAGGGCTGAAACGAAGTGGAAGGCGGCCGGGAGCGGCTTTCTTGGTTCGCGAGGAATGGCGGCGCAGCAGCCGGGGGAAGAAAGCCGCGGAGGCCGTTGCGGGGACAAGATCGAAGGGGCAGCGCAGTGCCTCTGGTCTTCGGTCAGACCAGTCACATCGAGGACGCAGGTGGACGTGGCTTTTGCCGAAAGCGGAATGAAGACCGGCATTGCCTCGTCGACGTCATCGCCAAAGTGCGCGATCTTCCAGTGCGATTTCACCACTTCGAAGCCTGGCTGATTTGAACCTTCAGCCAGACACCGCAAAAGGGCACCGCTCCTGAGCGCGAGCGAGAGCGACATGGCAGGCCTTGCGGGAGGATGATGGTTGGTACGCTGCGCATTGCACCGAGATGGTGACATCCGTGCCCGGCTGAGAAACCCTGTCTTCGCTGCCGGTGGCGAGATCGACGTCGCGCACTCGCCTGGTCAGGTCATGCCCCAAATCTGTACCGGCGACCTGAAAGAGCCGAACGGATCGCATGATGCTGGTTGACTTTGTATTCTCAGCTACCATATTATGACAACGACAACCCCGGAGGCTGGTATGGCGCGAGTACATGAAGCATCAGATCTGACGTTCAGCATCCATGCGGATCCGAATTCGCTTCAGGCCGCATTCCTGCGGCGGGCTATGTCGGCATTGGAGCGGATTTCTGCGAATGTATCGGCGAAGACATTGTCTGACGCCCTCGCCGCGCCGACGGATGCCGGTTCGGTGGCACAGCTTCTCAGCAGTTCCGACGTCATCGGAGCGGCAGTGACGGAGCTTGATCCGCTGGTCCCGGCGCTTGCGCGCAATGTCGAACATCGCCAACGCCTCCTCGAACTTGCCGGTGGCGTTCTGTCGGCGGACGAGGCTGGCAGGATTTTAGGGATCACGAGGCAGGCCGTCGACAAGAGGCGACGGGCAAACAGCGTCTTGGCCGTGCGGGAAGGAAGCGACTGGCGTTACCCGGCTTGCCAGTTCAGCGAAGGTGAAGTGATTGCTGGCATTCCTGATGTCGTGCGCAGCTTCGCGGCGGCCGGCCCGTGGGCCGCACTCGACTTTCTGCTTGCTCCAGACACCGCGCTTGGTGGACAATCACCTCTCGATTTGTTGCGCAGTGGCAAGCACGAACTGGTCTTGCGGCTGGTGCGCGCGAATGAGACGGATGGCTTTGCCTGATGGCGGCTAAACGTGCAGGGCAGCGTGGCCCCTCCGGGACTGCCCCGCTGCCGCCCGCCTGGCTCGCCACAAAGCCTCTGCCGGTCGATGTGCTTCCGGCGGGAACGATTCTGCATCGTGTCCATCGTTCGATATTGCCTCCGGTGTTCTTTGGACCGGGGGATGGCAATCCCCCAATCAATCGTTTCGACAGCGGAAGTGGCCGATTTGGCGTTCTCTATCTTGGCTTGGGTCGAGCGGGGGCATTGGCGGAAACGATCCTGCGCAATCCTCAACGTCTGATGGTGGCTGCGTCGGATATCCTGAGCCGAGCGGCAACCGAATTGAGTGTGCAACGCGATCTGCGTATCGTGCGCATGCACGGAACCGGATTGCAGACAGTTGGCACGGACAATGCGATTTCAACCGGGCCCTACGAGCCCTGCGGCCAATGGACTGATGCGCTTTGGGATCACCCTGACCAACCTGACGGGCTGGCCTATCAGTCGAGACATGATCCCAACGAAATTTGCATTGCGTTGTTTGAGCGTCTCGACCTCGCAATGGTGGTGCATCAGACAACGCCGCTGACCGCAATGCCGAAGGTTATTGCAGCGTTGCTTGATCGTTACGGCAAGTCGATATCGCCCGCCGTCTGAATCCGGGAAGAGGAACCGGCTGTTGGGCCTCCGGTGCTTCTTGATACTCACATCTGCTTCGGGCGCAGATTGATCAACCGCATAGCTACTCCGGCGCCGGATCCACCAACAATTATTCTGCGCAAGATGTAGCTACTAGACTTATTCCCCGTAACGTTGCATCGGCACCTAAAAGACTGGTGGCGATCGGTGTGGGAAATTTTAGTTGGATCTGTTGCAAAAATTTCGGCGGAATAAAGCGTGCTAACCGCTGGACGCAACTATGCTGCAAGCGCTGTGAATTGTTGTTTGAGTGAAAGCGGTGCGGTTGATCCGAAATTGCCTTGCAGCTCTCGCATCATGTGAACGAGCTCTATACCTGCGAGCGTGATGCTGGCAGCGGCTTCGGAACGAGCATGGATCGTATCCGTCGTTTGATGCGGCGATGATCCTGTTCGATAGTATTATTCTTGTATTTAGTGGAGCGGATGACGAGGGACCTTCCACCCTGTCGCAACCGGCTCTCGGCATCACTCTGCATGATGGCCGTTCGGTTAGTCTGGCTGCCATCAATAGTGATCTTCTCTGGCCTGCCATGTCGGGCCAAAGCCTTGCGGATAAAGCGTTTGGCAGCCTGCAGGTCTCGGTTTCTGTTGAGCAGGAACTCGACGGTATTGCCGCTGCTGTCGATGGCACGATACAGATAAAGCCATTCGCCTTTGACCCTCACATAGGTCTCATCCAGATTCCAGTTGCGGGTGACCTGACGCTTCTTCCGATTGAAACGCTCAAGCAGCATGGGGCTGAAATGCAGTACCCATCGATGCACGGTCGAGTGATCTATTTCAATGCCGCGCTCAGCCATCATTTCCTTCAGATTACGGAAACTGAGATTGTAAGCCAGGTACCACCTCACACAAAGCAGGATCACTGACTTATCGAAATGGCGACCTTTGAACATCGAATAATCCAGCTTTTTGAAAGCTGGAAATCTATTCACTGCTCGTTGACGAAACGTTTGCAACAGATCCATCGCCGATGGGAACTGAAATGCCGCCACCATCAAATGCAACGTCGCCAACTTCGGCATTGCCGCAGACCCCTGTTCAATAACGCCAAAGCCCTATGGTGAACACCTCATCGCACGACGTTTCGATGGGGGTTCATCAGAAAGCCGCGCTTGCGACCAGCACAAATCAAGTGAACACCCTGTGTCGGATCTAGCGGATGACAAGTGCATAAATGCACAAAACGGACGAGAAAATGGACGCCACAGTGCGGATATGGTTCCAGAATGTCCAGTCTCGCAAGTAGTGTGACCATACCTCCACGCCTTGGGCACTGGAAGGATCGACAACGGCAAGTGCATCATTCAGAGGAACGTTGAACGCTACCGTGCAGATGAACATTCCTAAAAGATAGATAACGCCGCCTGAAATGATCGCAACCGATCCGGGTTGCTGCCACTGGAACAACGCAATGACGGTCAGAATGAGAGCCGCTAGAGTACTTGTAAGAAATAGCGGCATAAAAGGTGACCGGAGGATCACATTGTTGATTGCATTCATCGAAGCAATACCAGCTGGAATTTCAATCCGGCCAAGGGCGCTCATGATAAATGCGGAAAATGCAAAATATACACCGGCCAGCAAACCACTGCCAATTGCCAAGAACCACAGTAGGGCATTGGTGATCCCGTTAATCATGATCGAGCCTCCCAAACTCCTGTTGGAGCGGTGTTGCGTACATAATATCGAACTTCGCTTATCCGCGCCGTGTACCCGATGATGCGATGTCAAGATACACGGCCAGCACTAGAATGCTGCCCTTGATGATCCGCTGCCAGAAAGTATCGACACCGAGCATGGACATACCGTTGTCGATACTTGATATGATAAGCGCGCCGACCAGTGCACCGAGGACAGANGAAGTGCCGCCGATGAAGCAGGAGGCAATGGCATCCAACTCGCCGCCCATACCGGCTGACGGCGTGCCTGCCGCGAGGCGTGAGGTCGTGGTCAGACCGGCGACGGCCGCCATCAGACCCATCAACGCGAAGACCGCCATCTTGACGAAGTTGACATTAACGCCTGAAAAGCGAGTTGCTTCGGTATTGGAGCCGACCGCATAAATATGACGACCGAACACAGTTTGTTTTGCCATAACAGTGAAGACGCCGAGGATCACCAGCAGGATCAGGACCGGCACCGGCACCGGCACGCCTTGATAGCTGTTGAGGATCAGGATGAAACCCAATATCAGGCCACCGATACCAAGAAGCCTCGCGACTTCCATAGCGATAGGAAGCGTCTGGAGGTTGTGCTTGCTCTTGCTGGCGCGCGTACGAAGCGTCATGAGGACAAGCACACCGAACAGCGCAACAGCACTGAGATTGCCAAGCCACCCAGGCAAATAGCCTTGGCCGATATATTTGAATCCTGGCGAGATCGGAGCGATTGTTACGCCGCCCATGATACCGAGCACAATACCGCGAAAGACGAGCTGTCCGCCAAGTGTACGATGAAAGACGGTATGCCGAGATAAGCAGTCAGCCAGCCGTTAAATGCGCCGAGCGCCACACCCAAAACCAGAACCGTCGTGATCGTCGCCCATAGCTGCCAACCGTATACTACGTCAAGAACGGCGGCGATGCCGCCAAGAAGCCCCAGCAGCGCACCGACCGACAGATCAATTTCACCGGCCACGATAACGAACACCATCGCGGATGCGAGCATTCCCGTAATTGCCATCTGGCGCAGCAGATTGGAAAAGTTGCGAGCGGTGAGAAACGGCGAGCGCCCCATTTCAGGATCGTAGGTAAGGATCGCAAACAACGTCCAGATGAGCGCGACCACAATCAGTAAAGCTACGATCTTGTATTCTGCTAAAAACCTTCGGAGGCTTTTGCCCGTCAATGTCATATCATGCACCGGTCAAATTTGAGTGTTTTCGGAAGAAATGCGTAACGACCTGCTCCTAGGAGATTTGTGAGAACGAATAGTTATCGATATCAGGCCGCATGGGTTATGGATTTGCCGATCGCGGCGGCAAGCACCTTTTCCTGAGTGGGATTTACATTGGGGAAATCCCCGTGAAGCCTACCCTCGCCGATTACGAGAACACGGTCGCTAATCCCGAGAACTTCGGGCATTTCGGATGAGACCATCAGTATCGCGACGCCCTGCTTCGCGAGCGCGAAAATCAGTTTGTAGATTTCGTATTTCGCGCCGACGTCGACGCCTCGCGTCGGCTCGTCCAGAATGAGAACCTTTGGATCTGGCAGCATCATCTTCGACAGCACCGCCTTCTGCTGATTGCCACCGGACAAGGAAGAGATTTCCAGCATCGGATCGGCGGTCTTCACCTTGAGGCGCAGAATCTCTCGCTGAATCGTTGCCAGTTCTGCTTCCTTGTCGAGCAATCCGCGGAGGGAAAAGCGATCCAGCACCGAGACGGTCATATTATGACCCACCGGCATGATGGGCAGAATGCCGTTCTTCTTGCGGTCCTCCGGCACCATGCAGATGCCGTGCCGGACCGCATCGCGTGGCGTACGGATATCCAGTTCCCTGCCGTTCAGAAAGACCTGTCCCTCATGTGTCCCAGGCCAGACACCGAACAGGCTGGACACCAGTTCTGTCCGTCCCGCGCCCACAAGGCCGGCGATACCAAGGATCTCTCCGCGCCGAAGCGCAAACGAGACATCGTCAACCACCTTGCGATCAGGATTGGTCTCCTCCCAGCAATTGATGTTGCGCGCCTCGAATACAATTTCGCCGATATCATGCGGCTCGCGCGGAAAGAGATTCTTCATCTCGCGCCCCACCATCATGGTAATAATGGCTGGCGTACTCAGTTCCGCCATCGGCACGGTAGCAACATGAGTCCCCTCGCGAAGGACTGTCACCGTGTCAGAAGTTTCTGCCACCTCATCCAGCTTATGGGAAATGTAGACACAGGCCATTCCTTGCGCCTTGAAGTCCTTGATGAGATCAAGAAGAACGCCCGTTTCGGATGCAGTCAGCGCCGATGTGGGCTCATCGAGAATAAGTAGCTTCGCATTCTTGTCAATCGCTTTAGCGATCTCGATCAGTTGCTGTTTGCCGCCCGTATAATGATAGACCGGAAGTGCTACATTGATGTCGTGGATTTTGAGGCGCGCCAGTAGTTCCGTCGCACGCGCATTCATCTGGTCATAATCGATGAAACCTCCGCTCGTCGGCTCCGAACCCAGAAATATATTTTCCGCAACCGACAGATGCGGCACCATCATCAGTTCCTGATGTATGATAACGATACCCGCGGCTTCTGTACCGCGAATACCTGTGGCTTTCAGCTCATGGCCCTCCCACAAAATCTCGCCGGTCCAGGTACCATAGGGATAGACGCCTGAAAGCACTTTCATCAGCGTGGATTTACCCGCACCGTTCTCACCGCAAAGGCCGACACACTCGCTCGGCACTGTAACGTTAACTTTGTTGTAAAGCTCAGCGGTAGATAAGATGGCATGCACGACCATCGCTCCTCGCTTTACCACCGCCATCGCTTTCCGCCTGAGATTATTGCCGAAGCAGTATGGCTGTATTTCCGGTTTCCGCTGAGCCTTCGCATGGTCGAAGACATGCTGGCATACAGAGGGATCATCGTCACCCACAAGACAGTGCGCGAGTGGGCTGAAAAGTTTGAACAAGACTACTGCCAATACAATCCGTCGTCGTACACCGCGCCTTGGTGACAAATGGCATCTCGATGAGGCTGTCGTGACAATCAATGGTAAGCGGCACTTTCTGTGGCGCGCCGTTGATCAGGATGGCTTTGTGCTTGAAGTGCTGGTCCAGAAACGCCGCGATACCAAGGCCGCCAGACGCTTCATTCGGAAATTGCTGTCAGGTCAGGGCACAGTTCCTCGCGTCATGGTCACTGACAAACTGGGCTCTTATGGTGCCGCCAAATTCTTGTTCCGCCCCCAACTCGTCGATTGCGGCCGGCGCCAATGCCAGCGTAGTCGTTTTTCAATCTCTGGCGCATATTTCTGCACCCAGCGATAGATAGTGGAATGATCAACAGGCACGCCCCGTTCACCCATCATCTGTTCAAGATCCCGGTAGCTGATCCCATAGCGGCAGTACCAGCGGACAGCCCAAAGAATAATTTCTCCCTGAAAATGACGCCACTTGAAATCGCTCATGAACAGCCTCGCTGAAAACCTTCGGCGTTCTTTCCCCGATCTGTCGATTTTTTGCAACAGAGCCCTTTTCACCGCGGGTTATGCAGATATCGGCGCGCAATTCGAATGAGAACAACGCTACTGACACCGATAAGTCCTCCGACGACAACGTTTGCAATTCGTTCGCTTGCAACTATAGCGCTTTGTCCAGCGACCGTGATGCCGACTGCAATTAGCGCGCAACGGGCGGTAAAGCCAAATAAATAGCGTTTGAAAGCCAGCAATGTGAGTAATGTTGCTGCCACATCCAAGCCTAAGATAGAGCTTGTGTGTGGGAGAATAATTCCCGCACCAACTCCCATTGGAACGCCGATCATGGCACCGAGGGTACGGTTGCCCAGCTTCCAATATTCTGTTCCCGCCTCGGTGGTAACAACGCTTGCAGCGGACCAGACCAACCATTGTCCGTGGTCGAGCGAAAATCTGGCTGCCATGAAGGCAGAAAACCCGACGGCTAATGCAGCTGCAAGACAAGGTTCAGTCGTTAGACGTCGTTCCCCGAAGTCTTTTTTGAAGGAGAGGCAATAGGACGTTGTCTGCTTGTATACGGCCAGACAGGCTGTCGGCATAATGCCTATTATGATTTTGAGTAAGGATGCTTCCAAATCTGCGACCTGGAAGCTTACTTCGCCAGTGATCGTCATTTCGCTGGCTAGCTGTTTGGTCCCAGCATGTGATGGTGTAGTTTGACGATAAAGGCCTCTGGCTTTGATTTCCAAAGTTCCTGAATGGCTTCATAGGGTGTCTTGAACTTCAAGGCTTTGAGTTGTTTGGCAAAGTTGTATGCAGTCAGCCAATCACGCACATGCCGGCGCATTTCGTTGATCGAGCTGTAGTGAAAGGATTTGACGGTCGCTTCCTTGATCGTCCGCACCATCCGCTCCGCCTGACCGTTGGTCCACGGATGATAAGGTTTTGTCAGCCGGTGCTCAATGCCGTTTTCAAGAGCGACCCGCCCAAAGATATGTGGGAAAGTGAGGCTTGTACCTTGCTCCCGCTGAATAAATTGCACGCCATTATCCGTCAGGATTGTATGGATCCTGTAGGGGACGGTTCTAATCAATGACTTCAGGAACCCGGCTGCCGCCAATTTAGTGGCCTTACGATATATACGGGCGAACACCAGCTTGCTGGTCCGATCAACCGCAACAAAGAGAAAGCCTTTGCCGCCTTCATAGCGGAGCTCGGCAATGTCAATGTGGAAGTAGCCAATCTCGTAGTCTTTGAACTTCCTGGGCTTTTCCCGGTCGCCTCTCGGCAGACGAGATATGCCGTGGCGTTGTAGGCATCGGTGCAGCGAAGAACGCGTCAAATGCGGGATGACATCCTTGAGCGCAATATAGACATCGTCCAACGGTAACCGTGCCTGGACCCGCAGCGCTACGATCGCAGCCTCTTCAACTGGCGTCAAAACCGTACTGCGGCGCTCTTTCGGACCCATTGGCATATCTTCGACAGAACGCCTCTTGCGCCACTTCAGGACCGTTTTCTCGTTGATCCCGAACCGCGCGGCGAGCTGCGCGGCCGAAGCTTTCGATCGCTGTAGTTCTGCTCGAATGGCGTGCGTGGTCTTGGCGCTGCCGTGGAGAATTTGGCCCATAGCTCCCTCCGCTGTGTCGGTGACAATTCTACACCATCACATGCTGGGACCAAACAGCTAGCGCTCGTGGACAAAGGGTATGCATAGTTTGACTGCAGCGATTGCGACGAAACCGAGGTAGGATTCCTTGGTCTTGTCATAGCGGTTCGCAACGCGCCGCCAGTTCTTGAGCTTGTTGAAGAGGCGCTCGATCTGATTACGCCATTTGTATTTGGCTTTGTCGTGCGGGATTGGTTGACGTCTGTTGCTTTTTGTCGGAATGACGGCCTCGATGTTGGCGCTGGCGATCTCGTCGCGAATGGCGTCAGCGTCATAACCCTTGTCGGCGAGGAACGCCTCGATCTGGTCGGAGATCATCCGGAATAACGGCGCGAAGCCTTGGGTATCATGCGTTTGTCCGGGCGTCAGGACGAAGCCGAGCGGTCGGCCTTTCGCATCGCACCGGGCATGGAGTTTGGTTGTGAAACCGCCGCGCGATCGGCCAAGCGCCTCGGTCTCTTGAGTCCCCTTTTTATGCCGACTGCACAATGGTGTGCCCGGACGACAGTGCTGTCGATCATGTCGGCACTGCGATCCCGTTCCACCAGTTCGGCCAGTGTCTCAAGCATTGCCTCGAAAACACCGGTCTCGACCCAGCGTCGATATCGGCGGAAGACGCTGTTCCACTTGCCGTATTCATCAGGCAGATGCCGCCATTGCGCTCCTGTGCGCGCCATCCACAGCATGCCTTCGAAATAACGCCGATTGTCCTGAGCAGGGCGGCATCCACGCCCACTTTCAGCAGGTAGAAGCGGACTGATTACCGACCATTCCTCGTCTGTCAAACCTATCCGTTCGCCCAAAGCAGCCTCCAAATGGCAGCCTTGAATCAAAAAACGATTCCGCAGTCAACCTTTGTCCACGAGCGCTAGATAGAGAGCTGGAATAAAGGTAAAGTTACCAATAGAGCGCAAGGCTTCTCCCTGCGCAGCTATTTTGATAGACATATATGCCATTGCTATGCACAGGGCAATAAACAGATCAGGCAATTCCATGACGCGAGCGAAAGCCAGCATCACAAAGCCCACACCGATGGCCGTGCCGTGCAACAGCACGCCCATCAAGCTGAGCCCAAGTTTATCCCAGACTATAATGGTACATATGCAAACTAGCCCTGCGATGGAAATCCAATGAATATTGTTGGTAATTAGATAAATCGCAACAAAGGGCGATATTGCGACGCAAGCCAGCACGAGCCGCGTCCAACAAATTTCCTCAGCGAATTTATCCCATAAGAAGATAGGTCGCATCAAAGCTTGTTGAGTTCTTCGACTGTGACAATAGTCGCAATAGTGGAGAGCATTTTCATGGAAGCCCGGTGTTCTTCCTCGGAGGCTGCAGCACAGGCATCCTCGATCACGACAACCCGATAGTCGCGATCATGCGCATCGCGTACTGTCGACTGTACCGCCCAGGTGGAACTTACTCCTGTCACAACAAGTCTCTCGATCAAATTGGCGCGCAGCAATGGCTCAAGAGACGTCCCGTAAAATGCGCTTACCCGAGGCTTTGTGATAACAACATCGCTCGGGTCTAGGTGAAGATCCGGATGAAACTCTGTGCCAGTCTTTCCAAGTTCTAAAGCGCGGAATTCGTGTGCACGTCCAAACATTGGGGAATGCTTCGGTTGTTCATTATAGCCGGATGAAAACCCAACCTTGACATGGATAACCAACCAATGTTTTTCACGAGCAATTTCAAAAGCACGGTTGGCCTTTGCGATGATATCACGCTCCATAGCATGTTGAGCCGAACGGGCAATTTTGCCATCCGGATGCATGATATCCACGATGTAATCCAAAGCGATAATTGCTGTTTTCATTTCTTATCTCGTCTTTCGTTTTCATTCCCGATTGTGGCCAGTTTTTCGATAAGTTCACCGGCATTAAAGAGGGTGGCTTGTTCGGTCTTGGTCAGATGGGCGGAGATATTTCTAGCGAGCCAGCTTTCCCTATGCGCTCGATTACGCTGCAGAACGCTTTGACCTTCGCTTGTGAGACTAATTCGGGACATGCGTTTGTCTGAGGGTTCAGGCCGCTTGATGACATACCCTACTTCTTGCAGCTTTCGAAGAAGAGCCGCGAGGTTTGAGCTTCTCAATCCTTCCGCTTCAGCGAGGGCGGCTGGGTTTATATCACTACCCAATCGATCAATTGCTCCAAGAAGGGACAAAAGCGAGAATGGGATTTCCGGCAAATCAGCCTCCCGTCGCATGCGCCGTACCAAAGCCATGAGCTGTACGCGAAGGATTGCAGATTGCTCTTCGAGATTTAGTGGATCACAAGTCATATATCTATGATAACATAGCTATGTCAACATAGCAATATGCCGCCGACCTTCGTTGCAAGGCTGATGACCATGATAACGATTTCGGGCACTGTAACGTTAACTTTGTCGTAAAGCTCAGCGGTAGATAAGATGGCATGCACGACCGTCGCTCCTTGCTTTACCACCGCCATCGCTTTCCGCCTGAGATTATTGCCGAAGCAGTATGGCTGTCTTTCCGACCTGGTGAGGCCTTCCAGTTCGATTGGAGTGAGGACTACGCCGTAATCGGCGGCGAGCGCACGAAGCTCCAGGTCGCACATATCAAACTATCCCACAGTCGGGCTTTTCTGGTCAGGGCCTACTTGTTGCAAACACACGAGATGCTCTTTGACGCACACTGGCACGGCTTCCGTGTCTTCGGCGGCGTGCCTGGTCGTGGGATTTACGATAACATGAAGACAGCGGTCGATCGTGTGGGCCGCGGCAAGGAGCGACAGGTCAACATGCGCTTCCTCGCGATGACGAACCATTACGTCTTTGCACCTGAGTTCTGCAATCCAGCGGCCGGTTGGGAAAAGGGTCAGGTCGAGAAGAACGTCCAGGATGCCCGACCACGCTTGTGGCAACAGATGCCAGACTTTCCAAATCTGATGGCGTTGAATGACTGGCTGGAGCAACATTGCCAAGAGCTGTGGCGGGACACGGCGCATGGCACCTTGCCCGGTTCTATCGCAGACGTTTGGGCCGACGAGCGAGCAGCATTGATGGCATTGCCAACTGCATTTGACGGCTTCGTTGAGCAGAGCAAGCGCGTCTCACCAACATGCCTGATTACCTTCGAGCGGAACCGCTACAGCGTGCCTGCATCATTTGCAAACCGGCCCGTCAGCCTGCGGATATATCCCGAGCGCCTGGTCGTTGCGGCCGAGGGAAACATTCTATGTGAACACGCGCGGGTCATCGAGCGCAGCCACAGGCTACCTCGGACAATCTATGATTGGCGACATTACTTGACGGTCATCCAGCGCAAGCCCGGTGCCCTGCGCAATGGTGCTCCCTTCCTGGAATTGCCGTTTGCCTTTCGACAACTACAGAATCAGATGCTTCGCCGCCCCGGTGGTGATCGTGAGATGGCCGATATCCTTGCCCTCGTCCTTCATCACGACGAACAGGTTGTCGTCAGGGCTGTAGAACTGGCTTTGGATCAAGGCGTGGCAACCAAAACGCATGTACTGAATCTTCTGCACCGTCTGATCGACGGCAAGACGAACGAGGGTCCCGACGTCGATACGCCACAGGCATTGACCTTGCTGCGTGAACCCAAGGCCAATGTAGAACGCTACGATGGCTTGCGCGTCCGGATCGTGGGAGGTCGCCATGCGTCATGATCCTGCCAGCGCGGCCGTCGTTATCATGCTCCGTAGCCTGAAGATGTATGGCATGGCGCAAGCCGTCACAGACTTGATCGAGCAAGGTGCTCCAGCTTTTGACGCAGCCGTGCCGATCCTCTCCCAGTTGCTGAAAGCCGAGATGGCCGAGCGCGAGGTCCGCTCCATCGCCTATCATATGAAGGCTGCACGCTTCCCGGCCTACAAGGATATCTCTGGATACGACTTTGCCGCCAGCGAGATCAACGAAGCGACGGTGCGCCAGTTGCACAGATGCGAGTTCATTGACGGAGCGCAGAATATCGTGCTCGTCGGCGGACCGGGCACAGGCAAAACCCACGTGGCGACGGCCCTTGGCATCCAGGCTATCGAACATCACCGTCGAAAAGTCCGCTTCT
>NZ_JBQEPD010000051.1:0-14526 GCF_052045675.1 Brucella sp. 22210
AAACTGGACCGTTTATAATGAGAGTTTTCCGCGCTATTTTCCTGGCTGGGAGAAGGAGTGGAAGGCATGAAAGCATCGAAGTTTTCGGACGCTCAGAAGGTGTTTATTCTCAAGCAGGGAGATGACGGCGTTCCGGTAGCGGAAATCTGTCGCAAGAGCGGGATCAGCCAGGCAACTTATTTCAACTGGAAGAAAAAGTATGCAGGTCTGCTGCCTGATGAGATACGGCGGCTGCGCGCCTTGGAAGAGGAAAATACGCGGCTGAAGAGGATTGTTGCAGACCTCACGCTTGATCGGGAGATGTTGCAGGATGTGATCCGCCGAAAACTTTAAGGCCTGCGCGGAAACGTGATCTGGTGGCGGGAATGCTTGTTGATTGGGGAATATCGATCCGACGGGCTTGTGCAGCACTAAGCTTCGAAAGATCGACTATCAATTACAAGTCCCGCCGCACCGTGCAGGCCGCTGTTGAGAAGCGGATCAAAGAGATTTGTGAAACCCGTGTGCGATAGGGTTACCGTCGCGTACACGTCCTGCTTCGTCGCGAAGGCTGGACCATCAACATGAAGAAAACACGTCGAATATACAATGAGTTAGGACTTCAGCTCAGGAATAAACATCCGAAACGTCGTGTCAAGGCCAAGCTGCGTGAGGATCGTCAACAAGCGATCGGGCCGAATGATGTTTGGGCGATGGACTTTGTGCATGATCAGCTGGCAACAGGAAAGAAACTCCGGATTCTGACTATTGTCGATACGCATTCACGCTACTCGCCGGCAACCGATCCGCGCTTCAGTTATCGTGGTGAGGATGTCGTTCAGACACTTGAGAAAGTGTGTCGTCGTGCTGGCTATCCGAAGACAATAAGGGTTGATAATGGAAGTGAGTTTGTTTCGCGTGACCTCGATCTGTGGGCCTATGCCAACAAGGTCACACTGGACTTCTCCCGACCCGGAAAGCCGAGGGATAACGGGTTCATCGAAGCCTTCAACAGTAAGCTTCGCGCCGAGTGCCTGAACGCACACTGGTTCTTAACGCTTGAAGATGCGCGCGAAAAGTTGGAGAATTGGCGTCGACACTATAATGAGGATCGTCCTCACTCGGCAATCGGATATAACGTGCCGATTGCCTTGCATAATCCCGATGGCGTCATCAGCCCGCCATTGGCATAAGAGCCGGAAAATTCTAATTCCCGGCGGTCCAATCTTGGGGCTCAGTGCAGAACGAATGGCCGCCTCGGGGCAAAACGCCTCTCCACTTTTGTGAAGCAAGTCCCATCGCTAACAGGTCACCACAGATGCTGACTGACGAGCACTGGGCAATTGGGGTCGATCTGTCTGGCTGAAATGGCAATTCCCCGAGCGTCCTGTTTCGAAACGAAACGACCTTTACTGGTCAGAAAGCCCTCCTGCTCCGACACGATTGTCTGCCCCATCTCGCGGAAGATTCCCGTTACAAGATCATCGTGTCGTGCTGGAGGTGGCATCGTGCTGACGAGGCTCCCCAGCTTCACGGCTACAGCAACGATACGTTCTTCAGATATGGACTCTTCGGGTTTTCTGGCTGACAATATGGAAAAGAGATTCATCAAATCACACCTCGGTTTTACAGAGTTCGAAGGTTCATAGGCTCTGTAAATAAGCAATTCTTCAGATTTACATGGATGGGTGAAGCACCAGCACGTTCTATCCCGGTACAGCTGTATCTGAACGGAATACCTCGCCAATGAAGAAAATCATATGTGAGTAAGTTTAAGCTCAGGCTCATATGAGCCTGTGTAATTATGGTAAACCTCAGAGAACCATAAACTCCTGAAATCGTTCAACCTGCTTTGGTTCGGCTCCAGGCCGGTTATGGCGCGTCACTACGCGACATGACAAGCTCCACGATAACTTTGGTGACTTTATCAACGTTGCTGTAATTAGGGCACGTTTCGATCTGATTGAATCAGATCGGCGCTCTAATTCGTTATTTTAACGCGCATCTGTTCTGAAGCCGTTTCACACTTTTCGGTATACGCTCTGATAATGGCGCAGATCGCTACCATGATCTGGCTAACCTTTATTTTTCGCCCCATTTCAGTTGTTCGAGCATTGCAAACAACCTGTCGTTATCCTGGCGCAATTTTGCCGCCAGTTCGCGCTTCAAATTAGCATTTTCGATTTCGAGATGACAACTCAGCCTGAATATCAGGCTTACCGACAATTTGATTATTCAATTTTTGTTTTTGTGGAAACGCTTTTTTCATGTGATTTCGACCAGATCCCCTATTCTCATTGGCAATAATTTCTACTGGCATGCCCCGGTCTTGTGGCTTTTCTGTTTTGATTGCCGCTTCTCGTGGTTCTGCGACCTCAATCTTGATGTCCTCTGGTTCGCGTGGATTGTCCATAAGATTGGCAATGACCGGTTCAGCAGGCGGCATCAAATTTTCTGGCTCTGCCATGTTTCCATTGGTCTCAGTCAGATCAGGCGTTTTGCGAGCTTGTGACTTGTACTGTGAGGTATCCGTTTCCACTTCGCGGGCAATCGACTTCAAATCGAGACTTCCCCACACAGATGCTTTGGCCTTGCGAGCACGTCTATTCTTATATTCAACAACAACGTTGAGATTGGATTTTTTCATCCGTGAATAACTTTCCTGGTGAAGGTTTTACAAATACCTATAGATGGTAGCTTCCTCTTTTAAAGATTGTATATAGCGTCCATAGGATGATCAAGGCTTCTAATACAAACCCGGCTCTTCAGAGCCAAGGATGGTACCCCGCTTTATTTTACATTAAGTTTTGATCTATATTTTGAATGCCAGAAAATATCGTTCTTCGAACTAGGAGGAATCTACCATGACTGACGAAAAAATTGCAGATACAAACCAAGCTGTTCGCAAAACGGCTAGATCTGTGGACATTACAAAGAAGACCCGCGCACCCCGCAAGAAAGCTGAGCCAAAACCCGCAAAGAACAAGACAGCTAAAATAGCTGCAAAAACAGCGCCTGTTATAGCGGAAAAGGCGGCACGCAAAAGCAAGCATTATACTCCCGCTCAGCGGGCTTCCCTCCTTGCGGACATAGAAAATGCGACCAGGAATGGCAAGTCTACTCTGAAAGCTGTACTGCAGCAAACCAAAGTTAGTGAGCAGACCTATTATAATTGGAAGAATGCCGCGAAAAAGATAGCAGCCGACTCCCCTGGCGATGATCTGAGTGCCTTGATTACCCTGGAAGCTGAAAACGTCAAGCTGCGCAAGGAATTAGCCATCAAGCTGAGGACAGAAAACGCAGAACTGCGCAAGCGCCTCGGTAAGGATTAGGAAAGTCCCGGTTCCGGTTGGGCAAGCAAGGGGGATCGATCTCTTCCATGATCTCTAGTCCGCAAAAAACGGTGCTGTTGAGCTATCGTCGAACAGTTGCTGGAAAGCGGTGGAGTGCAGGAGAGAAGTGCCACGCGTCGAGCGATGGTGAACTGGTCGGATCTTGCAACAGCCACGGCATGGAGGGAACGAAGCAGAGCGTGTCTCCCGGCACAACGCAAGTGACGAGGGAGCTACTGTAACTCTCTGGCAAGGCCGCGAAGATCAACGTGCTACGGCTGGCAAGCTGGTGATTGGATCACCGCTCATCTTGCTGATGGTATTTACTGCCATGTAACGGGACCGTTGCACTGGCTTGCTGCCGGTTTTTTGGACACCGAGTTGGAGCGCGTTTCGATCTGAGTGGTTCAGATCGGCGCTCCTGATCTTTAATGCGCATCTTTTGCGATAGAAGCAGGATCGGCAATCATTCCAGTGGACTGATTGCCCTGCGGAGGCGTTTCACACTTTTCGGGATGTGCTAATCCGACCCTGTTTTCAAATTCCATCGCGCTGAGGGAGCCCATTGTCGAATGCCGACGCTTCGGATTATAGAAGCGCTCGATATAGTCGAACACGTTTGCCTTTGCATCGCGGCATTGGTTCCAGACATTGCGGGATCGGCTCATCGAGCAGGTTGGACTTGCTTCGCTGTATTCATGCGCTCCAGTTTCATTGAAAACACCTTAACCCGGTGTCCACGAAGACGGCAACAGGCCACCAGGAACAATCAAAGTGCGAGCGTAGTCTTGCGCCTTTCTCAGTGTAGTCTGGATGCGATTTTGCTGGAAAGCTGGTCTAGTGCAGCGCTCATAGCCAAGACCTGGCTTCGGGGCGTTGCGTCACAGGGGCGTATTGTAATCGATGTCTGATCGGCAAGGCTGGCAAGGCCATGTCGATAGTGTATTTGCCATTGAGCATTTAACACAACCAGATCGTCGGTCTGGACATCAAAACGATCAATGGAAAGTGAAAGTGCTATTTCTTCTTTACCAGTTGTCGTAAGGCTGGTGGTTATCGTCGATCCGTCTGGCAAGCGTCGCCGCAAATTTTCCGCTAACACACGCTGGATCATTGCCCCCATGGGCTCTCCCCAACGCTCAAATTCAGAAATTCCCAACTTCACACCATCCGTACGCCGTACCAATTGAGGGCGATCGAGGTATTTGGCTATATCCACGGTTTCGATCAAGAGGGAAACAGATTTTCCCGATAGCTGCCGCGTGGTTTGGGCCATGAGCGTGTATGTTGTGGCCTCAGGGGAAGCGCAGGAAGCGATCAAAGTTAAAGCGAGAAGGCCGATGATATAGCGAGGAGTAGCAGAGATAAATGACATCAATTGGTTCCCGTCGACTTACCCCTGATCAGAGCTTCAGGGTGTTGAGCAAGATAGTCGGAGACCACGCGGATGGAGCGCATGGTATCGTCAAGTTGTGATATAAGGCGTGTTATTTCGCGCTTGAAGCTGGACAAGTTGCCATAGCCTTGCTCGAACGAGCCGACGCCAGTATTGATTCTTTTCATTGTTTGTTGGGCCGTGTCGAGCGCGGGTCCCAAATTCTTCAGTAGAGGGCGCAAATCGGTTTTGGTTTGGGTGACCAACTCGTTTGCCGCCGTCAAAGTGCTGGCAAGCGAGGTCATTGATTGCTTTAGTTCCGGGGCAACGGCAAGGTCCTGGAATGACTTCAATGTATCCGTGGCTTGGATAGTCAGCTTATCGAGAGGCATTTTGGAAATGCGATCCAAAACATCATTGACCGAACGCAACGCCGAATCGAATTGATTAGGATCGGTGGGGATCACCGGGTAAGTATCGCCTTTGCCGAGTTCTTCCTTTTTTGCATTTGGTTCCATTTCCAGAGCGACAACACTTTGCCCTGTCAGATAATTGCTTGTTTTGAGCTGGGCACGCAGGCCTTTGGATACGGCCGATTTCAGCGCGACCTCTGGATCGATGGCTCCTGTCACGCCTACGAGCTCTGCACGTTGGGGTTCAATTTCGATGAGGACCGGTGCACGCAAAATATTCTTAGCGACATCATACTGTAGCCTGACATCGACTACCCGTCCGATTTTCAGTCCGTGCCACTCAACATTGGAACCTGGCGCAAGGCCGCCGACTGAAGAATCAAAATAGACCAGATACTTTAGGCGAAGTGTATATTTGGCTTCATCAGCGCTCGTTTGATCGCGATAAAGTCTGAAGGTTGTGCCAGGTGCCGCGCGTTTCTTAACAGAAGTACCAGATAGAGTGTCAAATGCGATTCCACCCGCAAGAAGAGCCTGGATGGAATCCAACTGAAATCGAAACCCCTGCGGGCCCGTGGTGAGCGAAACACCGGAAGCATTCCAGAAGTTAGTGTTCGTTTGAACCTGATCGTCGTAAGGCGCTTGCACAAAGGCGCGAACAGTAACGCCCTCAGCCAGGTTGGAGGTGTGGTAGCCGAGAACCTGGCCGACTTGAAGGCCACGATAGAAGATTGGCGATCCAGCACTGATTGAGCCAATTTGTTCAGTAATCAAAGAGAATTCAGTGCCCGCTTCCCCGGTTAGAACGACAGGCGGGGTGTCCAATGCAACAAAATCGCTCATTGTTTCGCCGCCTTTTCCTGGGTCTAACTCGATATAGACCCCCGACACAATCGTTGACAGCCCGGAAATGCCTGAACTCGCGGATAAGCGCGGTTGGACGACCCAAAACGAAGTGTTTAGTCGCAAAAGTGGTTCTGCCTGTTTTGTCATTTCGGCAGTGGCAACAACATGAGTACCATCTGGCGATAGCGAAATGGTTTTAACATGGCCAAAGACGATCGCTTTGTAGCGAATTTGCGTCTTGCCGGGTTCCAATCCCTCTGCTGTGCGCAAGCTGATCGTTATGAGCGGTCCCTTTTGTGATAAAGAGCTCCAGCCGAGATAAAGCGCAATCGCTGCCGCTAGAACAGGAATGACCCATATGGGAGAAAAGCGGCGTGGCGGACTTATTCTGGATGTAGCCAGATCGCTGGCTTGAGCGTCGGAATCAGTCAATCGATTGTCTTTCCATAAGGAGGGGTTGCGACGTCCCACATGAGCCGAGGATCGAAGGTCTGCGACGCGATCATGGTAATAATGACAACGGCGGCAAAGGCAACAGCACCTGTTCCAGGTTCAATAGTGGCTATCTGACCAAGTTGAACGAGCGCGGCCAATATCGAGAGGACGAATATATCTATCATTGACCAACGCCCAAGAAATTCAATCAATCGGTAAAGGGCTGTCCGTTCACGAAGCCGCCATGCCAGACCGCGTTGAGTGGGGACCAACAGCAGTATCAAGCCACACAGCTTGAGCATTGGTACGAGAATCGAGGCAAAGAAAACCAGAATAGCGAGTGGCCACATGCCGGAATCGGCGAGGCTGATAATTCCGCTTAATATAGTCTCAGCTTCGCTCGCTCCGAGAGACGTAATAGTCATCACTGGCATAAGATTGGCTGGGATATAAAGGATGGCAGCTGTGATAACCAAAGCCCAACTGCGGGTTAAACTATTATGCTTTCTTCGATGTTGGAGGGCTAGAGGGGGTGCATTTGAGAATGCTGCTGCCTTACAATTGTCATTGCCGGGCGGGGTTTCAGATTGATGTGCCTGGCTCTCGTCCCTCTTAGCCAAAGCTTTGTGGCGCTCCAAATGGCGCAAAATCGATTCATGGTCAGCCAGAGCGTCACAGGCAACCGTTGCTAGCATCAAGGCCACTAAGGCGAACACACCCGTGCCAAGTTCGACACTGGCAAGATCGATAAGCTTCACATAGGCCACGATCAGACCGAGCATATAGACCTCTATCATTGCCCAACGATTGACCAGGCTGGCATGGCTGTGAAGTGCGATCAACCAAACAGCTGGTGGTCGCATATGCAAACTTGTCAACGCTGCCAGTTGGGAAAGAAGCTTGATGCCTGGCGCTATCAACATAGTGAAAGCAACGACAAGGGAAAGAAGCCACTGTCCTTGATCATATAAGGAGATGATACCGGTGACGAGGCTTGCCTCTTGCGCCCGCCCACCGATTTCCAGCTTAATAAAAGGCAGAAAATTCGCCATGATAAAGCAGATCGCGCCGACGCAACCATAGGCGTAGGCATGACGTAATGAATAGGAACGATAATGCTCTAGCGTCGCATTACAGCGGGTGCATCGGGCGCACATGCCATTTTCCAGGTGCGGCACATTCTGAACGAGACCACAGTCGTGACACTCGAGGAGGTATCCCACACTTTGTTGTGAAATTACATGAACGGACATTTTATGCAGATAAACCTAAAATGAGATAAATATTTTAGCGTTTCGTAAAAAATAATATTAATAATGTATATGAAAATCTGTTCATTTTTAAGGCGTACTGGCAATACATAAATTGCTGGCGTTTAAGCTATCCTAAAAATAATAATTAAAACAAATCTGATATTACTGAATTCATTAAATTTATCAATCAGGATTATTCATAAGAGTGTTTTTACAACCTACTCCAGTAAGTTGCTCCAAGCAACTGTGCCAGGAGCAAATTATATACCGGAATGGAAAATTTGGCGCTTTTAACGGATTGACACTACCGGATTCCCCGAATTCCAGCTTTGAAATTGGCTGCGGCAACAACTTCATCCACTTGACCAAGTCGTTTCAATCAAAATATATTTTTGAAGGCGCTCAGTTCATGGCGTCGATGCGTTACTGTCTCGCCGCACGTTTTTTTGCTTCTCCAGCATCTCACGTGCAAACGCCCGGTGAACTTCGTTGATGGGCTCAACGGGGTTTCCCGCAAGATCATGCCGCATCGCTCCCTTCTGTATGCATGCTAATCGGTAGAAGGTGCAACGCGTATAGCGATTAATCGCTTCGTTCAGTATTTTTCTGGAAACATTTTGCTTTATCAGCCTTGCAAAAGCTGGTCCCGCACCCAATTGCAATGGATAAATCACGTCCCCTTCTTTAGCCGGCAGAACAGCGACTGGTTCACAGAGGAGATCATTAATCGCCTTGGCCATTTCACAGGCATATTTACGTGCAATCACAGGGCGCAAACCGGTCTTTTCCAGATTTTTCATTTCTGTTAATTCTTTGTCGTCCAATCGATTGGCATCCTGCCTCTGCGTCATCGCTGTCGTTCCCTATGATGATTACTCCTGAGACTGTCAGCGCGTTCTTCCTGTCGGGATCGGCGCTGGCGAACAGGAGACAAGCAGATGAAATAGTTATTCTATTCATGGCTGATTTGCCGTCCGCAAGCAAGCTCTCCCAAACCAAGAGCGGGCACTTAATAGGAGGCTGATTCCTGAGTGTTGTAGCAATTACATTGGCGAAGTATCATGTATATTGACATGCTTGCTCTCTTCTCAAAAAATAAAGCAGTATGTTTTTCAGGGACAGATTATTTCCATTCGAACAAGGGTGTAAGTTATGAAATTATTTCGCTCCGTTATCAAATCGCTGATCACACCTCGTCGCCAAAACGACAGAAATGGTGTGAATATACTTGATGCCCGGCAGGTAACAAATGGGGCATTGGGTTTGCACTTTGAAGTACTTGGCTTTTGGACGGACTGATGTTCTGCCGTACGAATTGAACTGCCCCCACCCATTTGGGGTGGGCGGCGCAAAGGTCATGAAGAAGTCCTCGTTGTCAGGACGAACCTCTGACGGAAATTGACTGGGGGATTACTACGTATTGTTCGTTTTAACCTTTGGTCTGCAGCCAAAAATGAGGATACAAATTGACCATCAAATGCATGACCCGGCACGTGGATTGAATTTGACGTTTGAACCCCGGCTGACACATATGCTGTTTCAAACTCAAATTCGAAAAATCTAATAGATGTATATACTTGCTGGTGATCTTTCTAATCGCGACATTTGTACAGCGCCTGGAAACCAGGGATGCAAATGCTGGAATCAGGCTACCTGGACGCAAGGGCTGCCTTGCGACAGCGCGGATGAGCCGGCGAACTGCAGAAATTGCCGCTCCGAACCTGGATTGCCGGTTTTTGGATCAGGCACCAGTTGGCAACACAATCTGGTACGGCTCGGCTGAAATTGAGCCACGGAACCAATCCAGCTATGTGTTTTGGAGCAAATCACAAAGCCCTTTCCTCGCTATCTGGATGTGCTCTCGATAGCCTGTAAGTCCAATTAAAAAAACGATGGGTCCAGGGCTCGTCTGATTTATAAAAGTCTCGAGCCCTTCGAGGAGCTTATCTATCATAGTCACTCCATTTGAGCCTCCTGAACGGCAAGCTCTTTGGTTATTAGCCCATGCGAGATTTGTCATGCATATAGGCCATTTCAAGAACCTGCAGCCTTCATTTCGTCCGGCTTACGTTGATTTTACCGAGCATGATGTTCCGGCCGGATTTGTGTCCATGAAGAGTATACACAAATTGCAGGGGAACCGCGGAGAATTTTTTCTTTCGTCCCATGCAACGTATCTTCAGATATCGCGGCCACTTCATAGTGCCCATGACCTGGTCTTTTGCTTTCGAAAGGGACGATGGTGGCTCAGTGACGATTATTCAACGCTTGCAGATATGTTTGAAGAGCTCCTTGTAGATCCTGATTTCATTGCCGCTTATTTGTCGTCTTCCGAAGAAGCAACCGACAAAACCCCTTTCATTGGCATTCAGGGAATTATGCCGGGAACAGTTGTTCGTTTGGACAAAGACGGCGGTTATTGTGTGTTGGTGACGAGTGAGGGGGAGGACGCCCCCTTTGGTGATAAGGATATTCCACACAGTTTGATCAAATATATCGACCAATATAATACGGGTCATAGAAGATTTCTTATCGAATTGTCTGGTGGTCTGGATTCAACTGGATTGCTGTATACCTCGCTCGAAGCAACGAAGGATCCTGCAAGCGTATTGTGTGTAACATATGTCGATCCATACGTTAAAAACGGGCGGGATGTCAAAGCCGCGGAAGGCTTGTGCCAGCGCAACAATGTCGAACACATAACTCTTCCAGTCCACCCGGAAGGGATGATTTCCAAGGCGCTCACAGCGTACACACAAAAGCCACCGCGTCCTTCGCCGTGGTTGCTGTTCACGGCCCTGCAAATCTCGCTCCGTGAACACATCAATAGCTTGCACGGGGAGATAGCTGTTTTAAACGGGCATGGAGGCGATCACATTTTTTTGGCATGTCCTACTACAAGTGCGGTTCTTGATTACCTGTTACAGAGGCCGCCCCATCCAGGAAGAGCGCTTGAGGTTGCAAAAACGCTCGGTGTCTTACGACAATTCTCCTGGTTTGGCATGGCGCGTCAATGTCTGGATGAAAGCTATAAACTGTTGTCGGCAAAATTTGGGGCTCTTCCTGCATCAGCTCGTTTCTCTGATCCCAATCGAAGCATATTAACCGATGAGTGCCTGCGCAAAAGCGCGGCCGGACGGGCGCGCATAGCACAGCTTTTGCAGTGCGGCTCCAAAGAGCATCCAGTCAACCGGCGACGCCGACAAGCAATGAACGCGGTGCATCACGGCTCGATTGATCGTATAACGGATAGTAACTGCCCCACGCTCTATCCTTACCTGAATAGGACGTTGCTCTCCTGGGCGTTGCATCGGCCCGACAGTGCGACGTTCAGTACTCAGTTCAATCGGTTGCCGCAGCGGCGAAGTTTCTACGAGCGGTATGGAGATGACGTTTTTTTTAGCCAAGGCAAAGGCCATTTGAACGGGCTGGTACAACGCATGTTTCGGGAGGAAAGTGACGAAGTTACTCATCTGATCATGAATGGCGAGGCAGCCCGACATGGTTTTGTTAACCCTGAAGGTTTGTTTTGTGACATGGAACGTTGCCGATTGGGTGGAATACCCCCGACGCCCGCAACTTTCCTGGTAGCATCGTTAGAACTCTATTACAAAATCTGGCGACGGGTTTAAATATGTCGGCCCTCAAGGATCACTGCTTTTCATGCTTCACGCGAGATGGCGGCATCATTTTCGACAGCCAGACTGATCGCTATTATATTCTTACATTGGCTCAAACAGAACTTATACAGCAATCGCTATTCTATGGAAAATCCTCTCATTTGTTGCCCTGTGAGATTAGAGGACTATTCCATGATAATATGAAAAATTTTCAAGGGGACCAGGTTTGTTCCTCCATCGCAGACGGGATTCATGATTACATATGGCGGTATATCCCCTTTGACAGTGCATCTTATGCCAGGAAAAGCCCTGTTTTAAGGTATGCTTTGTGGGTATATTTTATTCAACTTGGTATAAAGACGCGAGGTATCGTCAACACGTTAACAAAAATCGGGAAAGTTCAAAAAGTGCTTACGAAATTGTTGCCGCAAAGAGAACTTCCATGTGTGGCAGATCAAATAATGACCGCGGCCCGCTTGTCACCATTTCGCTTCGAGTGCCTAGAGTTTGCAATTGCTATGCGATGTTACGCCGAGGCAAAAGGGTATAAAAACACAAAATTTTGTCTCGGTGTTCAACGATTCCCGTTTCTTGCCCATGCCTGGGTGGAACATGATGGAATTCCGATTGGCGATGCAGTCGATCTCCGTGATCGTGCTGCTATTATATTTGAGATGTGAGTGGGATAACACGTCGTTGATGAATATGTTTCGGCACAGTCGTATAAATCAGGTTGCTGTGTTCGCCGTTCGCGCGACGACCTCTGCCAGCTTTCGAGCGTAAGCGCTGTCCTGACCCCACCTTCCGGATCATCGCTTGATCATTGATGTTCAACCTCGAAAGAGGGCTAGGACATATGTCGATTTCAGAACTTACGCTTAAATCCAAGGATGAGCCGATACGCCGGTTTGAGGTGTTCACAGGCAATGGCCGTCGTCGCGAATGGAGCGACGATCAGAAGGCGCAGATCATTGCGGAGAGTTGCGAGCCTGGCGTCACGGTGTGCTCTGTGGCGCGGCGGCATGGATTGACGCCGCAGCAGTTGTTCACATGGCGACGGCTCGCCCGAAAGCCGCTTGATGTGTTGTCGGTGCCGGAGCAAGCACCAATGTTTGCACCAGCAGTCGTCGTGTCGCCCGAGAATTCGGAACCGAAGAGGGCGCGGCAAGCACGTTTGCCAAGAAGAACTTCTCCGGAGGCGGCCATTGAATTGCGGATTGATGGAGCCTGGCTGCGTATTGCCTCTGGCACCGATGCTGCAACCATTGCCGCCGTCATCCAGGCGTTGAAGGCTCAGTCGTGATTGGCCCGTCCGGTGCGGTAAAAGTGATGATCGCCACCAAGCCTGTCGACTTCCGCAAAGGTGCTGAAGGATTGGCGGCATTGGTAAAGGCCCAGATGGGTGCCGACCCGTTCTCGGGCACGATCTACGTATTCCGGGCCAAACGAACGGACCGGATCAAGCTGATCTTCTGGGACGGCAGCGGCGTGTGCCTGGTCGCCAAGCGGATCGAGGATGGCGAGTTCCATTGGCCTCGAATGCAAGACGGTGTGATGCATCTGACGGCCGCCCAGTTCTCGGCTCTGTTCGAAGGATTGGACTGGAAACGCGTGCATGCGCCGAGCGAAACGCGCACGCCGATAAAGGCCGGATAACGGGCGCGACCAATTGAATCAGAGCCATTCAGCGTCTCGCTCCGAGCGGCAAAATATGCTGTTCTCGATCCATGACGATGACGGCAGACGAGCTTCCGGATGACCTGAACGCGCTGAAAGCAATGGTGCTTTCGCGTGAGGCGGAGAATGCCCGCCTGCGGCAGATCATCAAGGAATTACAGCGTCACCGCTTTGGTCGACGGGCAGAGACGCTTCCAGAGGACCAGCTTCTGCTTGGGCTTGAAGAGGCCGAACAGATCGAGGCTGCCGGGCTGGAAGAGAAGGAACAAGGCTCGACTGCTCTGCGCCAGGCGCAGGTCGCTAAACGGCGTACGAACCGGGGTTCACTGCCAGCGCATCTGCCGCGCGTCGAGATCGTGGTCGATATCGATAACCATGCCTGCCCCTGCTGCCGCAACGACCTGCATCGGATCGGCGAGGATGTCAGCGAGAAGCTCGATCTTGTGCCCGCCCAATTCCGGGTGCTCGTGCTGCGCCGCCCGAAGTATGCCTGCCGGGCCTGTGAAGAAGTCGTTGTCCAGGCTCCGGCCCCGGCAAGGCTGATCGAGGGCGGCATCCCGACAGAGGCAACCGTCGCCCAGGTGCTGGTATCTAAATATGCTGACCACCTGCCGCTGTATCGCCAGGCGCAAATCTACAAGCGTCAGGGCATCGACCTCGACCGTTCGACGCTCGCCGACTGGGTCGGTCGCGCCGCCTGGCATCTACGCCCGGTCCATCAGCGGCTGCTCGATCATCTGAAGTCATCGTCCAAGCTCTTCGCCGACGAGACGACGGCCCCGGTGCTCGATCCGGGACGTGGCAAAACCAAGACCGGCCAGCTTTGGGCTTATGCACGAGATGACCGGCCGTGGCAGGGCGATGACCCGCCCGGTGTCACCTATGTCTATGCGCCAGATCGCAAAGGCGAACGACCGATGGCCCATCTCGACGGCTTCGTCGGCATCCTGCAGGTAGACGGCTACAGTGGATATCGCCCGCTCGCGGCAAAGAACACCGTGTCGCTGGCCTTCTGCTGGTCCCACGTTCGACGCCGCTTCTATGAGCTTGCTGCCGCTGGTCCGGCACCCATCGCCAGCGAGGCGCTGCGACGCATCGGCGAACTTTACAGGATCGAAGAAGAGATACGTGGCCGGCCCCACGAGGAGCGTCGTGTCGCCCGTCAGGAAAAAAGTCGTCCGATTACCGACAGCCTCGCTCCCTGGCTGCGTGAACAACTCGGCTACATCAGCCAGAAGACAAAACTCGCCGAAGCAATCCGCTATGCCTTGTCACGCTGGGACGGCTTGACCCGCTTCATCGACGATGGCCGGATCGAGATCGATTCCAACGTCGTCGAACGGTCAATCAGGCCAATTGCCCTCAATCGCAAAAATGCGCTATTTGCCGGTTCTGACGCCGGGGCCGAACACTGGGCGACTATCGCCTCGCTCATCGAGACGGCAAAGCTCAACAATGTCGAGCCACTGGCCTATCTCTCAGACGTCCTCACCAAGATCGTCAACAATCATCCAAATAGCCAGATCGACGACCTGCTGCCTTGGGCCTATGCCGCAACGCACGATCTCAAAGCCGTGGCCTGAAAACAGCGCTTAC
>NZ_JBQEPD010000052.1:0-14077 GCF_052045675.1 Brucella sp. 22210
GTGGCGCTGTGTTCAATGCCGACGAGCCCGCAAGCGCTCTGGCGCGATGTTTCAGTGCATGAATGGCTGGAAAACGGTTCGTAAAATAGGTCATTTCAAAAATCCCCTCATCGAAAACAAGGCGCGGGCTGTGATAGCGTATTTAATTCACAGCAGCGCATCGCACGTGGTTAATAGATACGAGATGAAAATCTCTTCGAGAAAATTTCTCGAAGTACGCTAACACAAGTAATTTATAGATTTCGCCAATACTTAAATGTCAAGAGACTTATTGAAATAGAGTAGATATGTTGCCTTAATAACACTATAAAAATAAATATATTAGAATATTAATATATTTATTTTTATTAATTCCTTGCCTCGAAAGCGCTGCCTTTGCTTTAATTGCACCGAAACCAACGGCATTACTTACACCGCATCCCGAGACATGAAACGCCGTCGCACGGAATCAATTCAATCGGCTCATTTCTGGTTCGGCTTGGGAGCCCTGACCTCACAATAATTGGTCTGGCACTAGTTGAATTTGGTATTTTATAGATAGTTTTGACAATTCATAACAGACCGTACACCTAAATGACCCTATCCGTACCAGCCCAAGGCCGCGGTGTTCGTGCGCCTATCTGCGTGACTCCACCTATGAACGGGACGTGTTACGGGCGCGGGGCAGTCTGGACGCCTTCGCCCGCGAGTGCGGCCGACAATCTGCAATTATTACGCCGAGAACGAACCCCGGGCGCGTTTGAACCGACGGAAGCTTTTCCGGCTGCTTGGTGACTGCCAGCAAGGGGACATTTTGGAAGATGTGGACCGGCTGTTCCGTCTGAAGGATGGCGACTGGCAAAAGCTGAAACATTGTTGCGCGGGCGTGAAATCAGGATCGTGGCCGTCAATGTGCCGACGGACTGACTGCACTTGTCACCCGCTCACAACGAGTTTGACGCCCGCATGTTTGGCGCGATCAACGATATGCTGCTGGATATGCTGGCAGCAATTGCCCGGCGGGATTACGAACAGCGCCCGCGAACGGCAGAAACAGGGTATTGCCACAGGGCGGCGGGAAAGTATCAGGGCCGTTCAGCAGGCGCGGCAGCGGGAAGATATTGAATCTCTGGTGCGGCGACAGTTCGCAGGCCGCAGGCTCAGCGATTGCGAGTATCGCATCACCATCAGCTATGAAACCGGGGGGATCTGAAAGAGCGGATCGACGGGCTGTTCAACGAAGTTTATCAACTGGCGGATCTGCGCAATGCACCGCCGAAGATGTAAGCATCAGGCATGAACTGACCGGCGTGTACTGGCGAGAATATGCTGGTGGCTGGGACGATTGATCAGTGGCGGAGATATTCGCGGTTCCAGATTCGGGGGTTCCTCGTCGTCCTGTCGCCGGCGCAATGCTGTGACAGGACGTGGTTTTCAGGATCGTTGAATGGCCGACAATCGACCGTCAGCGGCGGCGGATTGAATGTTCCTCGCAATTTCCTTGAGGAAAGCGGAGCTTACCGCGCCGATTGGCCGGGTGCCTTCAAAATCATATGCGTGGTCAAAATCGACACGGTTATATTCATCAAGAATGATCCAGCAAGGAAAAGCTAATCCGGCACGCTTGCATTCGATCTGGCTGAAAGCGAGGGCAATCCGGCTCTGGTCCGGCTGCTGTGACGTGATCGGAAACAGGAATAGCCGAGCGGGATTGTCGGGGGTACGAATGACGATACAAACGGGCCGCGCCTTTCGACCGGATTCCTCCCCGGCGACGGCTTGCCGCTTCCAGAGGTAAAAGAATCTGACGATCTGGCCGCGTTCAAGCATCATCGTCACTTTCATTCAGGATTACGTTCAGACCGTCCATTAGCTCCCGGTGGACATGGTCAGGCGCATCAAACAGGTTGTAAGCAGCGGCTTGCGGCTTCCCCAAAAGTCGACGGTAGGTATCCGCCGTAACGATAACCAGCTTTTCCTTGCCGCGTTTGGTGAGGGAAACCGGCTCAATAAGAGCCGTTTCCAATATCTCGCCAGACAGGCGATTCATGTCTGAAAAAGTGAATTGTTTCATAAGGGGCGCTCCTTCAATTATGTAATATACGTAATTCAGGTATTATATGCAAGAGATTGTTCCTTGAAAGAACGACCGTCCAGAGCCGCCAATATCTGTCCGTGCACGCCGACATATGGTATCGACAGCGCGTAAGCGCAAACAGTTCGCCCCACGTGGCGATGCCGCTTTGCTCTTCTTCTGAAAAAATGCAGAATGAAAACCACTTACTCGAACCTGATCCATCGGCGTAAAGCCGGCACGATCGCGCGCGACGAATTCCACATCTGGATGGCGCTTGAGCCATGCAGACACCGAGCCAGCATTACGATCTGGCAGGAAGTCGAGAACACAACCCCGCTCCAGATCGCAGATTATCGTGCCGTAGCGTGGCCCCTGGCCATGCCCAATCGTCGATTCCGATCGCCCGTGGCCGTTTCGCCGGTTCGAATTCTGCCGGCTTACGCACGCGCAAATGTGTGTCGCCGCTGATGGGCATGGCGAGCTTTCGGGCAAGCCGGGAGCCGGGCTCGCCCCCGACTGCAAATCCAATAGTCAATTGGCTTTCGCCGCATCTTGTTGTATGGCGCACCTTTGGACGAACAAACTCCGGTAGCCTTTCGGTGAATATCTGCCGCCCACATTGCGCATTACTGCAGCGTAAACGCCGGGCACGAAAACGGATATGAACAACCCGTCCATGCCACGACAGGTCTGCAATTCGCCGGATATATTGGCTATAGAGGCGATTGCTGCTGCCGCTGCAAACCGGGCAAGCCTAATTTTCGACGTCTGACTGGGCGACGAGCACTACCTTATTCCCTTCAGGCAGAAGCTGCTCAATTGAAACCGAAGGTGGAACCCGGGGAATTTGAAGTTGTTTGGATTGAAGCGGTTAGCGTGGACCGGTCTGAAGCATTCGACTGGTCGCCAATTTCATTCCAGAAATAGTCGCCGGTAAGTGCTATATGCGCCCAAGGCAGCGGTGCGCCCTGGAAGAGCAGTTCGTCTGGAATCTCGACGTACTGGCCGCGGACATATTCGACAAACAGCGCCGTGATCTCCTCGAGATTATCGAGGATCTCTACGAACGCCGGTAATTGAGGGAATACGATCTCAAGGGCTCCCGACGTATCGAGCTATTAGGGCATCAATTTGCTTGCCCGCAATCCCACGCCATTCGTTGACAATTTTGGGATCAATGTCGCCATCTGTCGTTCCAGCGAGCCGCGTGACGTATGCATCGAGCGATGTTCTTCCCTCACTTGCCTGAATTATCGCCTGATCAATTTCAGAAAAGAACGTCGCACCTTGAGTATAGAATAATGGATAGACCGACTGGTCGCCTCGATTGTATTCGGCGTTTAGCTTTTTCAAACCGTTTTCAACCGGTCGCAAAATATCAACGAAAGCATTCCAGACTTTGTTTTTCTCATCATCGCTTCGCTTGCTTCCCTTAACGATTTTCAATCCGTAGTATTCAGCCAACCCTTCTTCCAGCCACATAAAATGGCTTGCAGACGCTATGAACGACTGTCCGGCGCTCGCAGTGCTAAGCGCTCTGAGTTGGTGAAATTGTTCATGAGCAACCGTCATCAATAAAAATGCGTCGGCTTTGTCGGTATCACGAGGATAGTCGAATACGAGGCTTCTTGCAGCGCCGGATCCTGCAATCCCGTCGGGCCTGGGGTTTCCGGCCATAATTACAAGGAGCTCCCAGTCGAATGGTGTTGGCAACATGTTCTTAAACATGGCGCGAAGTTTTGAATAAGCCTCCACATGCATCGATATCATTCCGCGGCGCTTTGCCGTGTTCAAATCATCGCTGACATATCTTATGTGGACGTCGCCGACGGTTCGCTCCAATTCTTCAACATTTCCAACGACGTAAAACTCAGACATATCTTTGGTTGATGGTACATAGGATTTTATATCCTTGCGTCCGGATTGCTTGATCGTGATTTCGGACGCGCTTTCATCTCCTGGCTGTCGAAGCAATGCTTTCTGTTCCACGATCGACCACCAGTTTGAGAATGCAACACTGTGCCTGCCCATGAGGTTGCCGATCCCCTTGTCCGGCGCGGGTGAGAAATTGATCTCCCATTCGACACGTTGGCAATTGTCCGGGACGATCCATTCGTCGGGTGTTCTTTGCTCTAACATGATCGGACCACAGCGAGGATTTTTCACTTCCGAAGGCTGTGATCGTGTCTGCAAAAGATTGCCGTGCTGAGGGGAAATTTCCAGACTGAACACGACAGGACTGGAGGAATTTGGCATGAGCCTAACTGTATAGGCAGCATGAGCTTGTGACGTACAAAGCGTTGCCACGAACACAATCACTGTTTTTATAATTTGAAAACGGTGCAAATCTAACACTCCGCAAAGTTTGGATTTGCTGAATCTAATTTACAATTTTCGGCCCGACAAAACACAATATTTAGTTAGCTATCCAATCCCTGCCAATTGCTGGCGATGTGAAAAAGACTGGTTGGCCGCCTAAACGAGGGTACGTCAGATCACAACGACAGTTGAGAGTGCGGGACCAAATAGCAAACCTTTCCTTACAGGCTCTTTTTGCGCCCATTTAGGGATAATATAATCATCTTATGTGTCTCGGCGATGCTATAATGGCCTCATCGCCGATCCCGGCCAGGGCCGACAATGAAATGGGATATACCGGCACTTTTAGGGGATCGGGCGAAGACTTCAATCCCTTTACGCGACCGCGTGCAGCCAGCGCTATTACACTACGCCAAGGATCTGCAGCAGTTGTGGATACCTATATGGCCAGTGAATGAGAATTTCGGAATAAGCTGAAGCTTGGCGATGCAGGCTTTTATGAACAGAGGAGCGCAATCACGGGACCGGGAACTGTGTGATCTGAATCCCTTAAAAGGTTGCTGCCTCCGTAAGATGAAATCCGGGCTCAAGAGTGGATGGCCGGTTCAGCATCAAACAGGAAGCAACCTTAGAGCAGCTTATAGCCCGGGCGCCTCACGGAAAGATGCATTCGTCCCGGTGCGTGAAAGCGGCCGACGGGTGCGCTGCGGGAAATGCCCGCCTGACGCACTGGCATTTTGCCACTACACACCTACCACACCCGGGCGGAGTCCTGACCTGCTGTGATCAGGATGATATGCATCGTTATCAATGTAGGGCCAACCAATGTCTTGTAGAATTTCCTCAGGAAGCGATTCCAGAATGCGCAGATTTTGACGTTGGCGTCGTGCCTGGCGCCATTTTTCCCTTTGATGGTCAATTGATCTTGCCAATCGCGCTAACATCGTACCAAAGGCGTCTACAGACGGCGACCAGAATAGAAATAACAGTCTTTCCCGCATACTATACCTCTTTTAAAGGCGTTATAATTCCGAGAATTCCGGTAAGCCACAATAACAATTTAGTGGGCGCTAAATTCTGTCCGTACGAATCCGCCAGCACAATATGATAAAGGCCTAAGCAGGTCGGACAGAAGGGTAATGGCTGGTTGGAGATGCGGCCTCGCCCGTCCCTCGCGGGTGTCGAGATTAGGACCAACACGACGACGTGCCCCGCCGGCGCTCGAAGCTGTAAAAAGACATCGACAACTAACGGTTTTGGACATACTCTGCTATTCAATTCTGAGAATTATTTTTCTTCGCTTCCAACAGTTCCTTTAAAAGGAGTTTGAGCCGAGCGTTTTCTGCTTCCAGTTCCGCCAGTTCACTGTCTGTGACCAACCTGCTTATTTTAGGCTTGCGATCACGAAAGCGCTTTTGCAACGAGGCATGAGCAGCGGAGCGTTCGCCAGCCATCGTTGCAGATATTGTTGGTTCAAACTGCATCGCCGGATCCACAAGAGTTAAAGGCTCTTTGACCAGTACTGATGCTTGTGAGGGAGTTTCTGGCTCAATCCACTCATTTGGCTTAACGTCTGTTTCATCTGAGCGTTTCGTCGCAAACCTGATCGACAGTTTTGCGTGCGACGCAGCATCGGAATGCTTCAAGCTATCGCCGGATTTGCCTTCAACGTCACACGTTTCGTCCACCAGACTGTCGCGCTTATTTGACCGCCAGCTCTTAAACCCCGCAATCAGGCGCTCGCCCCATGATTTCATCGTCAGTTTATCCCCTGTTCCCACTAACGATGTCAAGAGATGCTGCCTGTTTCTTCCCGATAGCATAATAACCGAAGCGACGATAAACCGATCATGCCTTTATGACCAGACGTAAGAGCCCTGCAGATATTTAATAAGCCAGCAGACGAGCGTGCAGATTTGTAAAGACACTCCTGCTGACGCTCTCGCCTCCGTGGATTATTCCGGTCCATTTTGTAAACAATTGGAGCAAAGGCCCAACCGTTCCATGGCGAGGCTTTACAGGCTGCGCGATGCCGCGCATCCCGCGAAGGAAGGTTCGCCCTCACAGTATCAGTCAGGGTCACTTCCAGCAGCATCAAGCTATTTGTCGGTGGGCTGAAAAAGAAGGAGTAGATGCGCGCCCCTCATTTCCCTCGCTGTTCCAAGCGCTCAAGCATCAAGAGCAAGCTGCCATTCTCTGAATGCAGTTTTGCAGCCCATTCGCGCTTCAATGCTGCGTTTTCGGTTTCCAGAGACGACAACGCAACTCGAATATCGGGCTCAGCAATTGATCGACTTTCCGCTTTCTGTTTCCGCTGCCCCGATTTTTTTACAGGACTTCGGACAGGTGCTTTTTTCACCCTCACAATATCTTCTGCTCTCATCTCCGCCTGCGGCTTTGCTATATTGATCGGCATTCCTTCCGCCTCCGGGGGCACAACACCGGGCACCTGCGCTTCGAGCGATACTTCAGCATGCATCGCATCGACGGGTTCCGCCTGGGGAGCCGCTTTAACTACTTCCGCTGCCGCTTTGCCTGAAATCGGCTGAGCGGGATCAGAGGTTACAGGAGTCTCCGGCAAGATGAGTGTTGCATCCGCTTCCACTTCACGGGCGATTGATTTCAAATCGAGATTTCCCCACAAAGATGTGTTGCCCTTACGGGCGCGTCTGTTTTTATATTCTACGACAACAGTGCGGTTTGGATTTTTCATCCTTAAATGGCTTCCGATAAAATTGAAGATGATGCGCGGCCGGTTTTTCCTCTACGTAAAGATTTTGCTTCCGATTTTCAACATTCGAATACGTCCGTGTCTGTGCCATGCGCCAATCGAAGGTCCTATCCTGAGCGTGGCGTAAGTTGACAATAGCAACGCTCTCCACAAGATGATCAGTTTTGCTGCTGAGCGACTGATGATATTAGCAGTTGGCACTGCAAGTTTTCCTCTCGACCCTGATGGCGATACATTCCCCCGTGAACTCGTCGATGACGTTAAGCATGCGGATTTTCCGCCATGATGCATCCGATCCCCGACGAAGTTGCAGGACATACATGGTTTGGGTATTCCGCTCGAAGCGGGTACACGAACTGTCGTTCAGCCCTAGCCGACCACGTTTTGGTGCCCTGTGCGGCACTTTCAGTCTCTCCCGCCGCCAGATGTACTCGATACGCTTAACGTTCAGGAACCAGCCAGCCTGATGCAGCATCGCCGTTATGCGACGATGGCCATAGCGGCCCGACTTGCGAGCGAGTGCCATGATGTCGGTAGTCAACGCGTTCGTCGGGATCCTGGCTATCCTGCGCCGCGCCTGTCGATGCTGACCGAGGGCACGCCAGGCTCTCGGACACCTTCACTTCAGCGATGACGTTATCCACGCAGCGCGGCGGCGACCCGCAAGGATGCGCCACAAACTCGCGGATATTCCTCAGGGCGAAGTGGGCACGCACTGTTTAATCTACCTGCGGCGATGATTATTACCATTCGATCAAGGCAGAGAGAACCTGCCAACGATGCCGTGAGGCCTTGAGGTTTGACGGCATCGCTGTAGTTATATTTTATGCTTTGCCAGCTAAAGCAACAAAATCACAAAGCACCTAGTGCAAAACCAGAGGCCGATTTTATCGTTATTTTGTCAAAGCAGTAATGCGATCGAGCGCACTCCCGAAGCCTTTCAAGGAAATCTTGAAGGCAACCGGCTGGCTTGGACTCAAAGCCGTCGTGGTGACGTTCAAATTGGTACCCGCTTTGATCGCCGCGATCTGCTTGGCGTCAAAACTTACCGGCGCAAGGCATCCTTGTGGAAAGCAACTGGAAAAAGTGAGATTAGGTCCCACTGTATCATCAATCTTGACGCTCACGCCTTTGGCCAAATCAAGACCAAAAGGCAAGAGAATGACGCCTTCAACTTTCCCGCTCGCGCCATTACGCAGTTCAGCCGTCAAAACACGTTGACCATTTTGTGGGTTGCTTTGCTCCTGACGGATCGCACAGATAGGAACGTCCTTCTGCGTTTGACAAGAAACGGTCCAATCCTGATAGGTCTCTTGCAAGGTGCTCGCACCGCCAGGAAGAGAAGCCGCCAGGGCGGAAGTTCCGAAAACTACTGTCAGCATGCAAGCAACGCCGAGCGCGCGATGTTTTCTCATAAATTATTCTTTCTTAAAAAAACCAGAAATCCAGCCCCGAAATAGAAGGGGCCTAGCAAGTTTATTGAGCACAAATCGTCCGCATTTTCAACAGCTATTCGATAGAGAGGTACCTGATGCTCTGATCTGGGCCAGGACTGATAAAAGCTTTATACAAACGAGGCCTTTTAATTTATGGCAGCAAATAAACCGCTTACACTTCGTTGCTGATACCGTTACCTCACTCCCATGGAAGCTCCTGTTTTTTACCGCCCGACATTTCGCCATAGCTCTCACCAAGTCCCCACTCAAATTGCAGCCTTTCGATGCGGCGTGTCATTCTCCTGATGGATGGCATGAACATCCGTGCCTCTGACGATGCACTGGGGGCCTCACCGCCTTGCGTTCGACTGCTGTGACCGGGAAGCAATTGCTCGTGTGGCTACGACAGAAGGCATCAAGAGCGAAGATGTGCAGGATCTTGTCATCACGGCGGTAGAAAACCGCTTCGGGCGCATCAATATGCTGGCAGAGCCCATCCAGTGGCTTACCGACAATGGATCATGCTTCATTGCGAAAAACACCGCGGCCCTGCTCCAGGATATCGGCATGGAACAGTGCAGAACACCAGTGCGCGGCCCGCAGTCAAATGGAATGGCTGAGGCTTTCGTCAAAACATTCAAGCGCGATTATGTCCGGATAACCCGACGCCAAAATGCTCAAACCTGAAAATGTCCGGTTTTTAAGGGGCAACTCCACGGGAATATGTCCACCAACTAATTGGAGTAGAGGTGCGATCCCATTATTGGAATAATGCCCCTGTATTCAGATAAATAAAGGTCTTCAATGAACCGCGCTCTTTTCATATTCTCGCTGGCGCTTGTTTTTATTCCTGCCAGTGTCAGCGCCGCAGACACTTCTCCCTTTGAGCAATTGCGCACCCGCTTGATGAATGGAACACCTACGATATCAGTTATTGACTTCAATCAGTGCAAGCAAACCTCGGGAACAGCTCACGGAAATCTTAAATCTATGGGCGGTTTTCTAATCGACGCGTTTATGATTTTGCCAGAGCCCAATGCGACGATTGCGTATTCTTACCAACATTTTACAGTAGCGCCTGATGGCACCCCGGTTACAGAATTGGCACAGTATCGAATATTGGCAAACGGTACGGCCACAGCCAAATTCAACCGTCTTTCACCAACAACATTTAAACCGCTCATAGAACCATTTGTTTTTGAATGCAGCCTAGGGGCAGGCATACGTTTTGTGCCGGAGGCATCTTCTTCTAAAGGAGTTGATTGACAACGGATGTATCGTTGTATGGCAGCCGACCCTTTCAGCCAAAATTTGAAACGTCATCATCTGACCGAGCACGATAGCTTAATTGGAGAGAACCATGACCAATGACGATCAACAAATATCAGAACCCGCCAATCCTTCAAAAAATGATGACGGCATTGCACCGAAGCCAGAGCGCGTCTGGTGGAAGCCAGGTCGGTCAAAACTCGAGAGAGCCCTACCGATAGTGTGGATCATAGCCCTGTCCATGTCTATTGCCGGTTGGCTGGCTCTCGCTATGTTCCACGATTTAACAACTTTTATCGATGATGATGGCGTTTTGCATGAACCATTATTCGCTCTCATTCCGATCAGTTATTTCGTCTTGTTTATTGCTATCATCCTGGGAGTGACAGACATCGCAATGAGGTTGCTAAGGCTCATCATCAGGAATTGAGCATCCAGGCAACCATTATGGACAGATATTGCTGACAGATCGTTACGTGAAAACCTGAACCGCGAGGGTATGGAGCAGTCTTTGCTCAAACTTCAAGAGCCCTTCCAGGCGCAACCTGGCAGAAACGCAATTAAACCTGCGGGACCCTGATCCATCAAACCGACTACCCCCTCTTCATTAGACGATTAACATACCTTAAAAGGCTCCTGGAAATTTTCCTTTAAAAGATATATTGATTATCTCAATCAAATGTAATGAATACTATAAATTATTACTATTTATAGAAAACGAAATTACTAATTATAATATACTTACATCAAATTAAAATTCCTCTATACGTTTCTAAAACACATCCAATGATCGTATTTTTAGGAAAAAGACTAAAAATAATACAAGCCGCCAGTTAAATCTAGCTGAATTCATTCCAAAGCGTGGTGATCGATTGAGGAAAATCGCAAATCTATCCGCATTCCACAATGACAATTTACTTCCTTTGAACATAGGAAATGCGAGAAGAACGATATTTCTGACTGGTGTGTCGCTCTTGGTCTTATTAAGTGGTGCCCACACCGTGCGGTGCGCAGATTTGGTCATCGGTAACCAGGTTATGAATGCAGCCTCCGGCAGCTATGCTAATGTTATTATTGGAAATACAGGCAACGGGACGCTTCAATCTAATGATGGCGGAACTGTAACTCTTTCCATTTCTAATAAATTGACTTTTGGCGCACAGCCAAACAGTAGCGGCACGCTAACAGTCAGCAACGGCAGCAATCTCTCATTGCAGATGTCTTCGCTTGCCAACCAATCCATTTTAAGCGGCACGACTGGAACGATCAATGTTATGTCAGGCGGACAACTCTCCATCATTGGGACTGGCAGCTTTCGGGAGAACACAGCCGATCTGACTATAAACGTTGGTGGGCCAGGATCGCGATTCAACCTACAAAATCGCGGTGGCAATGGGCTTTTTGAAATGAGCGGTGCCGCATTGAACGTATCAAATGGAGCAATCGCCAATTTTGCAATGGCAACACTCCGTTTCAACGATATCGATATTATGGTCGATGATGCCAAAATGACAGCTGGGGCTATTCAAGTTAGCAGAGGCAGCACTTTTCAATTCAGTGGCGCCGCAACCCGTGTTGACCTCACGAGCATGGCGGATCCAGAATTTGGACGAACCGCTTCAACAATTGTGGTTAAAAAGGGGGCTAAACTTTTTGCGGACACCTTCGTTCAGAATTTCGCCTTGATCCATGTTTCGGAAAGTGGATTCCTGTCTGGAGGAATCCTTACTGTTCCTATAGGGGGAACAGCCCTTATAGACCAGGCTGCAACCGCTTCCCTTCAAAATAATGTCAATATCGGTGGCAGGTTGATCATCGATGGCCAAAGCAGTCAGTTGACAGCTTCTCTTCTTAATTTCAACGCAAATAATGCTTCCTTGACCGTTTCAAATGGTGGCGTCGCAAAGATTGGCAATGGTATCGGAGCAGCCGTTGTCGGCGACTTTAGCATAAATATTGGTTCGGCGACCGGCGATGTCGCCGTGGCTCCTGGGAGCATGGAACTTGAATTTACGCCCAATACCGATTTTGGAGACAATAAAGCCGTCCATCTTGTATTTAATCACACCGACCCCGCTTATCAATTCAGTTTGCCCTTAGCAGCCGTGGTCAGCGGAAAAAATACGAACCTGGACGTGAATGTCATTGCTGGTCGGACTATTTTTACAGCCGATAATACTTATAATCGGGGAACGAAGATAGGCCCAGATGGCATATTACAGCTCGGTAATGGCGACCGCACGGGATCGATCTTCGGAGATGTTACCAATGATGGAATTTTGGCATTTAATCGTACCGATCAATTTGATTTCATGGGCAAGATCTCAGGTTCTGGCAAGATTGAACAATTAGGAACCGGGACTTTACGATTAACGGCTGATAACAGTCTCTTTACTGGTATTACCTACGTCAATGACGGGATCCTTCTGGTCGATGGAGTCCTTGGCGGAACTGTCAAGGACGTCACCAGTGGCGGCCAAATTGGTGGCGGAGGTTTTATTAGAGGCGATCTTCAGGTTGGCGCAAGCGGCGGTTTGCTGGGGCGGGCCACTGAGATATTCACCATTGAGGGCAATCTGACACTAGCTGATAACAGCGTTACCAACGTAATTCTTGGTTTGCCAGGAAAACCCGGCCTGTTCAATATTGGCGGCAACCTCGTGCTCGATGGCACATTGAACGTCTCTCAATTGGACGCCGGCTTTGGCCCCGGCATCTACCGCATCTTTGACTATGCGGGCGCTCTCACGAACCAGGGCTTGATGATCGGCACGGTCGTTGGCGCAGATGCGTCCAGAATGGGAATACAAACAAATATCGACCATCAGGTTAATCTGGTTAGCTATGACGGCATCCCGTTAACCTTCTGGGATGGTAATGATATCGGTGCTCACAATAATAACCAAATTGACGGAGGGGATGAGGTTTGGACACATGCTCCAAATAGCAACTGGACCCATGAATCAGGGATTGTAAACGCTGGATGGACAAATGGCGCATTCGCGATATTTACAGGTAAAGGCGGAACGGTAACCGTTGATGTGAGTTCAGGTGAGATCGTTGCTGGCGGCATGCAATTTGCTGTCGATCATTATAACATAACCGGGGATGCAATCACTCTTGGCGGCGAGAATGAGCCGGTTATTCGTGTTCACGATCAGATATCGGCTGTGATCGAGTCGGAGTTACGGGGGGCAATGGGACTCAGAAAGACCGACTACGGAACGCTGATACTTGCCGGAGATAATAACTATACTGGCGGTACAACTGTTCAAGAAGGCACGTTGCAGCTCGGCAATGGCGGCACGCATGGCTCGGTTCAGGGTGACATTTTGCTGGCCAGGACGGAATTCGATATAGGGTCACTCGCCTTTGATCACTCGGACGCTTTTGATTTTTCCGGCAATATCACAGGTGAAGGGACTGTGTTTCAACGTGGCTCTGGCACAACCACTTTTTCGGGCAACAACACCTTCGCAGGAGGGCTTGTAGTCGAGCGAGGTGCGATTCGCGCCAATAGCAACAATGCCTTTGGCGGTGGCCGTTTGACGGTAGGTGCAGGAACAGTTGTTGATCTCAATGATATAAATCAAGCGCTGACATCGATTAATAATGGGGGCATTATCCAATTTGGCCAAAATGCAGGTACGACACTCCATGTATCGGGTAATTACCAGGCTGGTAATGGCGCACTTATCATGAATGCCGTCCTGGCCGGCGATGATGCCTCGTCTGATCGTCTGATCGTCGGTGGAGATACGTCCGGCACGACAGTGCTAAAACTGATCAATCGGGGCGGAACCGGAGCTTTGACCCGGCAAGGCATTCTTTTGGTTGAAATTAACGGCCAGTCACGGGGGGTATTTCAGCTGAATGGAGATTTCGTTACAGCTGATGGGCAGCCAGCTGTCATCGGCGGTGCCTATGCCTATACGCTGCATAAGGGCGGCAAATCCACGCCTGATGACGGCAACTGGTATCTGCGCAGTGAGGCCAACGAGAAGCCTGTTGAACCGGTGGATCCGGAAAATCCTGTAGACCCCGTAGATCCAAATCCTCCTGTTAATCCAGACAACCCGCATGATCCGGATTATCCTGTAGATCCAAACGATCCGGTTGACCCAAATAATCCCGTTAATCCACATCGTGCGATTGATCCGGATAATCCGGTCAACCCGGAATATCAGCCTGGTGTTCCAGTCTATCAAGGCGCTTTTGAAGCCATCAATAATCTGAACAAGGGTGGTTTCTCGTCCTTTGGCAGCC
>NZ_JBQEPD010000053.1:0-13597 GCF_052045675.1 Brucella sp. 22210
CCGGGAATTAGAATTTTCCGGCTCTTATGCCAATGGCGGGCTGATGACGCCATCGGGATTATGCAAGGCAATCGGCACGTTATATCCGATTGCCGAGTGAGGACGATCCTCATTATAGTGTCGACGCCAATTCTCCAACTTTTCGCGCGCATCTTCAAGCGTTAAGAACCAGTGTGCGTTCAGGCACTCGGCGCGAAGCTTACTGTTGAAGGCTTCGATGAACCCGTTATCCCTCGGCTTTCCGGGTCGGGAGAAGTCCAGTGTGACCTTGTTGGCATAGGCCCACAGATCGAGGTCACGCGAAACAAACTCACTTCCATTATCAACCCTTATTGTCTTCGGATAGCCAGCACGACGACACACTTTCTCAAGTGTCTGAACGACATCCTCACCACGATAACTGAAGCGCGGATCGGTTGCCGGCGAGTAGCGTGAATGCGTATCGACAATAGTCAGAATCCGGAGTTTCTTTCCTGTTGCCAGCTGATCATGCACAAAGTCCATCGCCCAAACATCATTCGGCCCGATCGCTTGTTGACGATCCTCACGCAGCTTGGCCTTGACACGACGTTTCGGATGTTTATTCCTGAGCTGAAGTCCTAACTCATTGTATATTCGACGTGTTTTCTTCATGTTGATGGTCCAGCCTTCGCGACGAAGCAGGACGTGTACGCGACGGTAACCCTATCGCACACGGGTTTCACAAATCTCTTTGATCCGCTTCTCAACAGCGGCCTGCACGGTGCGGCGGGACTTGTAATTGATAGTCGATCTTTCGAAGCTTAGTGCTGCACAAGCCCGTCGGATCGATATTCCCCAATCAACAAGCATTCCCGCCACCAGATCACGTTTCCGCGCAGGCCTTAAAGTTTTCGGCGGATCACATCCTGCAACATCTCCCGATCAAGCGTGAGGTCTGCAACAATCCTCTTCAGCCGCGTATTTTCCTCTTCCAAGGCGCGCAGCCGCCGTATCTCATCAGGCAGCAGACCTGCATACTTTTTCTTCCAGTTGAAATAAGTTGCCTGGCTGATCCCGCTCTTGCGACAGATTTCCGCTACCGGAACGCCGTCATCTCCCTGCTTGAGAATAAACACCTTCTGAGCGTCCGAAAACTTCGATGCTTTCATGCCTTCCACTCCTTCTCCCAGCCAGGAAAATAGCGCGGAAAACTCTCATTATAAACGGTCCAGTTTTAAGGGAGCAGAGCACACACAACAGTGCGGTCCGAACGACCCTTGTTATCTAACTTCTATTACGCATCTGTTAAAACGCTTGCATAGCGCAAGCTGCGGCGTTCATAATAACGGCGAGCGATTTTCCGTTCCCGCATCTTGATCTTCATCGATTGTAAGTGATCGGATTGAATCATAATCTGCTGAAATCCCTCGACTCTCATTGAAACAGGCTCTAAGGGGTTCAATGATTTATAGTTTAAATTAGACATCAGTTTAGCAAGTATATAGTGCCGTTCAATTCACATAAATTCAGCTTTTCAGCGATGAACCCCCATCAAAATGGACCAAAATTGGAAACAATAAGATCTGCGTGAGCGTGCGACATTATAAATCAGAACTGGAGCGAGTGATGGGAGTTTTAATGCCTCTTTGAACCAAGGACGATAATATCGTAATTGTACTTCTCTTTAAAAAAATTATCATGATTTAAATATAATTAGTAAACTAGGTAAATTCAAATGACATTGACTGACAGACTGTACTCTCTGGGAGCGGCCCACGCGTCAAAACCATCCTGGCCCCATGGCACTGTGGCTGCTGCTTTTATGTTTGACTTTAGAGCATATGGCTTTTCTCGGGAATATAATTTTTTAAGAGCTGTCTACCCCAACTATGTCGATATATTTGAAGAGAATGTCGGGGGACGTCTTGCTTACCTGGGCGAGAACGATAAGTTAATCCTTATTTGCTATTCGGCGTTGGACGGATTCCTTGGAGATACTTATAGGGGTATGACAGAGGAAATTCAGTGCTCTTTTATAGCCAAGAAATTACGTTATCTAGGTCTGAGCAATATTGGTGTTATAAAGCTTCACGCTTCTTATATTGGGTACAGCAAATTCCTCGATGTTCTTAGAGAGCAGCTCATATTAAACGGAATTAATTTTTCTTATTTGAGTGGGCCAAAGGCTAATTACACGCATACTCCGTTTAATAGGAATTTTGTCTCAAATACTCTATTGGATATATTTGATTTCCCAAAAACACAAGATCAATACAAAATACTGCAGGGAAATCTTACAAAGAGTTTTGTTGGTACCCGTTATCAAGGAAACGATGATCCCGATAGCCCCGGGTTTGTGATTACACGCTTGTGAGGGGCCGTTCCAAAGTATGAGTGATTCATCCTGTTATAATTCAGTGGATTGTATCGATAGAGATCGATTGCTCTGAACTGAAAATCACCCAACGACCTGTGAGCGGTATGGCTGCGTTATGCAACGATGTGACGGGGAAAGTGGCATTGATGCTTTCCCCAAAGTGGTTTGGCCGTCCGCGCACAACATATATTCGAGGGGGCGCTATGTAGGTGGATAGGCGGGTTTCCGGGCAGGAATACAAGCCTTGCTGCGGGCGCATAATTTAGCGAATCCTGATTTTTTTGTAGTCAGCATAGGGGAAATACTATGAGTTGGATTGATAAATTATATGATCTGGGGTCCTCCCCCACGTCAAAGCCATATTGGCCGCATGGGAAAATGAAAGCCGTATTAATGTATGATTACAAAAAATATCGTAAAATGGAGGAATATAACATCCTCAAAACGCTTTATTCAGATTATGTCGACTTCTTCGATGAAGATATCGCTACGGACTGTCTTTCAAAATTAACGTGCAACGACAAGCTGGTACTTATTGGAGAGGGGGGTCCCTTTGGTTTCAAAGGGCAGTCCTACCGTTTGGCGGAGCTGGACGGGCCGCAGTATCTATATATAGCAAAGAAATTGTATATTTTAGGATTGAGAAATATAGGCGTTATTCAGCTCAATGCTTCTTTTACTGGTTATGGTCGTTTTATCCACGATCTTAAAGAGGGTTTAAAAATATTCGGGATAAACTTTTCCTATCTATGCGGACCTACAGCTTCATATAATTACTCTGAGAATGGCAAAGGGTTCGTTACGGTAAAACTTGCAAACGTGTTAACGGTGCCGAAGATAAACCAATATACGATCCTGAAAGGGAATGTCTCAAAAAGCTTTGCTGGCACTCGCTATCAAGGAAATGATGATACAGGCTTTACGATCGAGCATTTCTGAAAAAGTGTGAAACGCCATAGCACCGTGTATCAGGATGCATAATCGTTCGGTATCTCTCCCCAGCCATAATCCGAACGCGGCGGATTAGCCAGGCGGGGCACCTCGAACCTCACTATTGCGATTTGATCATGCCACGCGCCGCATTGATTTGCGCTGACATATGATGTGGCCGGGCCGGTTCCGGGATATAGAGCAGGTCGTTGCCTACATTGCTGGACGAGGCGGCGCTGTAGGTCTGTCGCCGATATTGAAGCTTTGGGAGTTCATACTCTCAAAGCTGTGATACTTGTGGTATCCATAACGGCCACTACCGCGTATCGAAGCAAAACCTCGCGGCATAAGACCCGTCTTTAACGACCATGTTAAGGAGATGTCTTGAGATTGAGGTAGACGAGGCGGATGGAGATACTGGGGCCCACGAACGCCAATGTCGGTGACGGGCCGAAGAGGAAGCTTGCGATAGTCAATTCGGTTGGAGTTGAGGGCGCAACAGTAACAGAAGTTGCGCTACGTCACGATGTATCGCGGCAGCAGATTTATATGTGGCGTAGCGAATGGAAGAGGAAGAGGCTTCTGCCTCCCTCGCCGGAGCCCTTGTTTCTCCCCGTTGACATGGCTGCCACTCCGCTCCGCCTGCCTCGTGACAAGGCTACCTGATTTTAAAATTGTGCCCCAGTAGTTGGGAGTTGAGTAACGAGGCATGTTGTTTCTATAGTGCCTCTGGCTGGCTGATTTCAGACTGACCTCCTACCACTTTCTGATCAGCAGGTTTGAGTGTTTCCACAAACTGCCCCGCTTTGGCGGGGCCTTTTTGTGTGTCCGGCTGAATGACACTTTTTTCGGAATGCGATTCCTGATTCTCTTACTTCGGTTTGGCTTTGGGAGGTAAATATGATGTCTATTGGTCTTCTTTGAAAAGTGACCTTTGTTGAAGGATGCCTTATGAGCCTGGGAGGATATTGAAATGCCAGCGACAGGAGCAGGATAAGCAATCGATCCGGTGTATCGGTTCCCTGTGGAACACATAAGCCCGAAGAGATCGTCATGAAGCTTCGTGAGGTTGACGTTCTCAATGTGCAGGGAAAATCGATGGCGGAAGTAATCGGGTCAATAGGCGTTGACCTGTCACGGAACTTTCATCCAGCGGGGGCTGGAGCCACGGTTGTTTTTGTTACGCCAATAGGCCCGCTTGCGGCGATGGACCTGGCATAATCCGACGTTATCTCCACAATCAGCATAATCAACGGACCAGAACTCAACATTTAATGCCGATTTGACTGCTTTTTTGAGCTGGCCGGCCGATAGAGTGTTATCTGAATCGCAATGGCGTCGGAAGAAACCATGTGATTTCGTTTCCGACGCCCCATGATTGGGCTTTTTCCATATCTTTGCCTCATCCCCTCGCAACGATATCCAAATGGGTATCATCCCGTTTGGGAATGGTTCAATATCGGGGTAGCGATGTGCAAGTAACATCTGATGTCGCGATGTCTTCAGCACAATTTCGTGCAACAGTCGGGAAGCCCTCCTTATCAGTTTGTCTGAGAAGCACGCACCCAAAAGCCGCCATCCTGTTCCTTTTTCGTTTCGATGTGATTTTGAGACGCCAGCTTACGGATCCGCCATTTTACGAATGTGTCGGTGGCAAAACAGCCTTGGATTTCGGCCATAGCATGTCCAATAACCCTGTTTTGCTCCGTCCACTGTTCTTTCACCAGCTCTAAAATCTGGGCATCGTGAATATGAATAGGATGGGTTGTGAGCCGTTCGCCCAAAGCATGGCGAATCCCTTGATGTTGTCTGAGACGTTGCCAATCGGCGATTAAAAACTCACGCCTGTCTCGATCAATTATTTCGACATTATCCCATGCACTTTTGACTTTATCCACACCAAGGAGTGCGACGGCCGTTATCTCATGAGGCGTGTCGATCAGGCTTGAGTTTACGTTTAATTCATAAAGCGGTCTGATCTGATTGCGCAATGCGTAGACAGCTCTGCGCAATAGAAGCTGTTCGCCGGGATGTGTTCCATGCCAGATTACGATGGGCTTCGATGTGCGGGGCGTTTCAGGTTGCAGCTTGCGCGCTTCCATCAGGAGCTCTTCATTGAGTCCACAGGTTTTTTCCAGGTTCGTTAACGTTTCGGGATCAAAAACCTCTTGAAGGAATTGCGTTCGTTGCACTGCATTCGTATCGATATCTTCGAGCGGTCCATAGGTAAGATCATCATGGAATGCGAAGATTTGTTCGGGTGGAATGTCCAATTGTTGTTGAATGTTATCTGCAGCCGTTCCGGCCATGCAAATATGGAAAAAATCTCTGTAAGGCATCTGTAATACTCTAAAATATGACCCAACAAGCCTTTATATAGGCAAGCGCTAAGATGTTAGCTATATCGCCTGGCGTCAAGACAGTTCGTTGGGAGAAAATTCAATTGAGAGACGAGCACAAGATAAGGCCGCCTCAAAAAGGCGGCCACTATTATTTGAAGAGTGCTGGTTATTCGCTTTGAGCACAAATTTTTACGGGATCAATTTTGATGCTGGGGATATCGTCTTTTCCAGCCTGGATGACCACCGGAGCCCTGCCGGGGCAGTAAATAACAAGAGTTGCGTCTGAGCCAGGAGTTGTACCTGGGCCGAAATTGTCGGCATAGGCAGAATTTCCCGCTACGATGGAGGCCAAAATCAGAGAAGAAACGTATAGAAAGTTTTTCATAATTTATCTCCTTTCAGATGAAGTGCCAGGCAAACGCCTAACTCTATAACCGCAGATGGTCCGTCAACGGGCGGCCTTGATAATTCTGGGTAATGCGAATGAACAAGCGATGTGCAGCTTGCAGTCGGGCAGTATAAAGAAGTTTGTACTGTACGCATCTCCCAATTAGAGGAGGCTAAAAAATTAAGAAAACATGCCTACAACAAATTAGTGTTCGGATTGTATTATATGAACATTGAAATCGATATGTAATCCGCCTGTCAGGATGAGGCCCATGCTCCAGGGAATGGTGTAGCTTCGTTGATCATCGGGCTTTTCGGCCACGGCCGGGAACGGCATTGACCTATATAAAGTGTACTCCACGATCCCCCTGCGGGGCCGGATTTTCAAACCTTCAGCATGATCGATTGCATTGATGATTACCAGATATAAAACTATCTGAGCTCTACCATTGTGCCGTTGAGGAAAGGGACCGTGTATCCACCAACCGCAAAGAATGGCACCTCAGCCATGGCCTGTGGTGCAGAGATATCACCTTAAAATGATACTACTCTGGGCCAAGACAGCGCGAGCCGGGACATAGACCCAGAGTAGAGCGTTCGAGGATATTTCAAGGCGAACGCCGCCGACGTTGAACCACAATCGCTTGCTGACAGGCAAGCGCACTTTATTGGTAATAATTTCTAGTGAGTGCTTTTGCGTGAATCCAAGTCTGATAGCATTCAGGCAGCTTCCAGCATATCATACTGCACACCTCTATATAGCTCCCGCTTTTTGGGCAAATCATGATTTAATCCAATATGTTTGACTGGCATGGAGCGAATAATGCGTGTGCGAGCTGGCTTTTGGGATTTGGATGAGCGCTACGAACGGCTGAGTGCCGTCGGCAAGCCCTGGAAACGCTCAACAGCATTTCCTCGCGCAGGATCGCATGATACGGGATCGGTATCCCTTTCCCTGACTACACAGCCACGCCAGAACGTCGGAATCGACCCGCACCGTGGTTGAGATTTTCGTCGGCTTGTAGAACCGGCCTTGCACAGCATTTTTGAAAAATGTGTCTGTCAGGGCTGGATTGTCGCTATAATCAATCTCGCTGTCCGATTTGGCCGCAAGTTCTGCTTTCTGCTCCTGGCGTCGCCTCTCTGGTTTTTCAGCCTTTCTGTCCGAGATGATGCGGATGATTTCGACTGGCTTTCCGTCATCGTCGTCCTCACGGATTGTATGGGCTATCAGCAGCAGCAAATGCCCTTCGACCATACCGGGGGGCTGTCAGCGATATTCCCTATCCTGGATGCGATCCTGTTCGGTAAGGCGGAATGGATCAGCAAAGGCAGGGGTTAAATACTATGCTTCAATCTCAACGAAGGTATTGGGATTAATGGAAATCGGCACATTTTTTTTAACTGGTGCGTGGGGTTCGTCAATAGGGCCCGCCGGATTGGGGATCTTGGCCATCACTGTCACAGTACATAATGCTTCCCATTCTTGCGCGATGATGACCGGACGCGTGCTCGTGACATAGTCGGCGGTATCTACATGAGTGATCGTAATTGTAACTGTACCGGGAATTGTCGCTGCTGCAGTAACATAGCCGTTGGTGATAATAATCTTCTTTTCGTCGCCATGATGACAGACCTTATGGCCCTTAATGGTCGCATGGCCTGTACCTGTTACCTTATAAGGTGGAATTGGCGGAACAAAAACAATATCATCAAAATTTAAGGGGAACTGCAGATAAGCCCCATCTACAATAACTTTTCTCATAAAACCTCTTCACTAACTGATCGATGTCCCAAGCCTACCGCTTTTGATTCAGACACTGAGATTCATTCCTGAAATCCGAAATACCGTCATGCGCCGCCACATTTCATCGGCATTGGTTGCAGTCGAATTGATTGAAGGACTGCGGTGTGTTCGAAAGTAGGCATCGTCGATAAATTACGCATTTTATATGTTCGTGGTTGGATAGACCAGTTCCTCTTCGCCGCTGAAAAAGGTGCGTAGAATACCAAATAATTGGGTTTCATTTTGAAGTTTGTATTATAGGGTGCGCATATAAGTATTTTTCTAAACAAACAGGATGTATACGTAATAAGTCGTATCTTCGCGCAAATTTGATCATATTGCCAGTTCGAAAACGTTATGGGGCGCGTGGAAGAATATTAATCATCCAAAGCTGAATGGATATTGCATCTCGCTTATATTGAAGAATCGCCTCTTCTTCTATGCAATGGCCAGGAGTCCTTTTTGAAAATGGTTGATTGATGGTGCTCGTTGCGATTCAACTTTTTCAAGTGGACACGAGAAATCTGTGCCCAGATGGCCAACATTTGTAAGCAGCAAAAGCGCTGCCCGACAGATCTGACGAGGACGAGTAATTGCTAATTGAACCCGTGATGCCAGTTGCCAGGCGGCGCTTTCTGTTCGGTATCCTTCACAATATAGCAGTTATGGTTGACCGTGGAACATGCCGGGCGAGGCCAGCCCAACTGCCGCAGTCATCGATAGCCAGTCCGTCCAAGGTTCCGACCGCCAGGAACCTGGGCTTCGATGCCAATAAAAACATCTCGGAGCCCACGCATCATATCGCTGTAGATACGGACGGCAGCGCAGGCTCTATGCGATCAGAAAGCGTGAGCTTTGGATGAGGTCCCTATTTGCCCACGGCGCATATGATCGAGCCAGGCTTTTGGATAAAGGCCACTTTTCTTGACCTTGTCATTGAGGTTCCACGCTGTGTTGAGGGTGCACAGGGTTTCCGTGTTCCAGGGGCAGATGGTGCGGAAAAACTTCGGATGGATGGCACGATGGCGACGTCTTGTACGCGACTATGAGCAAACGCATCAACGTGCGGAAGCCACGAGCCTATCGCTCTCGGAGCCTTGCTTATCAGGCTTATTGCTCATTGAAGCCTTTCCCATTTGGTTGAAAAAGCATAACGGGCATAAAATATTTGCCCGTATTTCGATCGGTTCATTTTAAGGAACGAACAATTTACTAATTGCACAATTGGCGATCATGGGGCGATTGCGATTTATACGTTTATTATTGGCATTTCCCTTCTCTAATACAGCGACTTCTCCAATTGCGACCTGTTGCAGCGCAAGCAATATTGCACGGCGATTGTTAATCCCACGCATTAGACGGGATCAGAGGCCACATCACCGCGAAATTTTAAATCGAAAATTATCTGCAGTCAGGGCTTAAGCCATAGATTGTTAGATGAATGTTGACGCTGACACTCAATATTGTTTCATTTATAGAAACAGTCTGTTTCCATTTTGGCGACTATGCAAGCGTGCCCGCAATTATTAGGGAGAAGTTCTGAGGGAAAGCCAAATGCAACTATAAGGTGCATTGAAAATGATTGCAACACCAAAGTATCGAAAAAAAGGTCGCCGACATACGAAATAGTCATGTAAAAACAAGCTGTTATGGGGGGTGTTACAGAATAGCTAATTTTGTAACAGACGCTCTCTTTTTGCGAGAACTATCGTCGGGAGTCAAGCGATATTATTTTTGGGTTGTCGCGACCGGTTCATTTTTTCCCCTAGTTCGCTAAAAACTGTGACGCTAAGGACACCTTTTTTGTCGCGAGATGGTGGGGTGAAACCGTCGTCGTTGATTGTTCTTTGCGGAAGCCAAACCAGACCAGTTCGGCGAAACGACGCTCCTCTGCGTCTATTACCTCAGCATAAATTGCTGTTGTATTCCAATGGGAATGGCCAAGCCATCGCTGTACAAGGTTCATGGGAACGCCAGCTTGAAGAGCCGCCACCGCAAAGCCGTGGCGTAATCCTTTGGGCGAAGCGTGTGGCCCCGCAATGCCTGCTTGTGTCATCACCGATACAATGTGACGATAGGCAGTCATTCGGCTCCAATCCCACAATTGATCCTGATAGCCTTCTTTGAAACGCTGGCGCATTTCGTGCAGGCTCATCAGTTCCATCAATGATACATTTGATATCGGCACATGCCGGAAAGCGCCTTTTTTACGCTGTTTAAGGGTTTCAATATATACGCATTTTTGCACAAGATCTATGTGCTCTCGGCGAAGGTTTAGTGCCTCGGAAATCCGGCAACCCGTTTCCATCATAATCCGGCAGAAAATATAAACCTCGAGTTTGGCTTTTCTGGACTGTCCCAAAAAGCGCTCCCGCTCTTCCTGCGTAAGATATTTTCTATAACCTTTGTCATTGACCAGTAAAGATGTCACGATGCTCACTTCGCTTTGATTTTACTACTTGGATCTGCAAAAAGGCGATCCTGGCTTCCCCCTCTCTCGCTGTTACAAAATTAGCTATTCTGTAACAGGCGCTTTTTGTAACGAATGCGATCTTCGGCTTTCCCCGCAAGGTTGCAAAACTGGCGGGAAGCGTGATGTTGAATGGACGATTGACGGATGGCGGATGTGGGGCCGGGGCATATAAGCCACTGTCTTATATTCGTGTACAATCAGATATTCATATTGCGTTTGCTGGGCATATATATTGCGAAAGCGTTTTCAGAATTTGTTTTAAAGCGGTGTCCGACCGAATTTCAATGGGCACACCGGGGAGGGCTTTTGAACAGCCTCAAAGGTCCTCCCCGTTTATGTTTTCGCGCTTCGGCAAACCTGGCGCCCGAGAAACCCGGTGCAGTTGCACGGGAGGGCGATTGGGTATATCCGGGTTTTTACGGCGCGGATCCTATGAGCAGGGTCGGACACGGGAAATGCATCGGCAGCAAAGCTTTTCGATCCCGGCCTATGGTCTAAAGGATACTGGGGTCGTTGGCGCTATCCCGATTTTTTATCAAAAAGCGACAGATGTTGCTGTTCAAAGGCGCGCGCACCGATACCGTTATGGTCAGCCGCTTGCAGGAGGCTTTATCACAAGTGAGGATTCTTGCGGGCAGTTTCAGCCATCGAAAACAGCCTTTCTTACTCTTTCGAGCCAGCTCTTGATTGGGCTCCAGGCAATTCGATCACACATTTTGAATTCAGTTCTCGTTCAATGGCGCAAGCCCCTAGGGGATGAACATACGGCGCCAGTGTAAAACGACATTGGACAAAAGAGCGGACTTTCCAAAGAAAGGCCATAATACTAGCCGTTTAATGGCATAGATGTTCGAGTAGATCTGTTTTTAAAAGCTCTTCAGTCCGGTCAGGGACCGTCTGGTGCAATCACTGGCGACCACATTTGAACAAATGAATAATTATTGAGATATTGGAGAACGAGGTAAATGAATTTACTCACCAGGACCACAACGATGCAGCAGATACCGGAAGTGCGTCTGGCGACGTAGACAGCAACTGTATCTGGTCACCCTGGTGTAAAACGTCGTGCCGGACGTGCCCACCGCAGTTTCTCAAGCTAAGGCTGACGTTTATGATAGTTATTCGTCAGTGGCAATATCGGCTTCTATGGCAAAAAGCCGAACGAAGACCTGAATGCTGGTTTACCGGGGCTCCAGTGGGTCATCAAAAGATCTGCTGTGGCATTATCAAGGTCCTTATCTCACATGCGTTAGTTGACCTCCGGATGTGAAAACCCTTCATAAGGATCGTGGTATGGCCTTCCCTCGGAGGCTCCCGGCGTCTTCAAGACGCACTTGGCGACAAGCGTGTCTCAAGCCAGTGTAAAGGGAAAGCGGCGGGCACTTATCAGGCCGTAAGCGGCCCGCCGCTTTTGTCAGGCTTCCGGTTCTGATACTCCGTGTCAGGTCCGGTAAGGAGGAGGAGACAGAGTTTCGCCCCCCCCGCCCGCTGTCTCCTCCTTACTTCCAAATGTTCAGGATCTAAGCCCATGGGGCAATAGGTGTTTCGAAGGATCGCGAACAACGAATGTCTTGCCTGTATTCAACAGCGAAGCAGCATTCATTCTGGGAGCGTCAAGGGAAAGCTTCCAGCTTGTGGTTTTGCAGGGAAGTCGATTGCTCGAAGTGAAGCATTAGCACATATTGATCTATCGTTGCCCGCATTTTTCTATGGCTTTTGTTTCTTCCATCTACTTTCTTCTAGTCAGATGGCCCTCTCAAAAATCTCGCTTTGCAATTGGATTGTAGTTCATTCGTCGCATTGATTTGCAGAGACGACCGCGTGGAGAGTACGGACGCTATGCGCGCCACAATGAAGCGGACAGCTGGGTGGAGAAGTTGAGCCAACCGGTGCAGTGGTCCGGGATATTCGGCAAACCCCTAACGAAAATGCTAAAGCATTTGATGGCTCGAAAGAGGCGTCCACAATGATCCGTCATGATGATCAACGTGCCAATATTGCAGACACTTCCGGATGATCGACTAATTTCCAATGAAGGGTTGTCTTGCCTATATGCGCTTTCTTGAACGAGTTTCGATCTGAAGCGGTTCCGGTAAAACGGAATCGTGGAGGAAATGCCCTCATTGTATTTGCTCTGCTCCCTTAAAACTGGACCGTTTATAATGAGAGTTTTCCGCGCTATTTTCCTGGCTGGGAGAAGGAGTGGAAGGCATGAAAGCATCGAAGTTTTCGGACGCTCAGAAGGTGTTTATTCTCAAGCAGGGAGATGACGGCGTTCCGGTAGCGGAAATCTGTCGCAAGAGCGGGATCAGCCAGGCAACTTATTTCAACTGGAAGAAAAAGTATGCAGGTCTGCTGCCTGATGAGATACGGCGGCTGCGCGCCTTGGAAGAGGAAAATACGCGGCTGAAGAGGATTGTTGCAGACCTCACGCTTGATCGGGAGATGTTGCAGGATGTGATCCGCCGAAAACTTTAAGGCCTGCGCGGAAACGTGATCTGGTGGCGGGAATGCTTGTTGATTGGGGAATATCGATCCGACGGGCTTGTGCAGCACTAAGCTTCGAAAGATCGACTATCAATTACAAGTCCCGCCGCACCGTGCAGGCCGCTGTTGAGAAGCGGATCAAAGAGATTTGTGAAACCCGTGTGCGATAGGGTTACCGTCGCGTACACGTCCTGCTTCGTCGCGAAGGCTGGACCATCAACATGAAGAAAACACGTCGAATATACAATGAGTTAGGACTTCAGCTCAGGAATAAACATCCGAAACGTCGTGTCAAGGCCAAGCTGCGTGAGGATCGTCAACAAGCGATCGGGCCGAATGATGTTTGGGCGATGGACTTTGTGCATGATCAGCTGGCAACAGGAAAGAAACTCCGGATTCTGACTATTGTCGATACGCATTCACGCTACTCGCCGGCAACCGATCCGCGCTTCAGTTATCGTGGTGAGGATGTCGTTCAGACACTTGAGAAAGTGTGTCGTCGTGCTGGCTATCCGAAGACAATAAGGGTTGATAATGGAAGTGAGTTTGTTTCGCGTGACCTCGATCTGTGGGCCTATGCCAACAAGGTCACACTGGACTTCTCCCGACCCGGAAAGCCGAGGGATAACGGGTTCATCGAAGCCTTCAACAGTAAGCTTCGCGCCGAGTGCCTGAACGCACACTGGTTCTTAACGCTTGAAGATGCGCGCGAAAAGTTGGAGAATTGGCGTCGACACTATAATGAGGATCGTCCTCACTCGGCAATCGGATATAACGTGCCGATTGCCTTGCATAATCCCGATGGCGTCATCAGCCCGCCATTGGCATAAGAGCCGGAAAATTCTAATTCCCGG
>NZ_JBQEPD010000054.1:0-12728 GCF_052045675.1 Brucella sp. 22210
GTTCCCGCATAGGCGCCGAGGGTATAATTATCGCTGCTGCCCGATGAAGCGCGATCATCCCCATCGAAGCTGGAATGGCTGTAGCCGGCCAGAAGGCCGAGACGCCATGTGTCGAGCACAGTACCGTCGATACCGGTGACAAAGCCGCCAACAGAGGATTTTACCGATCCTGCATTGCTATTGCTATCCTGCCTCGTCCAAGCGCCATAGGCATAGCCCCAGGCGGTATAGAGATTTTGAGAAGGAGCAATGCTGCCCGGAGCCACGGCATCGATGGCCGAGACGGACGCCGAAACAGGCCTTTGCGCTCCGGCATAGGAAAGCGCATTGATCGGCGTTGCCGGAGCGCCGCCAAACGCTTGTTGCAGACGACCAAAGGCTGCATTGCGAATAAACTGGCTGTCGTTGATCAGCACGCCCGTGGCGGAAGCATAAGCCTCGCCGGAAAGGCTGTCGAAGGCCGCACGCGCCTCATCGGCCGACAGCATCAGCAGCGTATTGTACAAGGCCAGCGACGAACCCGTCTGCGCCAACGTATCCAGGCCGCCAGCCGTGGCATACTGATTGCGGGTCTGAGCGACCGTCGTAAAGAGGGCAGGGGAGGGCTTTTCAGGTACAGGCGTGCCGGGACCGGGAATCTCCGGGTCCACCGGTGTACCGGGCGTTGGCGTTTCAGGATCGACAGGTACTACCGGATCTTCCTTGATGGCTACATTTAGAAGAATATCATTCGCCATATAATTCATAGACAGATTGAGAAAGGCTGATTTGGACACAACAGTATCAAAAATTCCGCTGACACCTCCGTCTGCGTGCATAATGGTATATTTCTGCTCGCTCTGATAACTGGTTTTGGGATCGATGGCAGAAACGGAGAGCATGCCGCCCGAAATCGTGGCCATGCCTGTCACGCCCACCATATCGGAGCGACGATTGAAGGGGCCATTGGCTGCAATTTCGACTTCAAGGAGTGAGCCACGCGCGAACGTCAAATTGCCATCGACAGTCAGGATGCCGATGGAATTGCCGGGCGACAAAATACCGCCTGAGTGAACCGTCGTTTCGCCAACCGAGCCGTACCCGCCAAGGGTCGCACCGGATAAAACGTTGATGGTCCCACCGAGCACAGCACTGCTGTTGTTGGCGTCACCGACGATCAGTTTGCCGTCTGCAACGGAGGTCGTGCCCCTGAAATTATAGTTGTCGCCGTTGAGGAGAAGAGTGTCACCACTCCTTTTGACAAGTGCACCTCCTATCGAAGTGTCAAACTGGCCGGAAAAACTTCCACCCTGAACATTGAGAACACCAGACCATGTGACTGCGCCGCCATTGCCTGGGGCAGCCTCCTGAAGGTTGCGAATTGTGCCACCGAAGGCGGACATATCAAGCGTTGCGCCTGACGCCACGCGTGTTGCGCCAGCTACGGCCGTAATATTTCCCAGCGAACTGTTCCCGTTTACAAGACGACCATATGCAACTGTTATGGTCGCATCAGAGCTTGTAGGCGTGCCGATGACGTCCATGACGACGGTTCCAGCACCGTCGGAGGCTCCAATTACCACATCGCCTTGAAGGGAAAGATACTGACCGCCGCCACCATTCAGCCAGAGCGTAGTGCCTGTTGCCGTGCTGATTGTGCTCGTTGTGCCAGCAACAATCAAGTAATCGTTGAGCGTTGAACTGCTAGAGGAAGAGTGCAGACGGCCACCATTGAGCGTGATCAGTCCAGTGCCCATTGCGTCGATGACATTACCGCTATCTTGATGATCGGCGATCAAAGTACCAGCTGATATAGTTGTTCCGCCGGTGTAAATATTGCTCCCCGACAATGTCAGTGTTCCCAAACCCTGCTTTATCAAGGCTCCGGGTCCTGAAATTGCAGCGACGGAGCCGAAATGCAGCGTTGCAGACGCGCCTATCGTATCAAAAACGGTATCTGATGCCAGTTCGACGCTGACGGAGTTGGGGTAACCGAAATCCTGTATATGCGTTAGATTGTGGGCGACGACATTTACGACCGCACGCCCGTCGACGTCAGAAAATGTCAGTGTGCCATTGTTGAAAAAATATCCGCCAAACACGTCTCCCAGAATATTGAGCTCTCCAACGGTGGCTTGCTGTCCGTTAAGATTGACATTGAAACCGACGCCTTCCACTGCGTTGAAGGTTGCAAGTGCCCCCGGCGCGTTGGGCACAGTGCCTTCCTGCCATCGAGCCGAGTCTGACCAGAGTCCAGGACCTGTGACCCAAGTTTCTGCGTGGCTTGCAAGCGGCAAACTGACTGAAGCAGTGAGGGCAACGGACGAAAGCCATAATAGCTGCTTTCTTTGCCGAGAATATTGTGCGCGCGAAGAATCGGTTTTAGAAAAATTCTGCCCCATTACTGCCCCCTGATGCGCAGTCAGCCACTGCGTTGCAGTTTTATATATCAGGAACAGCTATATTGCCAACAGACTACATGGCCTATGCAATATAATCTCACAGAGAAGCGTCTCCTATTAAGTAGATGAGAGGCTTTTTGAGCGATGAATTATGGTCAGTTTCTCATTACAATAGTCGCGACGCGCGTCCGCTACGCCGCTTGGCATTGTTGTAATAATCGGATGCCTGCTGCACGGAGCGATGACGCGATTGCTCCATCGCTTCGGGAAGCGGAATACCACGATTGGCCGCTTCGGTGAGATAGCCGGAGCGCAGGCCGTGGGCGGAGAACTCTGTGGCATCAAGGCCCGCCATTTGGGCGCGCTGCTTGACGATCCGGTTGATGGCGCTGGGTTCCAATGCCCGCACCGACACATTGCCCCATCGATCGACTTTTCGAAACACGCTGCCCTTGTCGATCCTGGCTGCTTCCAGCCAGCGGGTCAGGGCTTCGACGGGTCGGCCGGTCAGATAGACGATTTCATCGTGATCGGCACCACTGGTTTTGGTGCGACCTAGATGGATGCCGAGCGAGGGGAGGGGAGGGCCGTCCTCATCGGTGACAGGGGGCTGTTTGACAAGCTGTTCTACGCGCAGTCCGGCGACTTCGCTGCGCCTGCGCCCGCCCGAGGCAAAGGCTACCATCAGGATAGCTCGATCCCGCAAGGCGGTGAGATCCTCTCCGGAACAGGTTGCCAGTAGCTTGCCCAGAATATCGCCGGTAATCGCATTGGCACTCTTGCGGCTGCGTGGTCGGTTCAGGGCGCGCACCGCAAGCCGGATGGCCGATTTGACGGACGGCGATGAAAACGACCCTTCCAGCCCGCGCCAGCGGGTCAGCGTCGACCAGTTAGCGAGACGCCGGCGGACGGTTGCGGGCGCATGCGGTCCGGACACGCGCAAAAAGCCATTTGCGCGCAGTGCGTCTTCGACGCTGACGGGCATGCCGTGATCGGGTTCGATCTCGCGTTGCTGCGGTCGCCATAAGTGGTGGGCGACGAATTTCAGGAGCAAGGCTTCCGGCGCCGGGAAGGGCAGGGGATTGCCTGTCGCAGCCATCGCCCAGGCTTCGAGATAGGCCAGATCCGAGGTTAGCGCGCGCAGCGTGTTTTCGCCCATGCCTTCATTGACCAGATGGCGCAGCGTCTCGACATCCTCATCGGTCAATATGCCTGCCAGCATGTCGCGCCGGTTCATAGGCAAGACAGCAGCAATCGTGTCGAGTGTTTCGGCGCGGCTTAGCCCTGACTTTCACTGATTTGCGGCTTGAGATCAATAACATCCGATAACCTATACTTATCGGATGTTATTTGGCTAACCCGAAAGCATCCTCAGTGCCGGACATTAAATATTCTCTGGTGTCCGTATGTGAATTTGTTTACCATATTTTCAATGCGTTACGATCTCGACCTATTGCCTCTGAAGACCTTGCCGCTGGCGCGCGCCAGTGCCGCTCTGACGCGTCTCGATGAAAGGGCGATGTGATCCATCTATAGAAGAGGTCATCGATGGCATCGAAGACGACCCTGAATGCAAAAAACCTTGAAGCGCTTGGCGTGGAACGTTTGGCCGAACTGTTGATCGAAATCAGCACCGGTAACGCCAATCACAAGCGCCGTCTTCGCATGGAACTCGTTGGCAATGCAAGCGGGGTGGAACTGGCAAGAGAAGTCCGTAAGCGCCTGGGTAGTATTGCGCGCGCAAAAAGCTGGATTGACTGGCAAAAGGTAAAATCGGTCAAAGCCGATCTGGAAGCGCAGCGGAAAACGATTGCTGAGAAAATCGCATTTTCTGATCCGGACGAAGCCTTTGAACTGATCTGGCAGTTTCTTTTGCTTGCCGATCCGATATTCGAACGATCCCATGATGGCAGCGGCACACTGATTGAAAGTTTTCATGCAGCATGTGACGATGCCGGACGCATCGCGGCGCTGGCAAAGGTTTCGACGCAGCGTCTGGTCGACAAAATCGTCGCTGCTCTTCAGGATAATGGCTACGGTCAATATGACGGATTGATTGATGCAATGGCTCCCGTGCTCGGGGAGACGGGTCTCAGAAAACTTCAAAATGCGTTTGAACGCTGCGAAAAAGAACCAAAGTCCAGGATTGCCGAGGCAGACATGCAGTTTGTCGGCTGGAGCATGAATGGCCCTATTTACCGCGAAGAGCTTCATGCCAGAGGTCAGTCGATCACGGTAAAAGTTGCGCTTGAGCAAATAGCGGATGCGCTTGGCGATGTGGATCTTTATATTGCACAACAATCGGAGGCATCGAAGGCGTTTGCAACGGTCGCGACTGGAATAGCCAAGCGGCTGTTGTCAGAAGGACGGGCGAAAGAAGCGCTCAATGCGCTCGATAAAGCTGAATTCGACAATCGGCGTGAAATCTCGTCACAGTGGCAAGCAAAGCGGGCGGAAACCCTGGAAGCCCTCGGGCGCACAGATGAGGCGCAACAGTTTCGCTGGAATAGCTTTGAGCAGTCACTCAATGCTGAACTCTTGCGCGCATATTTACAGCGGCTTCCTGATTTTGATGACATGGAAGCCGAAGAGAAGGCATTCGATTATGTTCAGCACTTTCCGGATGCAAACCAGGCACTTTCTTTCTTCATTCGGTATCCATCGTTCCCCGAAGCATCAAAGCTCGTTCTGTGCCGCGCATCAGAAATGGACGGTGACCTGTATGAGCTCTTGTCGGCCGCCGCAGAGAAACTTGCGCAAAAGTTCCCCTTGTCGGCAAGCGTTCTTCTTCGGGCGATGATCGACTTCACGCTCGATGGTGGCCGGTCCAGCCGGTACAAACACGCGGCGCGCCATTTGCTGGAATGTGGGGCATTGGCTCGTCATATATCCGATTACAGCGCAATGGTTCCGCACGATGTCTACATCGCAGGCCTACGAAAGATTCACGGACGAAAACACGGCTTTTGGGCCCTCTTCGATGAACCTCGATGACAGTCAACACCTAACCTGGGAGCTTGGAAGCCTTCGGCAAGCGGGGCGCATCCGTTACAAGTTCGGCAGACGTCGCTTCATCGGCCGCTCTCGCCTGCGCATGATCTCGACGAGCGATAAGGCGTGATTTCCGACGCAGTGACGCTAAACTGACAGTATTTAAAAGTTGAGGGAGGAATACCGATGCCGAGATTTCTGGCTGTATATACAATCAATTCCGAAGACCTGGCATCCTTTCGACGCCTGTCAAAAGCAGAGCAGGACGCGGTCGATGCGAAGGGGATAGCCCAATGGATGGCGTGGGAAGAACACAACGCTGCGGTCATCCTTGATCGTGGCGGCATGGTGGGGAAGACAACGCGGGTGACAAAACAGGGGATAGCGGAAGCCAAGAATCCGTTCTGCGGTTATCTGGTGGTGGACGCTGAAACCGCGGATGCTGCGGCCAAGCTGTTTCAGGATCATCCGCATATCACGGTGTTTCCAGGTGACGGCATCGATATCATGCCCTTTGTGACGTGATTTTCTGCGTCCATCCTCGGCTGCTTAGTCGCATTGCTTGCTGCTGAATCTGGGCCAAACAAGCGGGGCGTTCGGTCACGGCACGCTTTATGTTAGGCTGGATGGCTCAAATGACATTGCCATTTGCGGAGAAGACGAATGTCACAGCACAAGTTTTACACGCTCTTGCTCACCGCTGACCTTGGAGTTGCCGAAACCTAGTATACGAAACTGTTCGGTCGCGGACCGGATAGGTCGTGCTGGAAGCACCCGCAAGACCCGCCAATTTGAGTAATAATTTAAGTATTTTTGTGGATTAACCTTACTCACTACATGCGAATCAGACCGTTGGTGCATAGGCTCACCGCCTGGAATACGGAGGCGGTGCATGACTCAAATAACTGTTGTCGTCAACAACTGTAACAGCGTGGATCATGCTGAAATCAGCGTAGTGAAAGGAACGCTGAATATTAAGTATGGGCCAAACGGCCTTGGCAAAAGCACTTTGGCAAAAGCCATTGTCAGCCAAATTCGCGGAGATGGCACTCTTGGCGACCTCACGCCATTCAAAAGCCGGGGCAAGGCGGATGCACCGGTGCCGTCTGTGCAAGGCATAGGCGGTTTGACTTCCGCCCTTGTCTTTGACGATGACTATGTCCAGCAATTCGTTTTCCAAAAAGATGAAGTTCTCAAGAATAGCTTCGACATATTCATCAAAACGCCGGACTATGTCGCGGCGATGGAAGCCATCGACATTCTGCTAATTGGCGTGAAGCAGACGCTTACCAACAATGCGGAAATCGAACAGACCATTTCCGACTTCAAGGAACTGCGCGATGCGTTTGGGAAGTCGAAACCTGGTAGCATTCCAAAGAATAGCAAAATTCATAGGGCATTTGGCACCGGCAACAAGACCGAGAATATCCCCGAAGCGCTGAAGCCCTTTGAGAACTTTATCAAGAGCCAAGAACCTTCCAAATGGATAGGATGGCAGATCAAGGGCAATGAGTATCTGAAGCTGGGCGACAACTGCCCCTATTGCGCCACGCCGCTAGTTAATGAGGGACAAAAAGACACAGCCCTCGCGGTCGAGAAGGAATTCGACGCCACGGCGGTCGGCCACCTCAACACGCTCAGAGCGGTAATCGAAAGGCTTGGCAAGTACTTCAGCGAGAAGTGCCGCGAGAATCTACAGAAGGTTACAAAGACCAATGTTGACCTGACGGCGGCCGAGTTAAGTTTCCTCACAGGCCTCAAGGCTGAGATCGACGGAATGATCACTCAGTTGGAAGGTCTCCGGGCTATCTCCTTTTTTGCCCTGCGGGACGTAGATCAGATAAGCGAGAAGATTACTCCACTGAAAATCGACTTGGCGCTCATGGACAAGCTTGATTCCCTTGAGACCCGGAGCATCACAGACCCCGTCAACGCGCAACTTGAAGAGCTACTTGCGAAGGTTGGCGAGCTGACCGGAAAAGTTAACAAACACAAAGCCAAGATTAAGAAGGCGATAGAGGCCAATCAAGACAGTATTAATACCTTCCTGAAATCGGCCGGCTACAAGTACGTCGTTGAAATTGTTCCCGAAGAGCAATCCTACAAAATGAAACTGGTGCATCGCGATCTTGCCGGTCACCTGGAAACTGCGTCTAAGCACCTAAGCTACGGCGAGAAGAACGCATTCGCGTTGGTTCTTTTCATGCATCAAGTGCTGAGCGAAAACCCCGACCTGGTGGTACTGGATGACCCTATTTCATCTTTTGACAAGAACAAGAAGTTTGCCATCCTGCATGAGCTTTTCCAGGGCAAAGCAAGCTTGCGAGGGCGGACTACCCTTTTGATGACTCATGACATCGAACCCGCCATAGACGTTATCAAAAGTATCAAAGACGTGTTTCAAGCGGCAAAGCCGTCGGCATCTTTTCTTTCGTCGCGCGAGGGCATTGTAAAAGAGGTACCAATCGCGAGGGAAGACATTCAAACCTTTGCGAGAGTCTGCAGAGCAAACATAGCGACGCTGCAGGATCCGATCCTGCAGGCCATTTATCTGCGACGAGATTATGAGCTACGCGATGAACTCGGCTTGGAATACAATTTGCTAGCGAGCTTATTCAAAGGCCGCGCTGTTCCTACGATACAGACGGCAACCGATAATCGAAACATGACCCCAGAAGAAAAGAAGGTCGCGGAGGATAGTGTCCGAAGAGAACACCTGCCGGGGTTCAACTACGATGCGCTCGTCGCCGAGGTGAACGACGTGAACGCAATCCGCGCTAAATTTGCGGCTACGGATGTCGGCTACGAAAAAATCCAGCTTTTTCGGATATTCAATATTGAGCACGATGATGACGTGATCCGCAAATTTATCAACGAATCCTACCACATCGAGAATGAGTACGTGATGCAGCTCAACCCACATAAGTTCGAGAGTATCCCCGAGTACGTAATCCATGAATGCGTTCGCATGCTGCCGCCTGCTCAGTAGGCCTAGATCAGCGTTGCGTCGAGTTCTCATGCAGGAATTGACGACGCTCTTGGTGGGCGCATCCGAGCAGCTGCTCAAGGACCTCACGCCCCAAAGAATATTACGGACTAGCCTGGTGCAAGTAATTCGGAGCGACAAGGTTTCAAGCATGGACTGCCCGCGGTGAACTTGTACCCCTAGTGGAACATGGTAGGCAGTCATAGTTTTTTCATTACTTGGGCCCAGGGGGAGCGATGTCCATATGCAATAATTTTCGTAAGGAAGCGGGCCGCGTCTGGAATCAGATGAATGACGCTCAAAGGCTTGGCATGTCTCTGAGCGAGGAGACCATCACCGAGACGTCGCTGTACAACATCGCGAAGAGGCACCACAGCAAAGACGTGGTCATTGTTCCGGCAACCAAACCTCAGGAAGCCAAACATGGAGCCGACTGGGAATGGTGGTTCATTCGTAATGGGAAAGGTATTGGCTTTCGAGTACAGGCTAAACGTCTCTTTCCGAATGGAAGATATCAAAGTCTGTTCAAACACAAGACCCCCTTCGCACAATTGGACAAGCTGGTTCTCGAAGCGAACCACGCCGGTCTCATACCGCTTTACTGTTTTTACAATTTCGATGCTCCGAAAGGAGGCTTCGGCGGTCACTCCAATAACTGTAGGCACGACTATCGCGGCCCCAGCTTCTGGGGGTGTACGATCGCAAGGCCTGACGACGTCAGAGCGTTGGGAAAGGATACGATTAGCGACCTGCGCAGGGTGCTTGAACCCTGGCATACTTTGGTATGTCTTCGAGCCGGCCTCGATATCCCCGGATCGGTCGCCAGAAATTTCGAAGCATTATCTATTCGGGCGGCAACCAACGATAGCGACAAAGGCTCGCCGAGGAAAACTGAGATTCGCGAGGTGCCGGACTACGTGGTGCGCCTTGCCGGGCAGGCACGTGAGCGCCGCGAGTCCGACGGCGTTCTGTCGCAATATATTGATCACGCCTTCTGGGAAGAGTTCGGGGGGACAAAGAAAGATATTTCCGGCATTCTTGTAGTGGATCAGAAAGCATGAGCCTGCCCCTCAGCTTCGATGACGCCAAGACCCGGTTGGCCAGCTATCAGCATACCTTGGACGCCGCAGGAGTTGATGGATTCGAGGTATCTGAAGAACCATGGGTCGCGGGTTCGTATCCGCTCAAGAGCATATTGAAGGCCTATCTGCTGAGTGGCATCTCGTCATCGAGAAGAGTGGTATTGTCTGCGCTTTTGTAATTAATCGGGAAGTAAACTACGCACGCTACCTCTGGAAAGAGGACCGCCAGCGACGTCAACCGTCACCGCAGAATGTCGAGAAATTCCCATGATCTTAAGTAGCGCGAAGGAAATACTCGACATCAAGCAAGGCGTGATGATCAGCAAGCGAAATCTCTTTGATGTAATCCAGTTCTCGAAAGTCCCTGAATCCCCCTACTACGATGGAACGGACTTCGTTATCGGCAACACCCCACAGCAGGGGATAAACTGGATCATGTCGGGAGAGAAAACCCGTGCGGTTATCATCAAAACCCGTCCTGGCTCATATGAGCACGATGGCTGGCACGACGAGACAATGACTACTTACAACTACTCGTTCAAGGCGAGGAAGGATGTCATCTCCTACGATGAGATAGCAAACAGGGTCCTGCTGGAGCAGCCCCAGGCAGGATATCCGATCCTGCTTTTCTCGGATCGTGGGAGAAACTGGCACTTCGAAGGACTGTTTGCCGTAGCCTCCATTGAAACGAAATTCGTCACGCTAGAGCGGTGGGCCAATATCGGAGATGTGCCGGATGCCGATAATTGGTCACTGCCGGAAGGACGTCAAACGTATGTCACACACATCCGTACCGAAAGAAGCACACTGGCTGTGAGCCTGGTTAAGAGCAAAAACGCATCCCGATGCGAAATATGCGAAGACGATTTCAACTTGCGCTACGGCGCTCCCTATATTGAAGCCCACCACATTATCCCGATCGCGAGCAAAACTGTAGAATACAGGGTCACAGCCGCAGATTTCGCCCTCCTATGCCCGAACTGCCATAAGGCAGTTCACATCCACATGGCAAAGGGTAGCGAGAATTATATGCATATCAAAGATATGCTAAAGCAAAGAATTTCTTCGCTACGCCAGGTTGACGTTGAGAGATCCCAAGCAAAGAGGGAAGGTTAGACGAACGACGATTTCCCGGCTCATCGTTATTTACTAGGTAACTTCCCAGAGCCGGAACCGGCAAGCCGATGAGCAATGTCATTCAGCGACGATGAAGAACCATTTTCTTCGCCAGATGCGGTCAGCCAGTCACCACCACTCTTCCAGTCTCTTTCTTGGCCGACAAGCTGCTGTACCGCCCGGACAGCCGGCAACCCGCCTTCTCCATCATCCGACAAAACCGGATCCAGCTCGCTTTCCCACAACGATCCTATGTCTGGCGAAATTCCGAAACCATCACCAAGGGCCGAGCGCTCATCTTCACTGAGGTCCAGAGCGGCAAACGCGGCACCTGGCTCAACTTCGATTCCGAACAACCATGCAATTCGGGCTGCCGCCAAGCCGGAACCGGGAGCCATTAAAACGAGCGTCGAACCGTCGTGCCTTTTACCGATAAGGAGGACGTCGCCTTCGCGCGCCTTCGCGGTCACCAAATTGTCGTAGTAGTACAGCCTGTACTCGGATCGCGTGGGATGCCGAGCCCGAGCATCGTACCAGGTGAGCATCCCGGTTTCAGCCAGGACACCACCGTCGTCTGACATCCTGATGAAGTCTGTTGGCAACTTTTGCGGATGCTCCTTCCCGAACAGTCCGATAAGGGGCTTTGATCCGTTAAACTCGTGCTGGTTGGAGCGAGTGATGTCCGTCTCGACTGCACTCAATCGTTTGAACACAGCACCACTAAACGCTGATGAGAGAACACCGCCCGTCATGAGTGAGTACGCGATATTTCAGGGATATCTCCAGGAGGCGGCGGCAGCGACGATGATTTCAGGCTCTCCCAGCATTCGTCCTTTTTAGCCCATTCCGATACCTGACGGGCACCCGCATCGTCCCGCAGGATATCGTTCACCCGCGCGGCCAGCTTGCTGATGTACCCGGAAAGCTGCGATGACAGGCCCTGCTTTTGCCAAATGGCATCCAGCGACAACCTGCTCCCGGCAATCTCAGACAATGACGCGACAGTGTAGGCGGTGATATTTGCCTGGTACGCCTGGAACCCCCCGGCCCGCACGATCTTCTGAGCCGTTCGAAAAAGGATAGCCTGCGCAATCGCGTGCTTGTATTTCAAGACGTCTGGAACAACTGAGGTGACCGTGTCGTCATCCGACATGAAGCGGTCGAAGTTCTTCTGGTTGCCGAGGGACACGATTTGGGGCTTTCGGCCCCAGGCCTGAACGTACTTCGCCAGATCGGTCTTTGTGATCTTTCGACCGGGCGGGATAGCTTCCTTGATCTGTCGCAGTCTGGCTGGCGTCGTCCCCTCACGGGCAAGCATTACGTTGTAGCTTTCCGTGATGCTACGGTAAGGCGTCGTGCCTGCGAAAAAGAGGCAGTTTTCAGACCGAGGCCGAACCGCCCGAGATCGCTCTTGCCGCGTTCTTCGAGGGGACCCTTTTCACCGAGCCGCATAGCCCGATCAAGAAGCACGTCATCCATTCCATCGCCGTTGTCGAGAATGGAAATGGCACTCGATGTCCCGTTCCAGACGAACGTGAGATCGACCATCGTGGCATTGGCGGCGATGCTGTTATCAATGATGTCAGCAAGCGCTGTGGCTGCGGAGTAGCCCAGCCCGCGCAGTGCCTCGATCATGGCGCTGGCGCGCGGTGGCGCATTTCTCGCACCTGTGATCGGTCCACTCAAAGGAACGCCTCCAGTTTCCTTGACCTGTTCGGGTGCCGGAGAATTCGCAAGCCCTTCGCTTCGATCTGCCGGATGCGTTCTCTTGTCACGTCGAATTTCTCTCCGACCTCTTCGAGCGTGTGCTCCTCAACGCCCCCCAGACCGAAACGGAGACGAAGTACGCGCTCCGTTCTCGCCGGCAGCATCAAAAGCATTTCGCTCGTAAGGGAGCGCAGGTTTGACAGGTCGTGTCGGTGGTCGGGCAGCGGAACTCTGTCATCGACCAGTAATCGCGAAACAGCAGGGAAAGGGGAGCCCGGGATAGCGAGAACGTTTTTGATCTTTCCGGGAGAAACTTCCAGTTCGCCCGCAATCTCTTCGATGCTCGCCTCGCGACCGAGTCCGGCCCTAGGGCGTAGACTCATAAACTGATGCACCAGATGCGGACAGCGATCAGTTTGACAGCAGCAAGGAAATTGTCCGGGTTCTTGTCGTAACGCGTGGCGA
>NZ_JBQEPD010000055.1:0-12582 GCF_052045675.1 Brucella sp. 22210
CGATCCGGAAGACAACAGCAGAACGGAAAATCTGGGCCAATATTCCTCCCAAATCCAACCGTAAGGACGTCTTCGCGTTCTCGCCATGGGTATATCGCCAAAGAAACCTGGTCGAGCGCTTCTTTAATCGCATCAAACACTATCGTGGCATCGCCACGCGTTACGACAAGAACCCGGACAATTTCCTTGCTGCTGTCAAACTGATCGCTGTCCGCATCTGGTGCATCAGTTTATGAGTCTACGCCCTAGTAGTCTTATTTCATCAGGCAACGTGACATTGGCTGGAACTTCCCAGGCAAGTGTCAGTTTTTCCGGCAGTCCTGGGTGGATCGCGCCGGCAACAAATTTGTCTCTGTCGAGATAGATCGTCGGATTAATCAACGCTGCTATCGGGGGATCAGGCATTAGCAATTTGATCGGGACAAATGCGGATTCCGCCGAACGATTATCCGCTTCAAAATCGATCAGAAGAAATTTTTTGGATTCAATTGGCTGACGACCAGTTGGGGGCATATTGCTCAATCGCGCATCGAATACTGTGATATACCACTGTCCAGTATCTATCGTTCCGCCTTCCGTGACGACCTGCAGCGGCTGCGGGTTGGCGGCCTCATAGATGGCAGTAGCGTAGGAAATAACACTCGCCAAAGTGCTGCCGACGCCCGCAATGATGATCGTGGCAAGACGCTGCCGGACCGTTTTTCGCTTTTCGTCCGCCATGACTCTCCCCGTCTTTGGCGTTTCAACGATTGTCCTAAGCCCGCTTATGCCCCCTATAGCATGATCCCTCCGTTTCGTCACCTTAAGCGATGTTGTCGCTTAAGGTGACATTTCATATGACCCCTATGGAGCAGATGGCGGGGTCTCACCCCGCAATAAGAGGCGGATTAATCTGGGCAAAACCTGCCTGACGTTGGTAAGGAAAATGCGGATATGGTGCCGTAACTGCGCTGGCTGCGTCGAGTGTTGCAATCTGCTGGGGAGACAATGACCAGCCAACTGCACCTAGATTCTGGCGCAATTGCTCTTCATTACGGGCCCCCACGATAACCGAAGCCACAGTCGGTCGCGACAATAGCCAGTTCAGTGCCACTTGCGGCACCGTTTTGCCGGTTTCTCCCGCCACGGCCTCCAATGCATCGACAACATTGAAAAGATGTTCCGTTTCCACGGGCGGACCATAGCTCGCGGTCTCGTGGAGACGGCTGCCTTCAGGCAGAGCTTCTCCCCGCCTGATTTTCCCCGTTAACCGGCCCCAGCCAAGTGGGCTCCAGACCAATGCACCCAGCCCCTGGTCAGCTCCAAGCGGCATCAGATCCCATTCATAATCCCGACCGATCAATGAATAATAGACCTGATTGGCAACATAGCGCGGCCAGCCATAACGATCTGCAACAGCGAGCGCCTTCATGATCTGCCAGCCGGAAAAATTCGATACGCCGACATAGCGCACTTTGCCAGCCCGCACGAGCATATCGAGCGTGGACAGGACTTCCTCCACGGGCGTATGCGCATCAAAAGCGTGAAGTTGCAGAAGATCAATGTAATCCGTATCGAGCCGTTTTAGCGCCTGTTCCACGGAACGTATCAGTCGGAATCGAGAAGAACCCGCATCATTGGGGCCTTCACCTGTCGGCAGGCTCATCTTGGTTGAGATAATGACACTGTCGCGCCGTCCACGGATTGCAGCGCCCAGAACTTCTTCCGAAGCGCCGTTCGAATAAACATCCGCGGTGTCAAACAGATTGACACCTGCTTCCAGACATATGTCGACGAGGCGGCGCGCCTCATTCACATCTGTGTTTCCCCACGCGCCGAACAAAGGGCCTGTTCCACCAAACGTTCCCGCTCCAAAGCTCAAGGTTGATACTTTGAGGCCTGAACGTCCCAGATAACGATACTCCATAAGGTATTGCCTTTCAAAACGATGGGGTAATGTGGCCCCCGCAACACTTGATGAATAAACAATAGACCGCCCTCGTCCTGTGATATAGATTGTAATAATTCAAATCATTTGTGAATTAGAAGACCAATGGCGAGATCAGAGATCAACCGTTCTGGCGAGATGGAAGTCTTTGTCAGTGTAGTGGAACAAGGTGGGTTTTCAGCTGCGGCCAGAGCTTGCCGAATGACGCCTTCCGCAGTGAGCAAGCTTGTCGCCCGATTGGAAACGCGGCTTGGCGCACGCCTGATCAATCGTTCAACGCGCGCGCTTCAGCTTACGCCTGAGGGATGTGCATTCTACGAGCGCGCGACCCGAATTCTTGTCGACATTGAAGACGCCGAACGTGTTGCAGGCGTCGGCGAAAGGCCCGTCGGGCGCATCCGTTTTAGCACCAGTCCATCCTATGCAACGCATGTTCTAGCGCCGATTTTACCCACATTTCTGGAACTTTATCCGGACGTCACGCTTGATCTGACGCTGAGCGACACCGTTATCGATCTGCTGGCCGAGAGGATTGACGTGGCGGTGCGGGCGGGACCACTGAAAAGCTCAAGTCTCGTCGCTCGTAAACTTGGTGAAACATCGCTGATCGTGGTTGGTGCACCTGCATATCTCGCCCGCTTCGGCACACCGCAAACGCTCGAAGAACTCGCTCCGCACAATCGCATTGGTCTTGGATATATACGGACAACAGATGGTTGGCCGATGGTCCAAAACGGTGAGAACATCGTCGTTCCAACGGTCGGGCGCGTTCAGGTCAGTGATGGGGAAGCAGTACGGCGCCTGGCTCTCAGTGGAACAGGACTTGCACGCTTGACAGAATTCACTGTTCGCGACGATATCGCCGCCGGAAAGCTCGTGCCTGTTCTGGAACATTTTAACCCGCATGACCGGGAGGCGTTCCATGCTGTTTACATCGGTCAAGGTGGCCCGCTGCCATCAAGGGTCCGGGTACTTCTCGATTTTCTTGCTGAAAGAGGCCGCGTAACCTGACACGATTAGCCCCCGACAGCTCTTCTGTCAGGGGCGATTTTTGAAGTCAAACCGCTTTATTCGGCGGGTTGAGCCACACAATTGACATCCGAGCTCGATGTTATCCGCTCACCAGACAAGGCTCGCTGTCCTAATCCGACGATCAGAACGGTTGTCACGGTTGCCACAATCGACACCCAAAAACCGTTCGCAGCGCCAAAATTGTCGACTACCCAGCCTGCAATAAACGCCCCGAGCGCCATGCCGATACCAATCCCCGTCATGACCCATGTGATCCCTTCGGTCAGCATGGTTTCTGGCACCCGGCGCTCGATAAGGCCAAAGGCAGTGATGAAGGTGGGTGAAATGGCAACACCGCTGACGAAGACGGCCAGTGCGAGCAGGGCGACCGACGAGCTGGCAAACAAAAGTGGTACCGCTGTGACGGCGAGTACACTGACCGCGATCAGCAGTTGTAGCGGTAACTGAATTCTTGGCTTAAGCGCACCGAGCGTGAGCCCGACAACAAAAGACCCGATGGCATAGACACCAATCACCAGGCTCGCCATATTGGGCTGACCAAGCTCTCTGGTGATTGCCACAGCACTGACTTCCGCCGTCGCAAAGGTTGAGCCAACGAACACAAGAGCCAGCGTTATAATCTGAACAGAACGAAGCCGGATGGCGGAACGCTGCGGACCGGTTTGATCAGCAGCACGAACCTTTGGCTCTGTCGAACGCTGCGCGAGGAACGCAATAGTGCCGAGTGCGAGAAATACTGTGCTGATCAGCATCCCGGCCTCTGGAAACAACGCAACAGCCAGGCCAACCGAGAGTGAAGCGCCAGCGATATAGACCAGCTCATCGGCTGCGGATTCAAAGGCAAAGGCTGTGTTCAACTCTGGCCTTTCGCGAAAGATTTCCGTCCAGCGGGCCCTCACCATCGCAGGTATGCTTGGCATCGTTCCCGCCAGAAAGGCAGATGCAAACAGGATCCAGTTCGGCCATTTCTGATTGGCGGCCAGAATAAGCGCCACAAATGCGACCACGGAAACGACGGTGACTGGCCCGACGACCGCCCGCTGTCCGAATTTGTCGACGGCTCTTGAAATCTGTGGCGAGAGAAATGCGTTGGTCAGTGCGAATGTCGCCGAAACCGCGCCTCCAAGCCAATATTCTCCATGCGTCAGAGACAGCATAGCGACAATTCCAATTGGGGCCATTGCCATTGGAAGTCTTGCGAAGCCTGCTGCGCCTGAAAATCCAAGGGCACCCGGCGCTCGGAAAATCTCTCTATAAGGATTAGACATGGACGTGTTCCTTGATGATAAGGATTTACCACTTACATACGTGGCGTATGCTAATTAATTAGTTGATACGCGGCGTATGTCAACTAATATACGCACCGTATGCAAAATTGGAGAATGATATGCGCAAACCCCGCAGCGAGATGATCGCGGAAACCCGGGCAAAATTGCTTGCAGCCGGGCGTCAGGCATTCGGAACGGTCGGCTATGCGGATGCTTCAATGGATGACTTCACAGGCGCAGCCGGTCTGACACGCGGCGCGCTGTACCATCACTTCGGCGACAAGAAGGGGCTTCTGCAAGCTGTCATCAGCCAGATTGATGCCGAAATGACGGACAGACTTTGCGCAATTTCTTCGCAAGCTGAAACGCCCTGGCAAGGCTTCGTTGACGAGAATGTTGCCTATGTCCAAATGGCTCTTGAGCCGGAAATCCAACGCATCATGTTCAGAGATGGGCCAGCGGTGCTTGGAGACCCATCCGGCTGGCCGAATGCCAATGGCTGTATTGCAACAGTTGCCCGCAGCCTCGCCGATCTGCAAAAAGCTGGCATTATTGTCGATGTCGACCCGGAAGCTGGCGCACGTCTCATCAATGCGGCAAGCAGCCGTGCAGCACAATGGATCGCCAATGCAGACGATCCGGAGGTCATATCGGAAAAAGCTGTCCAGACATTTCGTATTTTCCTTGAAGGGCTGCTTTTAAAAAAGGAAACAGCGGCGGCGCACTCCGAAGCCTGAGATTGGTGCTGGCTTTTCCCCGTCTTTCGTAACGCTGTCGCCCACGCGGAAAATCCTTCCCCGAAGTAGTCTATAAAAAAGATATAATATCTCCCCTCCTGCGTCGCTTGTGCGATGCTCCTCCTAAGACGGTTTGTTTGCAGCAAATCATGAAACGGAGGCGCTCATGAGCAAGACGATCCATTTCAATGCATTCGACATGAATTGCGTTGGCCATCAGTCTCCCGGTTTATGGGCGCATCCGCGCGACCGGTCCTGGAAATATAAGGATCTCGATTACTGGCAGGATCTGGCACGCACACTGGAGCGCGGCATCTTCGACGGTATATTCATTGCCGATGTGGTTGGTTATTACGATGTTTATAAGGGCAACAACTATCATGCCCTGCATCAGGCGGCGCAAATCCCGGTCAATGATCCGATCCAGCTGGCTGCTCCCATCGCGCTGGCAACGGAGCATCTGGGCATCGGCATTACTGCTTCCACTTCCTTTGAGCATCCTTACACTTTCGCGCGACGCATCGCGACAGCAGACCATCACACAAAGGGACGCATTGGCTGGAATATCGTTACATCCTATCTGGAAAGCGGAGCTAAAAATATTGGTCAGTCGGGCCTGCAAAAGCATGACAACCGGTATGAAATCGCCAATGAATATCTCGAAGTGATCTACAAGCTACTTGAAGGATCATGGGAAGATGATGCCGTTTTACGTGATCGGGACAACCGCATATTTACCCGACCTGAGAAAGTGCACGAAATCGCGCATAAGGGACGATATTTTGATGTTCCGGGCTATGGTCTGACCGAACCGTCGCCACAGCGCACACCGGTTCTCTATCAGGCCGGTGCGTCCGGTCCAGGTAAGAAATTTGCATCTGAACATGCCGAATGCATCTTCGTCGCCGCGCAAACCAAGACGATTTTGCGCAATTACGTCCGGGACATTCATGAACGCGCGGAAGCTGCTGGACGAAAGCCGGAAGATATTCGTATTTACAATCTATTAACCATCATCGTTGACGAAACAGATGAGAAAGCGCGTGCACGGTTTCGCGAATATCTCGACTATGTGTCTTACGATGGTTCGCTCGTTTTCATGTCCGGCTGGACCGGAGTGGACTTCTCCCGTTACCAGCCGGAAGACCTTGTCCGAAAAGTTGAAACAAACGCCATCCATTCCGCGATCGATAGCCTCTCGGAAGGCGATCCCGACAAACGATGGACAATACGGGAACTTGCCGAATGGGGCGGCATAGGGGGTATGGGGCCGGTGGTGGTCGGTTCTCCGCAGACTGTTGCCGATGAGTTGCAGGCATGGGTGGAAGAAACCAGCGTCGACGGCTTCAACCTTGCCTATGCGGTCACGCCAGAAACCTTCGAGAACATTGTCGAACTGCTTGTTCCTGAGCTGCAACGACGCGGCGTTTATCCAACCGAATATCGGACGGGAACGCTCCGCGAAAAGCTCTTTGGTAAAGGGCCTCGCCTTGGCGCATCGCACCCTGCCGCTCGCTACCGCGATATCGAGGCCATTAAACGCGCCGAAGCACAGCAACCCGTTTTGCAACAAACCGGCTCCTGAAGCTGACACACTATCGAGGACAATAATGGGAACTCTTGCAGAAACAAATATCGATTATACGGTACATCCGCGTGTCAATTCCACGGATCCGATACCGCCGCGGCCGAAGCCGTCGGAGTTGGCCCATATTGTAAAGAATGACGTTGAAGCCATTGAGATTGCAGAGCGTCTTGCTAGCCGATTTCGCGAAGGTGCGGCCTTGCGCGACCGTGAAGGTTTGCTTCCATTAGCAGAACTTGACGAATATTCGCAAAGCGGTCTGTGGAGCATCAATGTGCCCAAGGCCTACGGTGGACCAGAAGTCTCTTATGCTACGCTTGCCAGAGTGATTGCTATCATTGCTTCCGCCGATCCTGCCATTGCCCAGATCACACAGAACCATCTGGCTATCGTTGCGACAGTGGAACTGGACGGGACCGAGGAACAGAAGAAGCTCTTCTTCGATTGGGCTTTGAAGGGTATCCGCTATGGCAATGCCTTCTCGGAACTGAAGAGCAAGAATGTTGCCGCCTTTGAAACCAAGGTGGCCTTTGATGGCGACGACGCGATTGTAAACGGTGAAAAATTCTACACCACTGGCGCCCTGCTCTCCCATGTTGTGCCTATTGTCGCCGTTGACGAGACAGGTCAGGGCTATCTGGTCTTTGCCGACCGCGATGCGCCGGGTTTGACCGTGACGAACAACTGGTCGAGTTTTGGACAGCGCACAACCGCTTCCGGCTCTGTAAAAATCGACAATGTTCGGGTTCCCAAAGAGCGCGCCGTCAAGGTTGTCTCTTTCGACTATCCGACAATTGGCGGACCTGTCTCGCAGATCATTCAATCGGCGATTGATCTGGGTATTGGCAAGGGCGCAATTGAAGACACAATTTCCTTTGTCAAAACCAAGAGCCGTCCCTGGATCGACAGCGGTAAAGAAAGCGCGAGCGAAGACCTCTTCACCATTGCGGCCATTGGCGATCTGGAAATCCGCCTTCATGCCGCCGAAGCTCTTTTAGATATTGCCGGTCGCGCCATCGATGCCGCCCGGCATTCTCCAACATTGGAATCCGTTTCGGAAGCGACGATCAAGACCGGTGAGTCAAAAGTGCTCACCACTGAAATCGCTATTCTCGCAACCAACAAGCTCTTCGAACTGGCCGGCACACGCTCCACGCTTGCCGAACATGGCCTTGACCGTCACTGGCGCAACGCGCGCGTCCATACACTGCACGATCCGGTTCGGTGGAAATTCTATCATGTGGGCAATTATTATCTGAATGGCGTTCATCCTCCGCGCCATGCCTGGAATTGAGGTCTGAAATGAGCAATGAAGATCGCAAACTGCATCGTGCGGCAGCTCTCGTCACGGGTAAAGCCGCGCCTCATATTCCACCCCGCCAAACGAAGGCACATCGCATTTCCGATGATGCCGAGGCCGTCACGATTGCGCGCGAACTGGCCAGCGAGTTTGCCACTGGTGCCGCCTTGCGCGACCGCGAGCGGGAACTGCCATTGGCAGAGATCGAACGTTTCTCACATTCCGGCCTATGGGCGATTACGATTCCCAAGGAATATGGCGGCGCTGGCGTTTCAGCGGTCACGCTGGCAGAGGTGACGGCTATTATATCTGCCGCCGATTCCAGTATCGGCCAGATTCCGCAAAATCACTTTTATATGGTCGAGGCGCTTCGTCTTGCCGGCACGGAGGAACAGAAGCAGCATTATTTCCAGCGCATCCTTGATGGCGAGCGCCTGGGCAACGCTTTCGTAGAAATTGGCACAAAGACTCCGGTCGATTTCAAAACAAGTTTCAGAAAGCAAGGCGAAAACCTGCTTCTTAACGGTCAAAAATTCTATGCAACCGGTTCTCTGTTCGCACATATCATCGTTGCCGTCGCCAAGGATCAGAATGGGCGCGTCCATATCGTCTTTATCGACAGAAACACCCCCGGTCTCACGCTCGTCGATGACTGGTCATCCTTCGGACAGCGCTCAACGGGAAGCGGTACGGTAACCTTCGACAACGTGGAGATCCCCCCTTTTCAAATCGTCGATCATGACGTGGTCTTTGAAACCGCCTCAGTCATGGGCCCATTTGCCCAGATCATTCATGCCGCCGTACAAACGGGGCTGGCGCGTGGAGCGCTTGCCGAGACTATCTCCTATGTGCGCGCTCACGCACGACCATTTTTCGAACTCACAATCGATCATGGCTATGAAGACCCGCACACAATTCATGCTATCGGCGATGTCAGCATCCGCAGTCATGCCGCCGACGCTCTTCTCGCGCGTGCCGGTCGTCTGGTTGACATCGCGGCGCAAAATCCCGATGCAGGCACGGTCGCGGCGGCTTCTGTCGCCGTCGCGGAAGTCAAGGCATATGCCACCGAAGCAGCGCAGTTTGCGGCCAACAAGCTGATCGAATTGAGCGGTTCCAGATCAACGCTCGAGGCCTACGGTCACGACCGGTTCTGGCGCAATGCGAGAACCCATTCCCTGCATGATCCAGTGCGATGGAAATATCACCATATCGGCAATTTTTATCTGAATGATGAGCTGCCACCCCGCCATGGGGCGCTTTGATACCACCGTATAACGAGCGTCTATCTCAGCAATTCCAGTAACTTCTTACCCTTATGCCGCCCGCTCTAAGCTTTGGTTTCGATAAGACGACCTTTTCTACATTTATCGCCTTTAATGGAAAAACCGACCTTCGAATGATCGCTCTCCTCGACTAAAAAGCGTCTTTTAGCCGGAGATCAGATCATGGGACTTACCGCTAATTCACGCACGGCAGATCATCAGATCGAGCCCTTGTTTCTTCAGCGCTGGTCGCCGAGAGCCTTTACTGCCGAGCCAATCAGCGAGGCTAGTTTACTAGCGATCCTCGAAGCTGGCCGGTGGGCGCCTTCTGCCTATAATACTCAGCCATGGCGCTTCATTTATGCCCGCCGCGACACACCGCAGTGGGAAAGCCTTCTCTCGCTTCTCAACGATTTCAATCGCAGTTGGGCGCAGAATGCGTCTGCACTCGTCGTGCTTGCCTCTCTGAAGACGTTCACCGCGCCCAACGCTACCGAAGCGCAGCCCTCCTCAACCCACTCTTTCGATACGGGTGCAGCTTGGGCGGCGATTGCTTACCAGGCGACCTTATCGGGCTGGCATGCACATGCGATGGCTGGCTTCGATCACGACCGCACGCGGACAGAGCTTGCTATACCTGACGATGTCGCCATTGAAGCCATTGCAGCGATAGGCCGCATTGCCGATAAGTCCACGCTGTCGGAAATCCTACAAAAGCGTGAAGTTCCAAGCCCGCGCAAGCCGCTCAGCGAGATTGCATTCAATGGCTCGTTCCTGAACATCGAAAAGACGTCGGCCTGAAGAGGCCGCCACCCGCCTGCGACTTTGGACGAAACAGTGAGCCGATATTCACATCGGCTCACGTCCTTGCAGCATTGAGCACTGCATCGAGAAGGCCCGGGAAACGCTGGTCGAGTTCTTCTCGCCTCAAAGACAGTAAACGGCCACGACCGTTTGGCTTGTTCCAGACCACACCACTTTCACGCAACACCTTCATCAAATGCGAACGCGTCGATTTCGGTAGATTCGGATCGCCCATATTGCAGCGCGCCATCTCCAGTGGTCCGTCATTCAATTGCCGAACAATTTCAAGGCGCGACGGATCACTAAGCGCAAAAAGCACCTGAGCCAGCGCGATTTCCTCGCGATCCGGATGAGGTAAATCAACCGGGTGAGATAGGACTTCTTTCGTCATGGTTCGAATATAGTTGAACCATCATCGTTCTCATAGTAGAAAATAGTTCGAATAATATCGAACAATTGGCCAGCCGCTTCACGGCGGTTGCATCAGGTAGCGCCATGTCTAACGATCAAACTCACATCTCAAGAAGCGAACGATCCGGCTTCGCGATTGCTTTGCTCAGCCAATTTATCATGATGGCCAGTGCAAGCTTGCCCTCTCCCTTTTATCCCGCGCTGCAGCAGGAGATTGGGTTTTTGCCCGCTGCAATGACGGGTATTTTCGCCATCTATGCTGGCGCTTTACTCACCACTCTACTGATCGCTGGCGCAAGCTCTGACTATATCGGTCGACGTCCGGTTCTTTCCATCGGCTTCCTACTTCTCGCCCTATCCGCCTTCGATTTCATGACAGCTACAAGCCTTGCAGGATTGTTGGTTGCAAGATGTGTTCAAGGTATCGCCTGCGGACTTTTGATAACGGCATCCTCGGCAACTGTGGTCGATTTTGAACCGAGCCGATTCCCCGGCATCGCTGCCATCTGCAACTCCGTTGTGCCACTTCTTGGATTGGCCGCCGGGGCAGTGATAGCTGGCCTTATCATGGATATGTTCGAAGAACCGCGAACCTACGCTTTTGGCGGGCTTATCTTCACCAGTCTGGTTCTGGCTGGCTTAATATGGACCTTGCCCGAAAGTTCGCCGCGGCATCGCGGAATCCTCAGCTCATTGCGACCGCGCTTGGGACTACCATCAAGCGTAAGGAACATGTTCTGGAAATGCGCACCTGCGATCGTTGCAGCATGGGCCACCGGCGGCTTTTACCTCGCGCTTGGGCCGCTTATCATGTCCAAGATTTTCAGCTTCCACGACTACCTTGCTCAAGCAAGCGTCATCACACTCTTGTCCATTGGGGGAGCGATCGCAAGTTATGTCGCGCGCAAGTTCGCGCCGCGAAACATTATGCTATACGGCACGGGCAGCCTCGCCGTTGGAACGATCTTCACCCTCGTTGGTATTCTTTCATCCAACATCACCGTCTATCTGATCGCACTTTTCATCGCGGGAACAGGCTTTGGAACGTGTTTTTATGCAAGTTTACGGAGCATCGTGCCAATAACACCAGTCAGCGACCGAGGTGAGGTTTTCGCCTCGATCTTTACACTCAGCTACTTTGCTTTTGGCATGCCTGTTGTTGTGGCTGGCATCGCCATGCCTTATCTCAGCCTGCAAACAACACTGTTGGTCTATGGCCTCGCCATCGCCCTTATGGCAGCGATAGCCGGAGCTTTGAGGAAAGCCGACCGACTAGAGAAAACATGCCCATCACCGGTTCTCGGCAGATAGCCAAAAACCATGTCATAAATGCGATTAGAGTTTGATCTGGGTCTCAATGCGGATAAGCATTTTCCGCATTTGTTGATTTTCGGTGTTGAGCTTTTGGGCCAGTTGCCGTTTTAGCGTGGCATTCTCTGCTTCAAGCGCAGCCAGTTCATCCAATATGTCAGCTGGGGCTTTGGAAACGGGCTTGGCTTTCATCGGCTTGTCAGCAATCGGCTTCAAGCGACGGGGAGTATTGGTTTTTTTCTTGGCAGGGACGGGAGAAACCTTGGCTTCAACTGCGGCAGGCACTTCCGGTTCTGGCGAGGCTATGCTCACTTTTGTGGCGACAGGTTCTGCCATATCGACAACGAGAATCTTGGGCTCAGTCTTGGCTTCTATCCGTGGCGTTGGCGCGTGGACAAGTGCGGCTGGCTCATTGTCTATCGGGGAGACGGCAGGTGTTACCTGATCGGCAGATATTGGCGCCTTGGCATCCTCTTCCACTTCCCGTGCAATCGACTTCAGATCAAGGTTGCCCCAAAGCGCATTGCCGCTCTTGCGCGCACGCCGGTTCTTATATTCAACGACAACATTGCGGATTGGATTCTTCATCCGAAAATAGCTTTCTCAATCAAATTCCGTGGAGGTGCCCCGACAGGTACTGTGCTCTACCTATAGATTTAAACCTCCGTTTTCAACAATCAATCCTGCTTCATAATAGATCGCCTCATCATCCTTATGTGAGGGCATCTCTTCACAAATTGTCAAAGTAATGGCACTTATAGTTGCATTAAGCATTGTCCCATATATTCGGCACCCGGAAAGCTGACCCGAGTATCAATTCAGGAGAAACTGAACATGGCTGATGAAACCATTGTAGAAGCAAACCAGGCCGCAGCAGCTGAGCCTGTGAGCGCCAAGCCGAAAACCCGCGCACCGCGCAAGAAGGCTGAGCCTAAAGCTGCG
>NZ_JBQEPD010000056.1:0-12325 GCF_052045675.1 Brucella sp. 22210
TTGTCGCAGTAAAACGTGTCGTCGATTACAATGTTAAGATCCGCGTTAAGGGCGACGGATCAGGCGTTGAGCTTTCGAATGTGAAGATGTCGATGAACCCGTTCGACGAGATTGCGGTTGAAGAGGCGATCCGCCTGAAGGAAGCTGGCAAGGTCACGGAGATTGTGGCTGTATCGGTCGGCCCGGCACAGGCGCAGGAAACACTGCGCACGGCACTTGCCATGGGTGCGGATCGCGCCATTCTGGTGAAGACCGACGAGACGGTCGAGCCGCTCGGCGTCGCCAAGGTCTTGAAGGGCGTGGTCGATGCGGAAAAGCCAGACCTCGTCTTCCTCGGCAAGCAGGCCATTGACGACGATGCCAACCAGACCGGCCAGATGCTGTCGGCGCTTCTCAACTGGAGCCAGGCAACCTTTGCCTCGAAAGTGGAACTGGGCGACGGTTCGGCCAAGGTCACGCGCGAAGTGGATGGCGGTCTGCAGACCATCGATGTGAAGCTTCCGGCGATTGTCACGGTTGATCTTCGTTTGAACCAGCCGCGCTATGCATCGCTGCCAAATATCATGAAGGCAAAGAAGAAGCCGCTGGACGAGAAGTCGCCTGCCGATTTCGGTGCCGATATCACAGCGCGCCTGAAGGTCCTGAAGACCGAAGAACCGGGTGGCCGCAAGGCTGGCGTCAAGGTTGGCTCGGTTGGCGAGCTGGTCGAGAAGCTTAAAGCTGATGGCATCATCTAAGAAATCGGAAGGGACACGATAAATGGCTATTCTTCTTTTTGCCGAACATGACAATGCAACCCTTTCGGACCAGACGGCAAAGGCGCTGACGGCAGCCGCCCAGATCGGCGGCGATGTCGATATTCTGGTTGCAGGCAAGGGCGCAAAGGCGGCAGCCGATGCTGCTGCCAAGCTGAAAGGCGTGCGCAAGGTTCTGCTGGCTGAAAGCGATGCGCTGGAAAACCGTCTGGCTGAGCCAACGGCAGCGCTCATCGTGGCACTCGCCGCCAATTACGACACGATCATCGCTCCGGCGACGACCTCGGCCAAGAACATCCTGCCGCGCGTTGCAGCACTTCTCGATGTGATGCAGTTGTCGGAAATCATGGAAGTCGTATCGGCAGACACGTTCAAGCGTCCGATCTATGCAGGCAATGCGATCCAGACTGTCCAGTCCACCGACGCCAAGAAGGTGATCACGGTGCGCACGGCCTCTTTCCAGGCCACCGGCGATGGCGGTTCGGCTGCGGTTGAAAGTGCAACTGTGCCTGCCGATCCAGCATTGTCTAGCTTTGTTGGCAATGCGCTGTCGGCTTCGGACCGTCCGGAACTGACCTCGGCCAAGATCATCATCTCGGGCGGTCGTGCACTTGGTTCGGCTGAGAAGTTCCAGGAAGTGATCCTGCCGGTTGCTGACAAGCTCGGTGCGGCGGTTGGTGCCAGCCGTGCGGCAGTCGATGCGGGCTATGCGCCAAACGACTGGCAGGTTGGCCAGACGGGCAAGGTTGTTGCACCGGAGCTTTACATCGCTGTCGGCATTTCCGGCGCGATCCAGCATCTGGCAGGCATGAAGGACAGCCGCGTCATCGTCGCCATCAACAAGGACGAAGAAGCGCCGATCTTCCAGGTCGCTGATTACGGCCTCGTCGGTGATCTCTTCACCGTGCTGCCGGAGCTGCAGAAGGCTCTCTGATCGTTTAAGAAGCGGCGGGCTGGTCTCGCCGCTTCTTCGTTTTACGACCCGTCCCAGTTGGAGACACTGTCTCGCCACCGGGGCGGGTTCTTTGTCAGCGGCGGGCAATTTTAGCGGTAAGGCGCGATTGCAGGCTCGACAGACCATTTGGCAAGAATTTTGGATTGCATTTTAGGCGGACAGCCTATCATCTGCTGGATGAGCCTTTTGCAATTCGAAGCGCAGTTTTGCGCTTGCCGCAAAAAGAAATGCTCGACAGGCCCCTTTGGGGAGGATGAAGGAGTTACTACGGTGGCAATCAAGACGGTTGGTATAGTCGGCGCGGGTCAGATGGGTGGCGGCATCGCCCATGTCTGCGCTCTGGCAGGTTTTAGTGTGCTTTTGCACGACGCTGCGCCAGACCGGCTGGAAAAGGGCATTGCCACCATCAACGGCAATATGGCGCGTCAGGTTTCTTCCGGCAAATTGCAGGAAGAAGAGCGCGCAGCAGCCATGAAGCTGATCCGTGCTGCAAATTCGATGGAAGACCTTGCAGGCGTTGATCTGGCCATTGAAGCGGCGACGGAAGACGAAACCGTCAAGCGCAAGATTTTCGCGCAGCTCTGCCCGATCCTGAACCCGCAGGCCATTCTGGCGACCAACACTTCGTCGATCTCCATCACGCGGCTTGCCTCGACGACGGACCGTCCGGAGCGTTTCATCGGTATTCACTTCATGAATCCGGTGCCGGTGATGAAGCTGGTGGAGCTGGTGCGCGGCATCGCCACCGATGAAGACACGTTCCGCAAGTCGAAAGATTTCGTGCAGGCGCTCGGCAAGACGGTCACAGTCGCCGAGGATTTCCCGGCATTCATCGTCAATCGCATCCTGCTGCCGATGATCAACGAGGCGATCTATACGCTTTACGAAGGCGTGGGCAGCGTCGAAGCCATCGATACGGCCATGAAGCTCGGTGCGAACCATCCGATGGGGCCATTGCAGCTCGCAGACTTTATCGGTCTGGACACCTGTCTTTCGATCATGCAGGTGCTGCATGATGGCCTTGCGGATTCCAAGTATCGCCCGTGCCCGCTGCTGGTCAAATATGTCGAAGCAGGCTGGCTTGGTCGTAAGACGGGCCGCGGCTTCTACGATTATCGCGGCGAGCACCCGGTGCCGACGCGCTGATAGCGCGAGCGCCATTCAATCCAAAAAGCCGGTTTCGACCGGCTTTTTTGTGAGAATTTTCAACTGTGACAAGTTTCAGGCAGCTGTGGAAAACCTGAATATCGTTACTATTAACTTACCGTTAACGATGCCGATTTAGCACTTATTCATCTTTGATCGTTAAAGTTTTCATTAAGATGTTCGGAAGTGAAGATTACTTCACAAGCTCACATTGAGCGGAGTGAACATCCCTTCGAACATGATTTAGATGAAGGTGAAAGCGATGAGCATTCTTGTTCAGCTGCGTGACAGCGTTAATGTCATCCGCGAGTTCGTCGCACCGAGCTATCGGCCCGAGCGCCATTACATGCGCGGACCTGGCCCGGCTTGCGAAGCACGCACGCGCCACTAAAGTGCATTTCGATCTGATTATATCAGGTCGGACTGTGCTCTAAGCCTCTCCCAAGGCACCCTAGAATGAAGTAAAGCCAGAACGGTCGCCCGCTCTGGCTTTTTGCTTTTCTGAAATCTGGCTTCGATAAAGCCGATTATTCCAGACCTTCAAACAGCGCCGTCGAAAGATAGCGTTCTGCAAAGGACGGAATGATGATGACAATGTTCTTGCCAGCATTTTCCGGGCGCTTGCCGACTTCAATCGCAGCGGTGAGCGCCGCGCCAGACGATATGCCGACCGGAATGCCTTCGATACGGGCAATCAAGCGCGCATTGGCAAAGGAATCCTCGTTGGAGACCTGAACGACTTCATCGTAAACGCCGGTGTCGAGCGTCTTCGGTGCAAAGCCTGCGCCAATGCCCTGAATCTTGTGCGGGCCGGGCGTGCCGCCGGACAGGACAGGGGAATCCTTGGGTTCTACAGCGATCACCTTGAAGGAAGGCTTGCGCGCCTTGATCACCTGACCGACGCCGGTGATGGTGCCGCCAGTGCCGATGCCGGAGATCAGAATATCGGCTTCGCCATTGGTATCGTTCCAGATTTCTTCCGCCGTCGTGCGGCGATGAATTTCCGGATTGGCAGGGTTTTCAAACTGCTGCGGAATGATGGCGTTCGGGTTGCCTTCGGCGATCTCCTCAGCCTTGGCGATCGCGCCCTTCATGCCTTGCGCCCCTTCGGTCAGCACCAGTTCGGCACCGAGAAGCTTGAGCAGCTTGCGGCGTTCCACCGACATGGTTTCCGGCATGGTCAGCACAAGGCGATAGCCTTTGGCCGCTGCGGCAAAGGCAAGCGCAATACCGGTATTGCCGGAGGTTGGCTCGACGAAAACCGTCTTGCCGGGCACGGCCTTCCCCTGTTCTTCAAGCGCCTCGATCAGCGCAAGACCGATACGATCCTTAACGCTTGCCAGCGGATTGAAGAATTCCAACTTTACCAGAAGGTTCGCGACAACGCCGTTTTCCTTGGCAAATTTATCAATGCGTACAAGCGGCGTGTTGCCGATTGTTTCCAGAATCGAGCCGTAAACACGGCCGCGTCCTGCAGTTTCGTTGCTCTTCGAGCCAAGGGGTTTGTTCATAGCGTAATCTCCCTTCATGTTGCGCAAAGTTTAAGAGGAAACAGCGCAAAAGCATAGCTGGACATATGCGCTTGATGGATCATGTTTAGAATTATATTCTATATAATCGAATTTTTTAAAAGTGAATTCCATCATAATTGGGAGTGGGCGTATTAGCTTATCTGGAAGGATATTGATCCGCGTCAATGCATTAGCTTGGGTAAGGCGCGCATAATTAAGTTATCAGGCAACCAGGAGACCAAGAGATGTACAAGAATATTCTGATCGCGACCGATGGGTCGGAACTCGCAGAAAAGGGCGTGGATCAGGGCGTGGAACTGGCGAAGGAAACGGGCGCGAAACTGACTTTCGTATCGGTGACCGAACTTCTGCCGTCCTATGGCATCGTCGTTGCGGCGGAATGGGCATCGAGCCCGGTTGCTTTTCAGGAATATCGCGAAGCAATCACCAAGGCGGCAACCGAGATCCTGACCAAAGCCAAGGACAAAGCGAAAGCCGCAGGCGTGACCGCTGAAGCGGTGCATGTCGAAAACCAGTCGCCCGCGCAAGGCATTGTGGAAGCGGCGAAATCCCATGGCAGCGACCTGATCATCATTTCCTCGCATGGCCGTCGCGGCGTCAACAAGCTCCTGCTCGGCAGTCAGGCGGCGGAAGTCCTGTCGCTCAGCACTGTGCCTGTGCTGGTGATCAAGTAATTGGCAGCTATTTGTTTTCTTTTGGGTGTTTCTCACGGGTTCAGCGATTACCCGTGAGGGGCAAACAACGAAAGAAGATTGCCGATGACCTCTGTTAAGCTCCTTTTGTCCGCCTATCTGGTTGGGCAAGAGGAGTTTGGCTTTTCAGGAGGTCGTCATGACTGCGCCGCGTCCTTACAAGACCCACTTGGGCAACCACCTGCTTCATCCCGAAACACAAATGCTGAATTACGGCTATGACCCGGAGCTTTCCGAGGGCGCGGTCAAGCCGCCGGTTTTTCTGACGTCGACCTTCGTTTTCAAGACCGCCGAGGATGGGCGCGATTTCTTCGATTTCGTTTCCGGACGTAAAGAGCCGCCCGCAGGTGTGGGCGCGGGGTTGGTCTATTCACGCTTCAATCATCCCAACAGCGAAATCGTCGAAGACCGTCTGGCGGTTTATGAGGGGGCCGAGAGTTCGGCGCTGTTTTCGTCCGGCATGTCAGCCATTGCGACAACGCTTTTTGCCTTCGCACGCCCTGGCGATGTCATTCTGCATTCGCAGCCGCTTTATGGCGGCACTGAAACGCTGTTGGCCAAGACGTTCTTGAATTTCGGCGTGGAAGCCGTGGCCTTCGCCGATGGCGTGCATGAAGCGGCGATCGCAAAGGCAGCAGAGGAAGCCTTGGCCAAGGGGCGGGTTTCGGTCATCCTGATTGAAACACCGGCCAACCCGACCAATAGTCTGGTCGATATTGCCGCTATCCGGCGCGTGGCTGAAAAGATCGAGCAACGGCAAGGACATCGTCCGATCATCGCCTGCGACAATACCTTGCTGGGGCCGGTTTTCCAGAAGCCGCTCGATCACGGCGCGGATTTATCGGTTTATTCGCTGACTAAATATGTCGGCGGCCATTCCGATCTGATTGCGGGCGCGGTGCTCGGCTCCAAATCCGTTGTCAGGCAGGTCAAGGCCTTGCGTGGCGCCATCGGCACGCAGCTCGATCCGCATTCCTGCTGGATGCTTGGGCGTTCGCTGGAAACGCTTGGCCTGCGTATGGAGCGGGCGAACAGCAATGCGCGTGCGATTGCCGAATTCCTGCGTGATCATCCGAAAGTCGAAAAGCTGCATTATCTGCCATTTGAGGATGAGAAATCCGATGTCGGCGCGTTGTTCAAGCGGCAATGCACGGGCGCTGGCTCCACATTCTCGTTCGACATCAAGGGCGGACAGGCGGCAGCGTTTCGCTTCCTCAATGCGCTTCAGATTTTGAAGCTGGCGGTCAGTCTTGGCGGCACGGAATCGCTTGCGAGCCACCCGGCGGCAATGACCCATTCCGGTGTTCCGATTGAAGTGCGCGAGCGCATCGGTGTGCTGGAATCGACCATTCGCTTGTCCATCGGCATAGAACATCCAGATGATCTGATTGCTGATCTCGCTCAGGCGCTGGAAGCAGCCTAATCTGGTGTGACGAATCAAAGCCGGAGGTCGTGAGGAGCGGCCCCCGTTTTCGAGGACCTGCATCGTCATCCCGAAATCGGCTTTGAGGAAAAACACGCTGCGGGCGTGGTGGCTGATATGGATGCGCTGATGATCGATGAAATCTCCGGCGTGTCGGGCGCCTATATCAATGTGCAGCACGCTGGCAAGGCTACCCTTCACGACCCGGCCTTTATGCCCGATCCTGCCTGTCGGTTCGTCGGTCTATGCGAGATCGTAGAAACTCTGCTGCCGATGAATTAGGGGCTTTCCATAAGAGCGGTTTCGTCTCCAGCCTAATGGCGATAATCGATCTCGGATAGCAGCTCCTGCAATTGCGGGGTTGCTGTTGTTTCGGACCAGCTGCCGCTGTTGCCGAGGCTGCGGAATGTTGCGCCTGCGGCCAGTGCGATTTCGTTCGGCAGTTCCGCATCGGCGAGCATCACCGCCAGCGCTTCCATTTCTTCCGCACGACGCAGGATGTGGCGTGGATAAGTCGGCACCAGCTTGCCGAGGTCAGATAGCGTGCCGCCCAGATGATGGCCGATCAGCTCGAACAGCGGATCGGTCACGCCAAAGGCATTGGCCGTGTTGGCCGTTTCGAACAAAGCAGCGGCCACGGTTTTGTTGAACCCGGCAAATGCCATTTTGAAAACGGATGCTCGCGCGATGTCTTCGCCAAGCGAGATGACAGGCAGCAAGCCTTCAAACAAGGTCTCCAGAGGCTTTGTGTCGGGTCCGCTGGCATAGATGCTGCCTTCGTCGCCAAGATGCGAGGCGCGGCCAATGATACAGGCATTGCAGAAGGGAAGCGAAGCATCGCCGAAAGCCGCGTTCAAGTGCTCGGCATCGGCGGGCGTCTTGGCATTCATATCGATGAAGAATGGTGCGGCCGCTTGTTCGCGACAGGCCGCGATTGCTTGGGAGGCGACATCGATCACTGCTGATGGTGGCACAAGCGACAGCACAATGTCGCTGTCCGTAACGGCGGAAGCCATGTCGTCACGCATCTCGACACCAATGGACTGCGCCGTCTTTTGTGTCCGCTCGCTGCGCCCGCCCAGCGGGCTTATCACCTTATGTCCAGCGGATATCAGCAGTCTGGCGAAAGCGCCGCCCATATCACCGGGATAGAGAAGAGTGATCGTGGTCATCATAAGCCTCCTGATGGTTTCGTGGTTTCCGGAGATGTCTTGCGCGCCGTGCTGGCGCCGAACAATGCCAACCCGCCGAGAACGGAAATAACGGCATAGATTTCGAAGGCGAACGTATAGCTGCCCGTCATGTCGAACAGCAGTGCCGCGAGCATCGGGCCGCCAATGCCAGAAATCATCACCATGGGGGTCACGACGCCCATGATGGCGCCCTGGTTTTTACGACCGAACAGCGAGGCCAGAAGAAATGGCATCATCATGATGAGCCCACCTGCCGACAAGCCGCTCAATACGCCATATCCCAGTTGCAGGTGCCAGATACTGTCCGCATTGATGAAGAGGATCAGGCCGATTGCCTGCATTGCCGAAAGGCAGAGGATCACCAGTCGGGTCGGGAACTGATCGGCAATGAAACCGGTGAGCAATTTGCCCAGAATGGCGCAGATACTATAGGTCATGATCACGCTGCCCGCTTCGGCGGTATTGAAACCCAGCGACTGTGCCGCCGGAATCTTGTGCAGCAAGGCGCCTTTCAGCACGAAGTCGGTCAGATTCCAGCCGATCATCAGAAACCAGAAACCCGACGAACGCATTGCGTCTCCCACAGTCAGATCGGGGCTGGTGTCTGTCGTTCTGGTTGTCTTGTCCGGATCTTCGCCGAAAGGCTTCAGCCCCATGTCGGCGGGCTCGCGGCGCAGGACGAAGATTGCCAGCGGCACCAGAATGAGAATCGGAAGGAAGCCGAGAACGAACCAGGTTGAGCGCCAGTCGGAAATAGACAAGAGCCAGATGATCAAAGGCGACATCAAGATGCCGCCAAGATTGGCTCCTGACGATACCAGGCCGGTCGCCCGACCACGTTGCGCCGAGAACCACTTGGCAATCAGCGGAAAAACCAGCGCATTGGAGAGGCCTGCAACGCCAACACCGCCAATGACGCCGAAGATCAGGACAAATTGCCAGAAGGTCTGTGCGACGGAAGTGAGGCTGAAGGACAGGCCGACAAGAACAGCTCCGACGATCATCACAGTTCTGGGGCCTCGCTGATCAACCCAGCGGCCAACGAGGGGCGCGGCTAACCCAGCGACGAGTTCACGAAAGGCGATAACACCGGTAATCTGCGTATTGGACCAGCCAAGCTCCTCACGTGCCGGATTGATGATGAAGCCCATTGTCTGGAAGCCGATACCGGCTCGAATACACGAGATGGCGAGGCAGGCCAGGGCAATATACCAAGCATAATGAATGTGGCTTAGCTTACGCATAACACGGTCCTCGGAGCAGTTTGAGGCGGGTACGGATGCGGAGCCCAAAGCGGAAAATGCACACAGGTGCCCATTGCCAATGCTTAAGCATCGGTTCGCGTAGCTCTTCGACGTGATGGTTTAATCAGAGGACGCGGGTGCCGCGCTGCCGTGAAGGGCGAGTGGGTGCAGCATGGCTGCACCCTTGAGCGATAAATGCCTTACGCGCTCACGACATCGTCCTTTTCCATTCTGGAAAGGGCAGACATCTTCTTTGCAGAAGCGGGAGCCACCATCGGGTAATCGGCGGGCAAGTTCCATTTGCGCCTGTACGCATCAGGCGTCAGACCGAAGCGGCTCATCAAGGCGCGCTTGAGGGTTTTGTAGCGACGACCATCTTCGAGGCAAATGATGTAATCTTCGAAGATCGATTCCTTGGGGTCTACCGAAGGTATTACGGGAGCTTCCTTGGGAGAAAAGCTCGATGAACCCGATAAGCCGCCGATGCATTGGCACACATCTGTGATAACATTCAGTAGTTCTTCAGAGGTCATCTGATTCTTATTAACATATGAAGTTATAATATTATTAGCTAGCTTCACATGCAAAATTCTATTTCCATTGATATATTCTTTATCTGCGTTTTCCATAATGTATCGCCAGATTGGAGGGGGATTATATTTTATCAACATTTTATAGATGGAGCTTGAATTCCGCTCGGTTCGAGCACGTCATCTCAATTTTCATGTTAAGTATCACCCTATTTGACTTTACAGTAAAGTAAAAATTAACATTACGTAATGTAGCAATCTACGGATTATGGTTGTGGTCAGCCTTGAAAGGTGTGGGCTGCCTTTGTGCAACCGATATCGTTTCCCGATCTGGCTCAATCAGATCGAGATGCAATCCAGCGTAAGCGCTGTCCTGACCCCACCTTCCGGATCATCGCTTGATCATTGATGTTCAACCTCGAAAGAGGGCTAGGACATATGTCGATTTCAGAACTTACGCTTAAATCCAAGGATGAGCCGATACGCCGGTTTGAGGTGTTCACAGGCAATGGCCGTCGTCGCGAATGGAGCGACGATCAGAAGGCGCAGATCATTGCGGAGAGTTGCGAGCCTGGCGTCACGGTGTGCTCTGTGGCGCGGCGGCATGGATTGACGCCGCAGCAGTTGTTCACATGGCGACGGCTCGCCCGAAAGCCGCTTGATGTGTTGTCGGTGCCGGAGCAAGCACCAATGTTTGCACCAGCAGTCGTCGTGTCGCCCGAGAATTCGGAACCGAAGAGGGCGCGGCAAGCACGTTTGCCAAGAAGAACTTCTCCGGAGGCGGCCATTGAATTGCGGATTGATGGAGCCTGGCTGCGTATTGCCTCTGGCACCGATGCTGCAACCATTGCCGCCGTCATCCAGGCGTTGAAGGCTCAGTCGTGATTGGCCCGTCCGGTGCGGTAAAAGTGATGATCGCCACCAAGCCTGTCGACTTCCGCAAAGGTGCTGAAGGATTGGCGGCATTGGTAAAGGCCCAGATGGGTGCCGACCCGTTCTCGGGCACGATCTACGTATTCCGGGCCAAACGAACGGACCGGATCAAGCTGATCTTCTGGGACGGCAGCGGCGTGTGCCTGGTCGCCAAGCGGATCGAGGATGGCGAGTTCCATTGGCCTCGAATGCAAGACGGTGTGATGCATCTGACGGCCGCCCAGTTCTCGGCTCTGTTCGAAGGATTGGACTGGAAACGCGTGCATGCGCCGAGCGAAACGCGCACGCCGATAAAGGCCGGATAACGGGCGCGACCAATTGAATCAGAGCCATTCAGCGTCTCGCTCCGAGCGGCAAAATATGCTGTTCTCGATCCATGACGATGACGGCAGACGAGCTTCCGGATGACCTGAACGCGCTGAAAGCAATGGTGCTTTCGCGTGAGGCGGAGAATGCCCGCCTGCGGCAGATCATCAAGGAATTACAGCGTCACCGCTTTGGTCGACGGGCAGAGACGCTTCCAGAGGACCAGCTTCTGCTTGGGCTTGAAGAGGCCGAACAGATCGAGGCTGCCGGGCTGGAAGAGAAGGAACAAGGCTCGACTGCTCTGCGCCAGGCGCAGGTCGCTAAACGGCGTACGAACCGGGGTTCACTGCCAGCGCATCTGCCGCGCGTCGAGATCGTGGTCGATATCGATAACCATGCCTGCCCCTGCTGCCGCAACGACCTGCATCGGATCGGCGAGGATGTCAGCGAGAAGCTCGATCTTGTGCCCGCCCAATTCCGGGTGCTCGTGCTGCGCCGCCCGAAGTATGCCTGCCGGGCCTGTGAAGAAGTCGTTGTCCAGGCTCCGGCCCCGGCAAGGCTGATCGAGGGCGGCATCCCGACAGAGGCAACCGTCGCCCAGGTGCTGGTATCTAAATATGCTGACCACCTGCCGCTGTATCGCCAGGCGCAAATCTACAAGCGTCAGGGCATCGACCTCGACCGTTCGACGCTCGCCGACTGGGTCGGTCGCGCCGCCTGGCATCTACGCCCGGTCCATCAGCGGCTGCTCGATCATCTGAAGTCATCGTCCAAGCTCTTCGCCGACGAGACGACGGCCCCGGTGCTCGATCCGGGACGTGGCAAAACCAAGACCGGCCAGCTTTGGGCTTATGCACGAGATGACCGGCCGTGGCAGGGCGATGACCCGCCCGGTGTCACCTATGTCTATGCGCCAGATCGCAAAGGCGAACGACCGATGGCCCATCTCGACGGCTTCGTCGGCATCCTGCAGGTAGACGGCTACAGTGGATATCGCCCGCTCGCGGCAAAGAACACCGTGTCGCTGGCCTTCTGCTGGTCCCACGTTCGACGCCGCTTCTATGAGCTTGCTGCCGCTGGTCCGGCACCCATCGCCAGCGAGGCGCTGCGACGCATCGGCGAACTTTACAGGATCGAAGAAGAGATACGTGGCCGGCCCCACGAGGAGCGTCGTGTCGCCCGTCAGGAAAAAAGTCGTCCGATTACCGACAGCCTCGCTCCCTGGCTGCGTGAACAACTCGGCTACATCAGCCAGAAGACAAAACTCGCCGAAGCAATCCGCTATGCCTTGTCACGCTGGGACGGCTTGACCCGCTTCATCGACGATGGCCGGATCGAGATCGATTCCAACGTCGTCGAACGGTCAATCAGGCCAATTGCCCTCAATCGCAAAAATGCGCTATTTGCCGGTTCTGACGCCGGGGCCGAACACTGGGCGACTATCGCCTCGCTCATCGAGACGGCAAAGCTCAACAATGTCGAGCCACTGGCCTATCTCTCAGACGTCCTCACCAAGATCGTCAACAATCATCCAAATAGCCAGATCGACGACCTGCTGCCTTGGGCCTATGCCGCAACGCACGATCTCAAAGCCGTGGCCTGAAAACAGCGCTTAC
>NZ_JBQEPD010000057.1:0-11525 GCF_052045675.1 Brucella sp. 22210
GGCCTAGGCCATCTTCAACAAAACGCCAGATGGCGACCGCGAGCTTTCGAGCGAGCGCGATGACACCGATCTTGCGAGATCGGCCCGAACCCTCCCCGAAAGCGCTACGGTACCACTGGGATACAGCGCTTGCCGGCTGATACCTCAGCCAACACCACGCAAGCTCAACGAGCAGCCTTCTGGCGAAACGGTTACCGGCTTTGCTGATTCCCTGACCATGCTTCACAGCACCACTCGCATACGGACGCGGTGCCAGACCAAGAAAGCTCGCCAAACACTTTCGATTGGCAAATTGGCGGTGGAACACCTCCGACACCAGCAGTACAGCGCTCAGTCTGCCAACACCCTTAAGCGTGGAGATGCGGTGAACCTTATCGACGTTGGGAATGCCAAGAGTACAGTCCTTCAAGCCTTCCTCGAGCTGGCGGTCGAGATCGCGGATACCGTGAAGATTGAGCAAGGCACGAATACGGTTCACGTGGCGTGTCCTCTCGGCCGAAAGCTGCAGACGTTCTCTGTCGAGGCGTTTAGCATCCTCCTCCGGCGTAGGAACACGAACTTCGCGGCACACCGTTCTATCGCCCTGGTCGAAAGATCGGAACATTCGGACCATGGACTCAGCATCTAGCCGATCTGTTTTGGCACGGCGGCTTCGCCTGTTGACCAAGAAGCTGGTGGAGTCGAGCACAGACGTGCGAATGCCTCGCTTCCGCAAGAACCTCGCTAACCAGAAGCCGTCATATCCGGCCTCAAAGCAAACGACGATCTCTGCAGGGCGACCATCTATCTGCGCTGCGGCCGCTTGCGTGCTGTTCAACATCGCGACGAGCGCTGCGGTATCGCCACCGCGAACCTGGCGAAGCTTCACGCGATCTGAGCTTGGGGAAAGCACCGCAACTAACCATGTAGATTTGCTCAGCTCAATGGCTGCATATACTGGCACACTGGACTTGGCGTTCTCGTTCATCGGAGGCCTCCTCGTTGTCGATGAAGCGGATGAGCCGGGCGGCTCCTCCATAGCATCTACAACGAAATCCATCCCCATTCCGCTCTCAAGATGGCTTCCCCTCGGCAGTTCATCAGGGCTAAAACAATCTAGCCGACGTGTCCGGTGAAATGGGGAACACTCCAAATTCATCTGGCCACTTCCGGTTCCGGCGGTTTTGTCCTTCAACCGGGAGAACCTCCAAACTGATCATCACAACACTTCAATCAGATAATCGGCCCTATATCCGGCATAGTTCGGATACAGCAAGGCCGTCTTACGTCAAGAGAAGAACCCAAAGGTTTTGGGTTCGGTAAATCTGCTCGTTTTCACCAATCTCCTCGATCAAAAAAGTCGAGAAAATTCCTTCATTTTACTAAAGAACAATCCGGAAGATTAAAGGTGATTCCACTCATATTGGCCTAATTGCTTGGTTTTATATAGGTTATAAATACGCTTAATATCACCTGCATATTTCCATGGTATGTCAAAATAAACAGGATTAAAATGTCCCCCCACCGGTGAAGGAAGAGTTATGTTGTCATAATCTCTAAAAGTTTTTAATTTTACCAAAAAATCATGAATTTTTGTATACTTATCGCCCGGATTTTCATGTCTTAAGCGAATAACATAATCGATCATCGTAGAATCAGAATTAATATCTGTTTGTAATTCCCTTATTTCTTTAATCAATTCGTACTTTAATTCAACAATGTTAATTACAAGGTCAATATTGCTCTTAACATCTTCCCATGATAATCTATGATGGTTTGTCTTCCATCCAAAAGTAAATGCGGCAATACCAAAAATAAATACACACAATGAAAACAATAATATAGATGGATATGTAACTTTCTTGTATTCTTTTTCGACATCATATGAATTTACAATGCCTGTTACCGCCGCAGCCAAGGTAAAAAATGCAACGCAACCCGGTCCAACAGAAACTACATTACTCCAATTTCGTCTAAAAACACTCAAATTTTGAAATGCTACGTTATGAGTTGATGCATTATATTCTACATTGATGTCCCTTCTGTTGGCAAACCATCCCAATGTATCGTTAATGTATTTTACAAGAACTGCATTGCCAGGATCATTTTTTTGCATACCTTTTAAAATCTCTACAATGCTATCCAATGCCAATGCTTTATTTGACCCGACCATCATGATTGATTGCAGTGTAATTTCATCTATTTTATTAACTATTTCGATAGTATCATATAAAAAATCCTTTCTATATTCATTCGACATGCACAATAACATAATATATTGAGGTATTGAAGCAAACTTCCGCATAGTTAGATCTATCTTTATCTTTTACTTGTAGATAACTACAAATATTATTTTGATGGAAGAAATATGTCAAATTAATCGGAATTAGGACTCAAAAGATATTTTATAACATCAGTTATTTATCACGCTCTACTCTGTAGCGCTCAAATTGGCAGCCACAACCCTGTCCCCTGGGTATAATTTCGATATTCTGTTATCATAGTGCGACACGGTTAGATGAAACTTTGGATGATTTATAAAACCAATACATCATCCACCAATATTGACTTGTTTCCAAATTGGTCACACACCTTCTCCAAAGGAGATCGGAGCACATCTGGCCTTCGCATTCAAGGTATAAAACAAGTTTTTGCTCTGACGCCCTGACCCTGGAGCTTACATGGGACACCGTAATGTGAAGACGCCAGATCCGTTCAAAAAGGCATTTGGCAGTCCGGAGATCTATCGATTTACAGTGGTCCGGAGTTTGGAGACGACGCATGGACGACATCGCAATGCCCCGATCGAGCGTCGCAATATCGTGGCGCACCTATGCAGCGCCCACTGCTTGCGGGCGTAGCGAATGACCCACAGTTGGTTTTCAACCCACCATGAGTAGGTAGACCGTCAAGCGCAGTGTCAGGCGCGCTCAATCAGAATTCCGCTGACACTTGGGGATACCTTCCCCGCAAGCCCCTATGAGCAATATTCTCAGCTCCCATGTCCGATCGCCAGTAGAGCGTTTCCCTGTCTGAATGAATCGGAGGGCTTTGCAAATCAGCTCGTTTCTGATTCAAACTATCTGCCGATGGAGGTCGGCAGATATGTCAAAGGCCTTGTCCGGCACGACCAGACGCGCAAAAACGTATGGCCCGCCCCGTTGCAAGAGGATTTTACGGTGTTCTGATCAGTCTGCGTCAACGTATACGGTCTCATGAGCAAGCTCATGGCCAAGATGGACATCCGCACACTTAGAGCCCCAATAAAGACTTCGGCAACAGGTGCCATTTTTTTGGCCGGGCTTTCCAAACGCCGTTCGACTGTCAGGCCATCTTCACGATCCTTCCAGCAAACTTCGTTGGGCTACGCGTTCCTTGTATGTAGCCGATCCATATTACACAGCCGCTGGGTAGCTGCGGTCGAAGCCAGTTTCCTTGCGCAAGGCAGCCCATGCTATCCGCGCCAACTTGTTTGCTAGCGCTACAACCACAGCGTTACGGTGTACGCCGCGCTCCATCATGGCCTTCAGCCATTGCCCCAGGGGCGTGTCAGTTGTTGAAAGTGACGGTAACGCTGCGCGAGCACCATGAATGAGCAGAGTACGCAAATAAGTGTTGCCACGTTTTGATATCCCAAGCAGTCGGGGTTTACCGCCGGTGCTGTACTGTCTGGGGACCAATCCGAGCCAGGCCCCCAGATCGCGCGCTTTGGCAAAGCTGCTCGCATCCCCCACTGCTGCAACCAGAGCCGTCGCGTTAAGTACCCCTATACCGGGGATCGACGTCAGTCTGCGCATGGCAGCATCGCTGCGCGCCAACTGGATAAACTCGGTATTCAGGGCCTCAATCTTTGTGTCGAGTACCTTCCATTCCGTGCGCAAATCGCCAACCAGCTCATACACACACGGTGACACGACCTCTACAGCCTCGGTAAGCAAGCTATCCACGCCAAGTTCGAGTTTTCGCCGTCCGACCGGGAAGATGATCCCACGTTCCAACAGAATTGCGCGAAGCTGATTGATCAGACGCGTTACGACAAGAACCCGTACAATTTCCTCGCTGCTGTCAAACTGATCGCTGTCCGCATCTGGTGCATCAGTTTATGAGTCTATGCTCTAGCATCGCCAGAAACGGAGGGCCGGGGCAATGGCTTTATGGCCTTGCCTTGCAAGCTGCCAGCACTTTCAGCTACTCTTGGTTCGTTATGTCAATTGCCAGAAGATGGGGCAGCCATGGCTCCCGTAAACCCGAGCTTCTCCAAAATGCAATCTATCTATTGTCAAAATGTCAAAAGACATCAAGAATTGCCTCCGCTTTCAATTCCAGCCCTGCCGATATGCTGGCTTTGAGCCCGAACAACGGATGGCAAAATTTTGGTGAAGTCAATAAAAGTATTGAAAAGGCCCATTACATTTGACGATATCGTGCTTCTTGAACCACAACACGAGCCGTGTGCTGCGTGCTTTAAGAGTAAAAATCGCCGAGTTTCATCCAGATGCGATTGAGGTGATCCGTTTGGGAGAACGCACTGTCAGTTGGGGATGGGGCACAAAGAAAATGAGTGAGGCTTATATTTACGCTTTACCATATCGCAACTACGTCAATGTTGGTTTTTATCGGGGTGCGTTCCTCACTGACCCCCTTGGTCGCTTAAAGGGTAGTGGCAAGGCATTGCGGCATGTTTCAATTACTCATCCCGATGAACTGGATGATAGTGTATTGTGCACGCTCATTAGAGAAGCTCGCGATGAGAGAAAAAAAGCACTGCAGCGATAGAATTGCCAGAGAGCACGACGCGCGACCGGGTATCAATTTCATTTTTAAAGGCTAAAATTTTACAAGCGACAGAATATAGCAGTCAAAAGAGATATTTCGACGATTTTGTGGGAGTTTTAATAATAAATTGAATTTTCTAGCTAAATGAAACCTAAGAGAAATTTACAATTCTGTTTATGTTTTTGAAATTATCTTATAGAATAATAGGCAAGAAATGAGATTATATCTATACCCTATATTTGGAATTCTATTTCTGGGTGTGCTAACGGCGCAACCATTCAGCAACATGGTTGCAGACTTGCGCTATTTGATATTCTCGACCCAGCCCTTGGCAATCAGTGAATTCTACAACACCGAGGTTGATGTATCGGACCTCACTCCTGGAACCATTATTCGCAGCGAACTGCTAAAAACTGACAATAAAGCGTTATCCTGGCGCGTTCTTTACGTTTCGCAACGATGGAACGGAGAACATGTCCCCGCGTCCGGGCTCGTTGCCACACCTCGTTTAAACAATGAGAACCATCCAAACCCGGTCGTAGTCTGGGCTCATGGCACAACGGGCGCGGCCAGAGGCTGTGCCCCTTCCCTTGCTGAAAATCCCATTCGGGATTTTACACCTCGTGGTAGCGGTGAAGCAAAAAACCTGCCCATTGGAATTGGCATTCCGTTTCTCAATGATTGGCTTGATAAAGGTTATGCTGTTGTAGCTCCCGATTATGCGGGTCTGGGATCTGATGCAGTCCATCATTATCTCGTCGGTGAAGATGAGGCACGCGATATTTACAATCTTGTGCGAGCAGCACAATCGTTACCTCAGGCAAAGATCAGTAAGAGGATAGCATTATTTGGTCAGTCCCAAGGAGGCCATGCCGTGCTCTTTGCTGGAGAAATAGCCAAAGATTACGCTCCAGATCTACAAATCCAATCTATCGTGGCTCTGGCGCCTGCCTCAACCCTTGTCATGTCTCCCTACGAAACAGACGCCTTCTTCGCAGCCAAAACGCCGATCCCTTACCTGATTGGACAAAGTTACATCGATGCTTACAAAATTGAAGATGATCTGTTTTCAGAGCAAGGCCACAAATGGCTGGATGCAGCTCGAAAAATGTGTGTAGTCGAACTATATCTGAAAATTGCCAATAGCAGCAAAGCAGGGTTGGCAGAACCTGTGATGCTAAGCAAAGCCTGGGTCGACGCTTTGTCGAGAAATAACGCCGGCTTGCATAAGTCAGTTGCACCTGTTCTTATCCTTCACGGACTTAAAGACAATGTCGTGCCACCAAAAGCGACAATCTCTTATCATTCACGTGCGCTTCAGGCGGGCACCGATCTGACTGTGCGCTGGATTGAGGATGCAGGTCACAATGATCTCTTCAACCTCACAAAGCAGCAGACTATTGAATGGATCGATGCCGGTTTTAAAAAAAATAACATTTCTCCATGACGACACTGATGTGATTGGTGCGCTCAACTTTATATTATAGTGGTTCAAGCTTGAAGCGCGACTTCCATCGCAACGCTTGCATGCGAAGATATATTTTATCAGCCACAACGCCGCATCAGCGACTGCGTACCAGACAACAAAAGAAGAAAAAAGGCCATACGAAGCTGAATCAGGAATGAGCCTGTGCGCAATACCTGTCACGGCTTTCTTCAATACCTCGGGATATTGTGGACGACCTGTCCTTCCAGTTACAGATTTGCTGGTTTCAGGAAACGCCTCGCGAACCATGCGGTCAGCGTCACACAACCAGAATAGCCCAATGCTCGCATCGTTGCAGAAATGCAGCGATCATGAGTGCGGTAACGCTCAACAGCCGCTTGCTTCTGCGCCTGTGTAAACTCGGGAGTTCTGGCCGCGCACCCAGCGAAAAAGTGGGGGTCTTGTTCGTATTCGCCGCGCAGTTTCCCAGAGCCTTCTTGCCTGGAAAACCCACTGGAAAATCGCCGCCCCGGCACGCTTACCGAGCTTTATAACAGCTCGAATCCTGCCTTCGTACGAAGGCATAAACTGCCTCCATGATAGTCCAACTTTTTGTTCGTACGGGCTTTGGCTAACAACTTTTTTTCATAACGGTTTGTTTACCAGGCTTCGATATTGGAAATTTTTTTAGTTTCTTGCGATTTTTGGAGTTTTAATTTTGCGTATTGCGCCGCTCATTAATTTGTTTGTCATATCGCAGCTATTTTCAATTTGTCTTCCCTTTTCAGCCAATGCTCAAGAGCCAACCATGGAGTGGGGCCAAAAAGCGACCCCCGGCAAGCATTTCTGGTCTGGCGACTGGTACCTCAAAGTTGGCGCAGCCGGTCTCATTGCACCTAAATTTGAAGGTTCAAATAAATACCATTTTTCCACACAGTGGTTAATTTCCCTGGGCCGTCAGGGCGAAACGACACGCTTTTATTCGCGTAACGATAATATCTCCCTGGCGCTTTTTGACAATTATAACTTCCGCGCTGGCCTGGCAGGCAAACTATTGTTTGAACGCGACTATGAAATCCCTGGTTTAAGGGGAACCAGGTTCGGCGGTGAAGCAGGCGGCTTTGCTGAAATCTACGCACTTGACTGGCTGCGTATACGCAGCGAGCTGCGTCAGGGTATCCGCGCGCATAAGGGTATTGTTGCTGATATTTCCACCGACGCTTTTTATGACGTAACTGCGGCAATTCGCGTTTCGGCAGGGCCACGGGCGACTTTCGCCTCAAAGGATTATTTCAAGACCTATTATGGTGTCGATGCCGAAGAAGCAGCTATTTCCGGGCTGCAAGAATATAATCCCCACGGCGGCCTCAAATCCGCCGGTGTCGGCGGCGCCATCCTCTGGAAGGTGAATGACAGAATTGATACCAACCTCTTTGGCGAATATACACGACTGAATGGCTCGTCAAAGGATTCAAGCATTGTCAAGGAATGTGGCTCGCCAGAGCAATTCATGATTGGCCTTTCGACCAACTATAGGTATGATTTTTCTCTGAATTAGTGCATTCCCCTGGATAGAGCGATTTCATGATGCCGTCAAAAGGGCCGGCGCCGCCTATTTTGATGATCGCTTCAATGCGGCTATGAATTTTTCTGTAAGTGCCCGACTCAAAATTGCAGCCTTGCGATGCGGCGCGTCATTCTCCTGATGGATGATATGAACATCCAGGCCTCTGCTGATGCGATTGAAGCCTCCCAATCTTTTGTCAGCCGGCGGCAGCGATTGAGCCAAGCGAAGGTTCGCTCGACGATCCACCGTTTGGGCAGAACGACAAAACCTTTGGCCTGATCGCAACCCTGACGACTTCAATAGCCAGTGCTACGATATGTGCCACAGCAGTTGTCAGCTTTTCACCAGCATATCCACCATCGGCAAAGAGTTTTGCCACGGTGGGATAGGTCTGGCAGGCGCGCTTGATCAGATCGGGCGCGCCGTCGCGGTCCTGAACATCCGCGCCATGCACGATGCCTTCCAACATGTTGCCGACCATATCGGTTACGATATGGCGCTTGCACCCTTTGATCTTTTTGCCTGCATCATAGCCGCGCGGACCACCAGCTTTGCTCATCGGCTGCAAAAGCGGTGCGACAACAGCCCACTCATCGTCGGTACAGTCACTTGCATAGCGTAAGCCGCGTCTGGCATAGTCCCGCCGAGCGGTAACAGTCCACGCCATGTGATCCTCCGTAGTCTTGCTAAACCACAGAGAATTATAAACTCCTGAAATCGCTCAACTTAATTTTCGGTTCGGCTCTAAGAGATCCTCACGGCCGAACACAATTAAAAAAATGCCTCGCAAAAGCGAGGCATTAGGAGAAAAACATCTTTTGCTATCATAAAGCGAGTGGAATATATTAGCCAATGCTGCGAAAATTCAATTGTTTGCAATATGTATCTTAACCCTCTCCCACGGCATCAAGATACGACTACGCGCCTTGGAGATTCCAAGAAACGAGCTAAATTTTTATAGAAAAGCCCGTTCTCTGTCGCAATCCCCAATGAGTGGCGAGCAATTCAATAAGGGGATGACAGCTGACCTCCCCCCCATTTCCCGGACACCGCGTTGAGCTAATTCGACCTTGTCTTCAGTCCAGAATAACCTGGCATTTTCAAGATATTTGCTCCGTCGTGAGCTTGCCGACTTCCTCGTGTAGCCAGGCCCCCAACCAACACCACCCATCAACCTTTTTCAAAAGGCACAGGCCAAAGACCTAATATACTAATCATCGTGGCCTCCGCGGCAATCCAATAATGCCAAATAATAAGCGCGTATAGCGGTTCGATGCGAGTCCACGCCTCTCGGCACTGCGGAAATAGCGATCCTGGTAGCAACGACGATCCTTCGTTTCGCAGAATACGCCGTTCGAAAATGTGAAGGATGCGCGATCAAAATTGCCCATCGCAATAAGCTTGTCCGCTGCTTTCTGCCCAAGATATCGCGCTGTCAAGCCATTTGAGATCCCATGTTTATTTGCACAGAAATATTGGTCGCACAGAACGCCTTGAACAGGAGAAAAAACTCTTTCCTTTTGTGCCGACAAGGTTGGCGAAGTGACGGTTGCAAAACCTGCCGCCAAAATAAATAAAATGGATTTTCTCATATTGCCATCCCTTCTTTATACTATAAACTGGCTATATATTCCTACAATATTGCGCTTGGAACCTTTACGATGGAACTTTTCGAAAGCGTGTTAAAATTGCGCCGAGCAACCTTCAGTAAATTGACGTTATTCGATTATATAGCGCGGTCAAGAGTGAAAAACACGATGAGTCTTGCTAAGGATGTAGAACGAAAAATCCGTTTTCACAATGTGATCGGCAATACTGCGGATAGTGTTTAACATCTGATAAGCGCCTTGTTGCTGCCAACGGTACTATCTTTTACCATGAAGGGCTGCGCGAGGAAGAATTGCATCACCCCAATGTCCTGAATCATTTTCTCTAAAAAATAGGGATTTGGATTTTTTACGTCTGCCTTATAATCAAAGCCACTTAAATCTGGTTTGATTCCATGTTGTTTGGAACAGTTGAAAATGCAAGCAAATTGATTGAAGCTGCCAGTCACGCTTCAAGGAGTAGAAGGCTGAAACCCGATTTAAACAGGGTACCGTTTCTAAATTGATGAAACGCTTTTGTGCCTGCTCTTCGGTAACTACGCCACGCTATATTCGAAGGGAAAAATGAGAATGTAGTAAGCGATGCATTGAGTTGTATTGGAAGGGAAGAGATTTCAATATTAATTTCGTTATTGGTAGCGCGATTTTACTTTTACGAGATCCTAGTTCTTCCTATTCAATCCGGTTTTTTCTCTTCTTTTTGAGTTTTCTACCAATACTGGCCAAAATATCGACGGGATTAAGTGGATGACAGCTATTGGAAAGAGCGGTGCAAAAAGTTAGTCCTCAAATGTTCACCGCCAGCCACCCTAAACCAGTCTGTTATCGACATATTGCAATATTTAAATATGACGGATCGTGACGTCCGCACAGGTCGCAGAAATCATCGTCACTTTCTTAACCTGAAGTAAAGAGGCACTGCTTGACGACACGCTTTATATTCAAGATAATCAAGTGAGTTGGCACAATAGCGGCGAAGGTAATGATAAAGGATATCTGAACTTTCAGCTGTGAAGGCGACCGCAATTATTATGTGGGCGAGCCAATAGTGAGAGATCCGCACTGTTATGATCTGATTCATTGGAAATTCAAAATTTGTACAACCCTTTTTAATGGGAGACGGCGGCTGCTGGGATCGATTTTGAGGTCCAATGCAATGAACCTGGTCAAGAAAATTGATCTCACGGTCGCCTGACAGCGACCGGTCAAATCAATTAGAATATTACCGAAACCAGAAGGCAGGTCACACTCGCGACCTTATCCAATCGAAATTGGTAATCCGAATATGCGTTCAAAATTCAAGCGGTATTAGAGTTTTCTTCAAAGCTAAAATTCCACCATATTCGCAAGGCTATTTTATATTATTTGTAAAAACTGTTTTACGAAAGTCTAACAGACAGTTCGAGATTTTATCTGTTATCTGGAATTCCGCGAAAAAATCCCCAGGGCCTTGCTAAGGCCTGTTTTGGATATATCGCCTTTGGATGCGGGCTTAATGAGCTCAACGCATCCAGGACCTGCTCTTCGATGGCTGTTTGAGAAGCGTGTGGTCCCCGGCTCTTGCCCATCCCAGGAGCCGGCAGCCTTTTCACCTTTAGGCGATATGAATAACTCCCCCAGCCCTGGTATGGCTGGGGAGAAAAAGGCCAGGATTTCCCTGCGCCGGGTAATACAACCCTTATCGTCATACGATAATTGGAAATAGCCCGCCACTTGCGGGCTATTTCCAATTTTCGATGATGTTTTCCAATTTCAGTCAGACACATGCCAGTGTCTAAAGCATGTCTACCGAAAAGGGAGACCGATTTCGGGAGACAGGATGCGGATTCCGACAATCGCGTGCACTTGGCGCATCGCTAATTTCCCCGTCGGCAAATCTATTTCTCCCGGCAATAATGAAACCGGAAGAGATACACCAACGATCGACTACTCGAACCGGCCAGTCCCGTGCGCGCCTCATCGGAACACTGCGCGGGACACTCCTGGATTTGAAAGAACTCGAGGAAGGAGGGCAAAACGTGACTGCGCTTAGAGTCAGTTTTGAAAGCATTGATACGGGCCAAACGCCTAACGAGCAGCATTACGGAGGCGGCATAGAGGAAAGCCGCGGCAGATTTGATTGAAGCTTCGAAGTCCTTCGCGAGACGTCTGTTTCGATTGATCCATGCAA
>NZ_JBQEPD010000058.1:0-11404 GCF_052045675.1 Brucella sp. 22210
GTCAGCCTCCGGTGGAGGCCGCAGGTCAGGCAGCTTGAGCGTTGACGGTCGGCGGCGTCCAATTCCACGGAAGCAACTGCTCCAGCCTGATAATCGGCGTGTCGGCGATGCGGGCAAGAACGTCGGCCAGCCACGCCGGCGGATCGATGTCGTTGAGCTTTGCCGTCATGATTAGCGTGGCCATGAAGGCTGCACGATCTGCACCGCGGTCTGATCCGGCGAAGAGCCACGACTTTCTGCCGAGCGCAAAGCCTCTGAGCGCTCGCTCGGCGGCGTTGTTCGTCAGGCAAATCCGGCCATCCTCCAGGAATGACGTGAAGCCATCCCATCGCTTGAGCATGTAATCGATCGCCTCGGCGACCGGAGAACTGCGCGACAGTTTTGCACGCTCGGTTTGAAGCCAAGCATGCAGATCGTCGACGAGCGGCAGGCTTTCCTTGCGGCGACGTTCCAGGCGTTGATCGGCCGTAAGCCCGTTGATCTCCCGCTCGATATCGAACAGGCCGTCGATCCGTTTGACGGCTTCGAGCGCCATAGGCGAGATCGGCGCGGCGTTCTTTCCACGCTTGGCGTTCGCATTAATGTCTGCGAGCACGAAGAACTTGCGACGCGCGTGTGCCCAACAGAGTGCCTGGGTCAGCGGATTTGGATCGCGATCACCCTTGAACAGCGGATTGTAGCCACCATAGGCGTCCGCCTGCAGAATACCGGTGAAGGTCTTCAGGTGGCGCTCCGGATGCTCCTGCCGTCGATCCCGCGAGGCATAATAAAGGGCGGCCGGCGGTGAGAGGCCTCCGAACGGCCGATCATCCCGGACATAAGTCCAGATGCGGCCCGTATCGGTCTTTCCCTTGGCCAGGATCGGCACTGTCGTGTCGTCACCATGCAGGCGCTCAGCGGCAAGAACATGCGCTTCGATCAGACAATGAAGTGGCTTCAACGTCGCGGCGCAAGCTCCGACCTGATCTGCAAGCGTCGATAAACTAAGGTCGACGCCCTCACGAGCATAGCGTTCGCTCTGACGATTGAGCGGCTGGTGCTGGGCAAACTTCTCGAACAGGATCATCGCCAGCAGGTTTGGCCCGGCAAAGCCGCGTGGCGTTACATGGAAGGGAGCCGGTGGCTGCGTGATCTTCTCGCACTCGCGACAGGTAAACTTCTCCCGTACCGTCTGGATGACCTTCCACTGGCGCGGGATGACCTCCAGGGTCTCGGTGATGTCCTCGCCAAGCTTCGACAATTTGGCCGATCCGCAGCAGGCGCAATTGGCGGGAGCGGCGATGACGATGCGCTCGCGTGGCAGATGTTCGGGAAAGGGCTTGCGTGACGGACGCCTGCGCTCGAAGGCTTTGACGGTTGAAGCTTTGGCTGCGATCTCCGCGGCCAGTTCATCTTCACCGGCGTCCGCTTCCAATTCCTCGAGTTGCAGTTCCATCTGCTCCAGGAGCCGCGCCTTGCGCTCGGACCGGCTGCCGTAGAGTTCACGGCGGACCTTGTCGATCTCCAGCTTCAGCCGAGCGATCAGCGCTTCGGAATGCGATACGAGTGCCTTTGCACTGGCGGCTTCTGCCTTGGCGGTTGCCGCTTCTGCTTCGGCTGTAACACGTCGAGCGCGTTCCTGGGCCAGCAGTGCAAGGGCACTGGCAAGGTCGTCCGGAAGCTCTTCGGTCGCGTCGCTCATGACAGGATGGAATCATATTTGACCCCATCATTCCAGTGTTTTTGCTCATCCGGCCGACGTCGGCCGCCAGGTCTTTTGCGGCATCCGCCAGTCGATACCTTCCAGCAGATAACCGAGCTGCGCAGGTGTGATCACCACCGTGCCATCGGCCGCTGATGGCCAGATGAAGCGGCCACGCTCCAGCTTCTTCGTGAACAGGCAAGCGCCCTGGCCGTCATGCCAGATCACCTTGATCAGGCCACCGCCGCGGCCGCGGAATACGAACAGGTGTCCACACATCGGGTCACGCTTCAGCGCCTCCTGCACCATCAACGACAGACCGGGGAAGCCCTTGCGCATGTCCGTATAGCCCGTGGCCAGCCAGACCTTCACGCCAACAGGAACCGGGATCATCGCAGACCCAATACGCAATCGAGAATCCGGCCAAGCGCGTCCGTGTCAATATCACTATCCACGCGGACCCGACGGCCCCGGCCGAGCTCGATCGTTACATCGCTGCGCTTCCGACGAAGATGGGATGTGGTGGGCGCTTCCAGCTGAACGGGAGAGACTGTCGAAGCGGCCTCGGATACGATCACCGGCACCAAAGTCGCCGTATCAGACCTTGGCTCCTCGATCCGGCAAAGCTCTTTGCGCCAACGGAACAACTGGCTGACATGGATGCCGGCCGCGCGGGCAATCTCGGAGACTACCGCGTCCGCCTTAAAGCAGGCAGCGACGAGGCGCTCTTTATCTTCGCGTGACCAGCGCCGACGGCGCTCCACGGACGTGATCACCTCAATTGAATGCTTCGTCATATGACTACTCCTAGTGTTACCACTAGGACTGGCAGTCAGAAGGCCGTCATCGCAAGACGGCCTTCACCGTGGGCTTACACTACACGTCGCCACGCTGATGAAGAAGATGGGCATCGAGGCGATCTACCGTCGCCCGAACACGCCGAAACCAGCGCCGGGGCACAAGGTCTATCCCTATCTCCTGGGCAAGCTGGCGGTTACCAGACCCAATCAGGTCTGGGCGATGGACCTGACCTATGTTCCGATGGCTCGCGGATTTGTCTATCTCTGCGCCGTTGTGGACTGGTTCAGCCGGCGTGTTCTGTCGTGGCGACTGTCGATCACGATGGAAGCCGACTTCTGCATCGAGGCGGTTGAAGAGGCGCTTGCCCGCTACGGTAAGCCGGACATCTTCAACACCGATCAAGGATCGCAGTTCACATCCATCGACTTCACGGCGGTGTTGAAGAAAGCTGAAATTGCCATCTCGATGGACGGCAGAGGCGCTTGGCGGGACAATGTCTTTGTCGAGAGGCTGTGGCGCTCGATCAAATACGAGGAGGTCTACCTCCATGCCTATAAAACCGTGTCTGAGGCACGCGCTGGCATCGGCCGTTATCTGACCTTTTACAATAGCCGACGTCCACATTCATCGCTTGACCGGCAGACGCCGGATCAGGCTTACTTCAACGCGCTGACGCCAATGATGGTGGCGGCATAATCGAGGCGGAAATCCACTTAGCGAAACGCCCGAAACTGTTCAAACAAACCGAGCCACCTCTTAGGAAGCACTTTTTTGCCGTACACGATGCTCGATTTTTCTGACGCGTTCCATCCGTGGGTGATATTTTCGATAGGATGAGCGTTAGTGATATCTGTCGTCGTCGTCGCTGGATTGTTTTTCTTTATCAGGCGCTGATCAAGCCGTAACTTGATCGGGCCGCCACCTTGAGTGTCGTGTGACCGCGCATGTCCCACAAATTACGACTACCTCCCCTTACAAAACGAACTTCTTTATACTATTGAAGCTTCGGGCATCCGAAAATAAGGGCTACTGGGGCGGGAAATGACGTTTGACATTGATTACCAGGTGTCGCCCAAAAGGATTATTACATCCGTTTTGGCTGGCGCTTTCATAAGCACAATATTCCTATTAGTATTTTATCCTGGCTTTCTCTCAAATGACAGCATTTTTAGCTGGAAGCAGGCCGTAAGCCAACACTATGACACAATCAAACCGCCGTTGATGGCGCTTATCCAGCGGATTTTTTACCTATTTTCTCCATCAGGTGAAGCGACAATTGCCAGCTTTTCTTGGGTTCAGGGTACGCTTCTTTGGTCTGCCATATTCATGGCGATAGCGCTGACAACTAGAACATGGAGAGCGCTTATCGTCTGCTCTTTACTTATGCTTTGTCTGATGCCGTTATGGGTGCATACAAACGTTCACTGGACCGATATGTGGGTATTTGCGTTCGCTTATTTCGGTCTTTTCTCATTTTTTGAGCTATTTCGATCCGGGTTTGTTAGCACCAAATGGCTGCTAACAGGAAGCCTGTTCTTCTTTATCTCGATAAGTATTCGATATAACGCCGTGTCGTCCCTGCCGCTTGTTGCGGTAGCATGGTACTTTTATCTACAAAAAAGACGAGCGCTGAAAGCTGTTCCTCGCGTGTTTTTATCGACAATGGCGTGCGTCGTCATCATCATAGCTTCTAAGGCTTTTCTCCTAATGCCGGGCGTTGAGGAAAAGCCATCGATGATAAGATTTGCGTTGTACAACCAGTATCTGGGTACAATTGTTAACTCCGATCCTGATGTAAGGGAAAAGCTAATAGCTCAGGAAAAGCCTTACTATGATGCTGCTTTTGGTGAAGGCACTTTAGAAGCCTCGATACCTCTGTATCTCTTTAGCGGAAACGGCGCGATGTTCTGGCCGAAGGACGCACTGATCGGATTTGGCAACATCATGAATAACGGTCAGTTTATCGTTGACCGTTTACCTCACGTCGTATGGCAATCTCCAAAAGGGTTTATGCGTCATAAGATGAAATACATCACTGGACAGCTCAACAACTCGGCTGAGTACTTTCCTATGCATCCCTATGTTGATAAAAACATTTTCAATGTATTCCTATCGCCTAAAATCCCTGGATATGAATGGACAGTTTCGACGCTGACCGCTCTGAAAACATCCTTTATTTTCAAGCATTGGCCCGCTCTGCTGCTCGGGCTTGTGGCTCTCGTTATGAATTGGCGCCGTCAGAACATATTACTTCTTACAATTTACATCTTCGGCGTTCTGTATGCGGTCCCGTACATGGTTTCGGAAACAGGTTTGGAATGGCGTTACCTGCTACCCTCATACATTTCAGGATATCTCGTATTCTTCGTAGGAACATATTCATTCATTGAAAGCTTTTTTAAAAAAGGCTCTCATCAATCCGTTAAAACTAAGCGACTACAGGATCACCAGCAAAACTAGTCACTAATTGAACCGTGGGACAGTCTTTGATGCTGGAGCTACGCCGCCAACACTAACGCAGTAGGCCTACCAAACGTCCTAATCTGCGTAGAAGCTTATGTAGAAAGGGTAATTTCTGCACTTGCGCGGACATCGCATTCACAATACGAATTACTTTACGGCGCTCGAAGGCTTCGATTTGTTTCTGCAACTCCATTACGCGTTCGATACCTACTTTTGCTGGGTCGCCACCCAAACTTGTTTCAGACCGACAATGTCTCTGAAGTTGGAGTGTTTCGAAACGAGATAACCCGTTGGTTGTCTGATAAAGACGGACCTGTCCTGGCCACTCTGAATATGTTCGCGCCATGGAATTCTTGCGGACGCGATACAAGCAGGTGACGGTCGGAATAAGCTCTATCCGCAGTCCGTTCGCCAGAATATTGAGAAAGAACGCCCAATCCTCATACTTTGCCTTCGAACCAGCGTTCCAGCCGCCCATCCCTCTTGCATGACTGACCCTATAACCAGAATTTGCGTGGCCAAGATCATTTCGGGTTTGCGACGTCACGAATCCATCGCCCATTGGCCGGTAGACATATTGCCCTTTATGAAAGGGACGGTTGAAATCCGTTCCGGCGTCAAAGGCAGCTAGATAGGGTACAGCAGCTGCAGCCTGAGGGTTTCTGCTCATAGCTGTAACGATTGTCTTAACCCAATCGTTGAGCGGGATATCGTCGGAATCGGCATTCAATATGAGATCAGTTGTGCACGCGGACAATGCGGTATTTCTGGCGCCTGCCAAACCGCAATTATACGCGTGATCAATAATCCTGAACGGAATATCGAGATACCTTTGAACGGCTTCCGCCATATCGGTTCGGCTCTTATAATTAGACGCGTCATTGACGATTATCACCTCGCTCGGGCGGAGCGACTGTTGATTGAGAGCCTTCAGCAATTCGATGAATTCCGAAATCTCGGTGTTATAGAATGGGATCATCACTGTTGAACTAAGGAGTTCAACAGGTTGACTGGCAACCGGTATATATCGTTGATTTTCGGAGACGCGATTCCCGCGCCTCAGATCTTCTACGAGTGTATCGCGAATGCGCGCCTTCTTCTCGTTGTCCCAATCCAAAATTTCGCGAATTTTGTAGCGCAGCGAATCTGGTGACAGGTCTGCCAAACACTCGCGCCAGTCTTTATCTCGGAACATCTCCGGAATGCCCCCTGCGTTCCCGGCCAGAAGCACACCGCCATTTCCAATGACATCATAAACAGCGAGTGGGAAATTATCACCACGATAAGGTTGAACAAACAAACTGTCAGATCGGTGGCCCTGAATATACGAAACCAATTGCGCGTGATCAAAGCCAGTGTGGACCGTCAGCGCGAAGTGGTGTTTGAGCACCCTCTCGTGCTCATATCCCGTATCGGGCCCGCGTCCAATTAAAGTTATTTCTTCAATGCCCTTTGCCTTTAGTTCCTTGCAGAAACTATCATCCAACGATGCGCAGAATAAATCGAACCCCTTCATCGGGATAAACTTTCCGACGAATACGATGCGCTTCACATTGTCGAACGGAGAACTATCAATTTTGATATTCGTATATCGATAGGGGCAGATTATAATTTTGCTATCGTCAATCTGGATGCCAGACTGAACGTAAAATTTCCGCAGAAACTCTGAAGGGAACACGACAAAATCAGCAAGTTCGATGCTAATCTTTTCCCTAACCGCATATATCTGAGAATCAGCCCCCATCCATGTTTGATTGGCATTTTCGAGATAATGCTGATTGCCGTGACAATGAGCGACGATTGTAAGGGTATCAGGAAGTACCCCCGCCATTTTCGCTTGCGCGATACGCATCCCTATACCCAAGTATTCTTGAAAGTGTATCTCTCTCATATCTGGGCACAGAAACAGAAATTGGGTGGCGGCCTGCAGCAACACGTCAGCAGTACCGATTTCTCCAATCTCTGATACGTCGATGACACCCGACGGGCTCAAAACGACGTCGCCGTTCTGAGTTTTTTCCTTGTCGAAGTCGAAAGCCGCTAGAACAGCAGAACCCTTGGTCGAACGATGCCAATCCGCCACAAAGGTGCCTATCCCTCCGCTAGCTATCAGACCGGGATACTCCGTTGTGATCATAACAGATGTTACATCGACGGAATTAATCCCATAGCGCGCTAGCGTCCCCGCATAGAATTTCGCGTCAAATGAAATGTCCGCAAGTATAGTGCGGGCCGCCTCGTCATGTTCATTCGCGCCAATATTTCCGATATTTTCAACATGAAAACCGGATGCCATCAAGAGATTGCGAAGTTCTCCGGCGGTCCATTCTCGCACATGTGCCGGATTGGCCGGCTTAGCTGTCAACGATTGATATCCCAGACGGGATCTGTCGGGAGTCGACAAAAAGCACCTGCTCTTCGGGTTCCCTGACAATAACAGTCTTATAAAGGCCAGAAGCGGCCGAGGGTCTGGTATATGCTCAATAACGTCCGCACAAATTATGACTGTTGGAACATCATTACGAAATTTCTTCGCAACATTGAGAACCTCGCTCCATGACGTAAGATCGCACTCGACGTGAGATGCTTCCGCGTAGTTTTCAATGGCCGCAGCCAGTGATCCTTTGAAATCCACAGCGAACACGTCAGAACCGGTGCCGGAAAACAGACTTTTGAGTTTAAGGGCACTGCCACACCCGATGTCGATGACACGCTTTGCATCTATGGATTCCGCATAGGACTTAGCTGAATGATATGTATCCGGCTGCCATATAATGTCGGATGTCAGCCCATCATTGAAAATATCGTTGATGATTCTAGCTTCCGCATTTACGCCAAAATTCCACTGAGGCGTACACACATAGGGATGCGGTTGATTAAAATTGTCATAATCACGCTTATCAAAGTGTCCAGGCAGGGGCATTATAAACTTTTCTGCGGGCATATCTGACCTTTAATAAAAACACACCCCAGTCTGACGGCACGGAGCTTTGCGTTGGATGACAGCCACTTGTTTGATTCGATCTGTGGCGTTAGGATACGTTTATTGCGTACGCCCTCAAGGATCAATTATGGAATATACCACCCGGCCTTTCACGAAAGAAGCGATACAAATTGCATATGATGAATTGGCCAAAGAAATTCAATATCTGAGACAAACTGGCTCAAGCCACCCAGAATACCTAAGAACGGCTCAGTTTCCCATAGAGGTCCAGACTGAACTATCTTCTATTAAAGATGAAATAAACATGTTGCATGCAAGATTCATTGGTCTGATTTAGTTGCTAACTTCGCGTTTTGAAACAGTCTTATTTCTTGTGATCTGTAATTGACGGTGCCCCACCCACACCGGGTGGAGCCAAGGTCTGGACCATCAGCTTAAGAAAGACATGCCGTCTAAGCGGAGATTTCCGCCGCCAGACGAATATCGTACAGACACCACGCCAGTTGTTGACGATATATCAACTACAGCTTGTGCAAATCCGCCCTCTACATACGTGGGTATCGAATGACCTGCCACTGAAGTTTCATCCGGCTGCGATTAGAGCCTCGGCGGTTTTTGATACGCCACATGGCGTGATGGGAGCAACCGGCGGAAAGGCGAAGCTTCCAAATTGCGTAGCGTTGGAGCCGGTTGCGGCGATGATCCCTGCATAGTCTGCCGGGGTCTGGTATCCGAGCGATGAGTGGGGCCGGAAATTGTTGTAATCGTCGGCCCATTCGGCAATGGCGCTGCGGGCATGATCGAGACCAAAGAACAGGCGCTCGTTGAGTAACTCGTCGCGCATGCGGCCATTGAAACTCTCGACATAGCCGTTTTGCATCGGTCTTCCCGGCGCGATGTAGTGCCACTCGATCTTGTGATCCTTCGACCAGGCGAGGATGGCATTTGAGGTCAGTTCGGTCCCGTAGCACCTACGGAAGGAAGAGTTGGAGCCACCTCAAACAGTGCGCGCAGCTTTTTTGTAAGCGCTGTCCTGACCCCACCTTCCGGATCATCGCTTGATCATTGATGTTCAACCTCGAAAGAGGGCTAGGACATATGTCGATTTCAGAACTTACGCTTAAATCCAAGGATGAGCCGATACGCCGGTTTGAGGTGTTCACAGGCAATGGCCGTCGTCGCGAATGGAGCGACGATCAGAAGGCGCAGATCATTGCGGAGAGTTGCGAGCCTGGCGTCACGGTGTGCTCTGTGGCGCGGCGGCATGGATTGACGCCGCAGCAGTTGTTCACATGGCGACGGCTCGCCCGAAAGCCGCTTGATGTGTTGTCGGTGCCGGAGCAAGCACCAATGTTTGCACCAGCAGTCGTCGTGTCGCCCGAGAATTCGGAACCGAAGAGGGCGCGGCAAGCACGTTTGCCAAGAAGAACTTCTCCGGAGGCGGCCATTGAATTGCGGATTGATGGAGCCTGGCTGCGTATTGCCTCTGGCACCGATGCTGCAACCATTGCCGCCGTCATCCAGGCGTTGAAGGCTCAGTCGTGATTGGCCCGTCCGGTGCGGTAAAAGTGATGATCGCCACCAAGCCTGTCGACTTCCGCAAAGGTGCTGAAGGATTGGCGGCATTGGTAAAGGCCCAGATGGGTGCCGACCCGTTCTCGGGCACGATCTACGTATTCCGGGCCAAACGAACGGACCGGATCAAGCTGATCTTCTGGGACGGCAGCGGCGTGTGCCTGGTCGCCAAGCGGATCGAGGATGGCGAGTTCCATTGGCCTCGAATGCAAGACGGTGTGATGCATCTGACGGCCGCCCAGTTCTCGGCTCTGTTCGAAGGATTGGACTGGAAACGCGTGCATGCGCCGAGCGAAACGCGCACGCCGATAAAGGCCGGATAACGGGCGCGACCAATTGAATCAGAGCCATTCAGCGTCTCGCTCCGAGCGGCAAAATATGCTGTTCTCGATCCATGACGATGACGGCAGACGAGCTTCCGGATGACCTGAACGCGCTGAAAGCAATGGTGCTTTCGCGTGAGGCGGAGAATGCCCGCCTGCGGCAGATCATCAAGGAATTACAGCGTCACCGCTTTGGTCGACGGGCAGAGACGCTTCCAGAGGACCAGCTTCTGCTTGGGCTTGAAGAGGCCGAACAGATCGAGGCTGCCGGGCTGGAAGAGAAGGAACAAGGCTCGACTGCTCTGCGCCAGGCGCAGGTCGCTAAACGGCGTACGAACCGGGGTTCACTGCCAGCGCATCTGCCGCGCGTCGAGATCGTGGTCGATATCGATAACCATGCCTGCCCCTGCTGCCGCAACGACCTGCATCGGATCGGCGAGGATGTCAGCGAGAAGCTCGATCTTGTGCCCGCCCAATTCCGGGTGCTCGTGCTGCGCCGCCCGAAGTATGCCTGCCGGGCCTGTGAAGAAGTCGTTGTCCAGGCTCCGGCCCCGGCAAGGCTGATCGAGGGCGGCATCCCGACAGAGGCAACCGTCGCCCAGGTGCTGGTATCTAAATATGCTGACCACCTGCCGCTGTATCGCCAGGCGCAAATCTACAAGCGTCAGGGCATCGACCTCGACCGTTCGACGCTCGCCGACTGGGTCGGTCGCGCCGCCTGGCATCTACGCCCGGTCCATCAGCGGCTGCTCGATCATCTGAAGTCATCGTCCAAGCTCTTCGCCGACGAGACGACGGCCCCGGTGCTCGATCCGGGACGTGGCAAAACCAAGACCGGCCAGCTTTGGGCTTATGCACGAGATGACCGGCCGTGGCAGGGCGATGACCCGCCCGGTGTCACCTATGTCTATGCGCCAGATCGCAAAGGCGAACGACCGATGGCCCATCTCGACGGCTTCGTCGGCATCCTGCAGGTAGACGGCTACAGTGGATATCGCCCGCTCGCGGCAAAGAACACCGTGTCGCTGGCCTTCTGCTGGTCCCACGTTCGACGCCGCTTCTATGAGCTTGCTGCCGCTGGTCCGGCACCCATCGCCAGCGAGGCGCTGCGACGCATCGGCGAACTTTACAGGATCGAAGAAGAGATACGTGGCCGGCCCCACGAGGAGCGTCGTGTCGCCCGTCAGGAAAAAAGTCGTCCGATTACCGACAGCCTCGCTCCCTGGCTGCGTGAACAACTCGGCTACATCAGCCAGAAGACAAAACTCGCCGAAGCAATCCGCTATGCCTTGTCACGCTGGGACGGCTTGACCCGCTTCATCGACGATGGCCGGATCGAGATCGATTCCAACGTCGTCGAACGGTCAATCAGGCCAATTGCCCTCAATCGCAAAAATGCGCTATTTGCCGGTTCTGACGCCGGGGCCGAACACTGGGCGACTATCGCCTCGCTCATCGAGACGGCAAAGCTCAACAATGTCGAGCCACTGGCCTATCTCTCAGACGTCCTCACCAAGATCGTCAACAATCATCCAAATAGCCAGATCGACGACCTGCTGCCTTGGGCCTATGCCGCAACGCACGATCTCAAAGCCGTGGCCTGAAAACAGCGCTTAC
>NZ_JBQEPD010000059.1:0-11353 GCF_052045675.1 Brucella sp. 22210
TCAGGCGCTTAACTTGGCCCATTCTGGCGCGGTGCTGTCGTCTTCGAGGCCACCGTTGCGGGCGAATTGTTCCAGCGTCATGGAATCGAGAACGCCAGCAATGGCTTCGCGCACGAGCAGCATTGACCGGCGCACCTGACAGGCGCGGTGATCTTCGCAATCTTCGCAGGGCTGATAGGCCATTCGGCTTGCGCAGCGGATGGGTGCAAGCGGTCCGTCGAGAACGCGGACCACCTGGCCTATCGTGACATCGGCTGCCGGTTTGGAAAGGCTATAGCCGCCGCCGGGGCCTTTCTTGGAGCGCAGGATGCCATCGTTGCGCAGTTCCAGAAGAATGGCGTCGAGAAATTTCTTGGAGATATTATTCTTGGAAGCAATCTCGGCGACGAAAGCGCTTTCGCCGGGTTCAAGCAAGGCAAGATGCGCCAGTGCTTTCAAACCATATTTGCCCTTCTTCGTCAGCATGAACACTCCACGGATAGTCGCCAATGGCTGGTTGCGCATGCTTTTGCACGAAATCGAGCGAATAGATAGTCTATTTACAGGTAATAGACCCCGATGCGCTTCCCGCCGATGATCTCGACTGCGATATCCATATCGTAAATGTCGCTCAGAATTTCCGGATGGATCAGTTCGTCCGGCGTGCCCTGATGGGCGACCTTGCCATTGCGCATGGCAACAATGTGGTTGGAATAGCACGACGCGAAGTTGATGTCGTGCAGCACCAGCACGACTGTCTTGCCAAGCTCATCGGCAGCGCGGCGCAGCAGTTTCATCATCGATGCCGCGTGTTTCATATCGAGATTGTTCAGCGGCTCGTCGAGAAGCACATAGTCCGTATCCTGACAGAGCACCATTGCCACGAAGGCGCGCTGGCGCTGGCCGCCGGACAGTTCATCCAGAAAGCGTTCACTTAAGCTTTCAAGGCCAAGATAACCGATGGCCTGTTCCACATGTTTGCGGTCTTCGCTGTTCGGTCGGCCCTTGGAATAGGGGTAGCGCCCGAATGTCACGAGATCGCGCACGGTCAGCCGTGAATTGATGGCGTTTTCCTGCCTCAGAATCGACAGTCGTTTTGCCAGCACATCGCCCGATGTAGTGGTGACATCGAGACCGTCCACGGTCACGCGGCCCTTGTCCATCGGCAAAAGGCGGCTGATCATGGAAAGCAGCGTCGATTTTCCGGCGCCATTGGGGCCGATGATCGACGTCACGCCGCCAGCGGTTAAGCGCAGGGACACGTCATCGACGACAAGGGCGCCGCTATAGGATTTGCTGACTTGGCTTATTTCGATCAACGCGCATTTCCCCTGACAAGAAGGATAATGAAGACGAGACCGCCCAGGAACTCGATGATGACGCTGAGCGCGGTATTGAAGGCAAAGGCCCGTTCGAGAATGGTCTGGCCACCGACAATGCAAATGATGGCCAGTAGAACGGCAATCGGCAGAACGACGCGATGTTTCCCCGAGCCTGCCAGCATGTAAGCGAGGTTGGCGACCAAAAGGCCGAAGAAGGTGATTGGTCCGACGAGTGCGGTCGAAACGGCGACAAGCACAGTGACCATCAGCAGGATGAGCCGCACCACTCGGCGGTGATCGACGCCGAGATTGATTGCGGGCTCGCGTCCAAGCGCCAGCACGTCGAACACATGCAACAGCCGCCAGCCATAGAGCGACACGGCAGCGACGATAATCGCCGAGAGCGTCAGAATATCAGCGTTGATCGTGTTGAAACTGGCGAAGAAACGATCCTGCAAAACCGCGAACAGGTCGGGATCGAGCATGCGCTGCATGAGATTGGACAGGCTGCGGAAGAAGACGCCGCATATAATGCCGACCAGCATCACCAGATGCAGGCTGCGCGCCGCGCCCGAAAACAGCCAGTAATAGAGCGAACCCGCAAACAGCACCATCACCACAGTTTCGGTGATGAAGCGTATGTTCGGTCCGATCCAGTCGACATGCACCGCGCCGAAGAAAAAGACGATGACGGTCTGGATCAGAATATAGAGCGCATCAAAGCCCATGATGGAGGGAGTCAGGATGCGATTGTTGGTGACGGTCTGAAACAGCACGGTCGAAACGGCGATTGCATAGGCCACCAGCACCATGGCGGCCAGTTTTGTGCCGCGGAAGGACAGGATGAATGACCAGCTGCCCTTTGCGCCAATCGTCATGAAGGCGACGGCGGCAAGAAGGGCAATCACGCCGAGAACGGGGATGAGGATCGCGGGACGTCTAAGCAAGGCGCGAACCCCGCCGCAACAGGAGATAGAGGAAGATGACGCTGCCCACGACGCCCATCATCGTTCCGATGGGGATTTCATAGGGAAAGCGGATCAGGCGACCGGCAATATCGCAGGCGAGCACCAGACCCGCGCCGAGAACAGCGATCCACGGCAAGGCGCGGCGCATATTGTCGCCGATGAACATGCTGACAACATTGGGCACAATCAGGCCGAGAAACGGGATCATGCCGACGGTGACGACGACCGACGCGCTGACCATCGACACGATGACGAGGCCGAGCGTCACCACGCGACGATAGTTGAGGCCGAGATTGGTGGTGAAGTCTTCGCCCAGTCCCGCAACTGTAAATCGGTCGGCTGCGATATAGGCGACGACGGTGAGCGCGAAGGCGATCCACAGCAACTCATAACGTCCGCGCAGCACGCCGGAAAAATCGCCGGTGGTCCAAGAATTCAGCGATTGCAGGAGATCGAAGCGATAGGCGATGAAAGTGGTGATGGCGCTGATAACCCCGCCGAGCATGATGCCGACGAGCGGGACGACCAGCACGGAGCGAAGCGGGATGCTGTGCAGGATGCGTAGAAACAGTGCTGTTCCCGCCACTGCGGTTACCGAGGCGACCAGCATCTTGACGAAGACAGGCGCTTCCGGCGCGAAAAGAATGACAAGGAGAATGCCGAGACTCGCAGATTCGACGGTTCCCGCTGTCGAAGGCTCGACGAAACGATTGCGGGTCAGCATCTGCATGATCATGCCGGCAACGGCCATCGACATGCCCGCCAGCACAATGGCGATGGTACGCGGAATGCGGCTGACAAGCAGAAGTTCAAGCGCGCTGCCTGGGCCGTCATTCGCACTTTCACCGGGATAAATCAGTGCGTGCAGTGAGACGTCGCCGACCCCGATAAACAGGCTGATGACAGCCAGCACGGCGACAACAACAATGGCTGCGGCTAGACCTTTCACGCTTTGTCCTGTTCTCTTGCCTTGTCATGCATCGGGCTGTCCGGCATGGCGGACAGCCCGGGTGACTGGGTCAGAAAGTGCCTGACGTTTACTTTGCCTTGTCGAACACTTCCGACAGTTGGTCGATGGTGCCGTGCAGCCCATTGAGGCCGCCGCCGACGAGATACCAGTTCTGCGACTTCAGATAGACGATCTGGTCTTTCTTCGCTGCCGTGGTCTGGCGAACAAGATCATTGTCGAGAACCTGCTGGGCGGAATTGCCTTCGCGACCGATAGCGGCGTCGCGGTCGATCACGAACAGCCAGTCAGGGTTGGTCTTGAGAATGAATTCCTGGCTGATCGGCTGGCCGTGATTACCCTTGGTGGTCAGGTCAGCTGCGGCAGGCGTCACGCCATAGGCGTCATGCAGCATGCCAAAGCGCGAGCCGGGGCCATAGGCGCTCATCTTGCCACCGGTGGTGAGGATCAGGAGACCTGTGCCCTTGCCAGCCGTCTTCTGCTTCAGCGCGGCCACATCGGTGTTGAGCTTTTCGATCTCAGCCTTGGCATCCGCTTCCTTGCCGAAAATCTGGCCAAGCTTTTCAACATTGGCTTCGGTGCCGCCGATCAGGTCTTTCGCATAAACCGTCAGATCGATGGTCGGAGCAATCTTTGCGAGTTCCGGATATTTGGCTGCCGAACGACCACCGACAATGATGAGATCCGGCTCGGCGGCATTGATGGCTTCATAATCCGGCTCGAACAGCGTGCCGACTTTCGGATAATCGTCGGACTGGTACTTCTTGAGGAAGTCCGGGGCGGTAACCAGTGTCGGCACACCGGAAACCTTGACGCCGAGACGGTCGAGATTGTCCAGCGTTGCCAGATCGAGCACGATCACCTTGGCTGGGGAAGCAGGCACTGCCGTTTCACCCTGCGCATGCTTGACGGTAATGTCGGCAGCGCTGGCAACGGAGGCCAGAGAAAGAGCCACGACGGCTGCGCCACAGAGGCGGGCGACATGTTGGCCGAAATTCAGCATGGTGCACAATCCTTTCGTCAATCCTGTGCTTTATAGTCCAGTTTTCCGCAGGTCCAACCCCGGCGGAAGAAAAAGTGTCAATTGTCTGTGTGTTCCGGCTTCTTGCCGAGCAGAATGAAATCCAGACTGTCCTTCACCGTCAGCGGGATCATCGAGCCGTGGCCCTCATCGGGGAAGCGGTGGAACGCTGTTTCCAGCTGCGGCAGTTGTTCCAGTTCCTTGTAGACATCCACGCCCGAAGGCCCACCGCGCAGTTTGCGCATGCGCTGAATGTCCTTAGCCGATTGGCCGGGACGGGAACCGCGCTTGCCGGAGGTTTCCATCAGCAAACGCAGCGGGTGCGGAGCCGATTTGAACGATGCGATGAAGCGATCCTTGTCCGACAGGATCGAATGATTATCCCACCAGATCGACGGATCGGCGGCGCTGTAGGTCTGGAAGGAATCCGTGTGATTGAACAGCGCATAGAGCGTGAACATCCCGCCCAGCGAATGGCCGAACAGCGCTTGCTTGCGCTTGTCGATGGCGAAACGCTTCTCGATTTCCGGCTTCACCTGTCCTTCAATGACGGTGAAGAAGGCATCGCGACCGCCGGTTTTCGGCTGGTTGGCAGGATCAGGCGTCAATTGTTCGCTGGTTGCCGAGGTCAGGTCGAAATAGCGCAGACGCACGAATTCGTCCGGAACGTCGGTCGGATAACCGATCCCCACCAGAACGGCTTTCAGCTCTGCATCCTTGCCCATTTCAGCGGCGGCAAGCGGCAACATGCGGTTGCCGTCGACCATGTAGATGACGGGATAGCCGCCTGCGGGAGCCGCCTCGGCAGGCGCTGCGGTGAAAATGCGATAGGAAATGCCGTTGGCTTCCATATCGAAGAATGCCCGCACAGGTTCCGCTGCCTGAACCGTGGAGGCAAAAAGCATGCTGCCAAGCATCAGGCACACGATCTTCATTGTGTTTTTCAGAGCGCTCATCGAGCATCCATTCAATCCAATAATGACGCCAGCCTAACGAACGGCTGGCGTCATATTGCGTCAGATCAGAAGCGGGAGGTCATGCTGACCCAAAGGCGGCGACCTTCAACAACCGTGTTGAACTCATCGACATCGATCTGCTTGTCGAAGATGTTGTAGATGGCTGCGTTGAAGGTGACGTTCTCGCTGAAGTCATAGGAACCGCCGAGATCGACTGTCGCATATGGCTTGTATTTGCGTGCCAGAACAGTCTTTCCATCCGCTGCATAGATCGGTGTTCCAGCCGATCCGATACGAGCGCCGGCATTGGTTTCCTCGCCATGATAATTGGCGGCTGCCCATGCCTTCAGCCCATCGACCGGGGTGATCCAGTCGCCGCGCAGGCTCGCCATGTGCTTCGGCGTGCGGGCGAGCGGCAGGCCTGCATAGGTGCCGGTCTTCTGTTCCGAGTCCGTATAGGTGTAGTTACCGCGAAGGGTGATCGTATCTGTTGCTTCCCAGTTGAAGGTCAGCTCCACGCCCTGAAGCACGGCTTCATCGATGTTGAAGGCATACCAGAGGCGATAGTTGGGATCTTCGCTCCAGCGAACCGGATCACCATTGCTGTCGGTAACGAGCGCGTTGGAAATCTTGTCCTTGAAGTTGGTGTAGAAATAGGTCGCACCGAGACGCAGCCCTTCCTGATTGTCCCACAACACGCTGGCTTCGTAGCTGGTGCTCTTTTCCGGCTCAAGATTTGGGTCGCCGATAATGACGCCACACGTACCGGTCGGGCCGTAGGAGCAACCGCCGCCGCCCGTCGTATAGGCATAGCCCGGCGCAATGGTGCGGATATCGGGGGCCTTGAAGCCGGTCGAAATGCCGCCCTTGAAGGTGATCTGGTCGGTTGCGTGCCACACCGCATAGCCGCGCGGGCTGAGATGCGAACCATAAACCTCGTGATCATCCATACGCAGGCCGCCGGTCAGCGAGAAATCGGGCGTCAGCCACCATTCGTCTTCGGCGAAGAGCGCCCATTGGCGCACGCTGAATTCTTCGTCCAAACCTGTACGGCGTCCCGGATTCTGGTCGGTGAGAACCGTATCCATGAACTGGCCGCCAGTGACGAGCGTGTGAGCGCCGTAGAGTTCGAACGGCGTGGTGAACTTGCCGTCCAGCACCGAGTTCTTCACATGTGGAGAGCGGAGATTCTCGACATAGCTCTTGGACGCATTGCTCCAGTTGAAATTGGTCCGCTCGGACCATTCCTGCATGAAGGAGAATTCCGACGTCGTCGGGCCCCAGCGGCCGGTATGGCTGATCGACCAATGGTCACGGTCATTATAGTTGTAGGAATCGACAGCCGTGGCTGTTTTCTCCGTCGTATTACCGACCGTGCTGTCGCGGCGCAGACGCGTCTTGCCCAGCTCGAGCTGAACGTCGTGATCCTTGTTCGGCGTCCATGTGATACGCCCGGTGATGTCCACATCCTGCTGCTCGGGCGAGCCGCTGACGATCTTGTCTTCCTGACGCTTCAGGCCACGTCCCCAGAGCTGCACGCCGACAAGGTTCGGCACCAGCGGACCCGTTATGTAATAGGAGCCCTGAAGCGAGTTTCCGAACTTGGAGTGCTGCTGGGCAATGCCGTCCACCGTGAACGAGCCGCTCCACTTGTCGGACACTTTCTTGGTGATGATGTTGATGACGCCGCCCATCGCATCCGAGCCATAGAGCGAAGACATCGGGCCACGGATGACTTCAATGCGTTCAATGGCGTTTGCAGGCGGCAGGAAGCTTTGCTCGAAGCCCGAATTACCATTGGTGCGGGCATCGCGGGTGCTCTGGCGCTTGCCGTCGACAAGCAGCAGTGTGTAGGAGCCGGGAAGGCCGCGAATATAGATGTCGCGCTCGGCGGCAGGGCCGGTCACGGCCACACCCTGCACGTCCTTCAGGGCGTCGGTGAGGTCGCGATAAGCGCCTTTTTCAAGCTCTTCGCCCGGTACGACGGTGATGCTGGCGGGGGCGTCGGTGATGTTCTGCTCAAAGCCTGTCGCCGTCACCACGATCTGGTTCAGCTTGACAGTGCCATCGGATGCCACACCGGCATCCTGCTCACCTTCCGCAGCCTTTTTCTTCTGGGCTTCGGTTTCTTCCGTTTCAGCCGCTGCCCCGGCTGTCTGTGCAAATGCAGCTGTCTGTCCGGCGAGCAGGACTGTCGAAAGACATGTTCCTGCGAGAATCGCCCCACGGATCAATTGCTTATTGGTCGTGTGCCTGCTTTGTGCGCCAATGACGCACAAGCCCCAAAACAAGCTCGTCATTTTTCATCACCGTCTAAAGTTGAGTTTTCTACTCTCCTTATGTATGGCAATAAGATGACGTCAATCTTCATGTTTTAGAAAAGTTCCAAGTTTCAAAAAACGCAACTGGCGAGGGCAGACAAAGGCTATGGCGGACAAGCGGACCAAGAGCGCAAAGCTGGCGGAAAAGGCCGAAAGCGACGGTGCGAATCTGCGTCTTGGCCAATTGCGCCTGCTGATTGCACTCGATGCGCTTCTTGTGGAAGGCAGTGTCGGCGGTGCGGCCAAGCAGATGGGCTTGAGCATTCCGGCCATGAGTCGCCTGCTCGGTCAGATTCGCGAACATTTCGATGATCCGATCTTTGTTCGTTCCGGCCGCGCGATGATCGCGACGCCAAAGGCCGAAGCATTGCGCGGACGTTTGCGGCGTTTGGCCAATGAAGCCGATGCCTTGATGAAGCCCGATTCTGAAAACGCGCATGTGTCGGCCTGTACGGGCCATCATGGATGGAATCGCAGTGCCATCGTAACGCCGCCGCCATTGACGATCCGCAAGGTGACGGACTTGGAGAACCATCCATCGGCGGAATATACCGCCGCCCAGTTCGCCGATATCCAGAGCGAAAACGATCCGGCACGGCGGCTTGCGAAATATATTGCCGTCATTGGCCGTAAAGCGGGACACACCCGCCCCTTGGAAATGCATGAGGCCGAAGATGCCTTCACAACCATCTTCGCGGGCGAGGCCGACCCGATGCAGATCAGCGCGCTTCTGCGCCTGATCCATTATCGCGGCCTGACCGCGCCGGAGCTTGCGGGCATGGCACGTGCATCGGGACGGTTCTATGCCACCGATGCCAGTATCAACACACCGGCGCTGGACTGGCCTGCCTATCTGTCTCCAAATTCCGCGCAGTCGCCTTGGTTCATGCTGTCAGCATTGCTTGTCGCGCGCGCCGGTTATCCGGTACTCGTGCATGGTAGTTGCGGTGTGGGCGAACTGGCGGGCAAGCTGGAGATCGCAGCAGAAGCGATCAATCTGCCGATTGCCACGTCCCATGAACTGGCGGAAAGCGCGCTCAGAGCCCATGGCATATGCTTCATGCCGATGCCGGGTTTTGCACCGCAGGTGCAGGCGCTGTTGGCGCTTTATCCGCTGTTCGAATCCCGTTCTCCGGTGAATAGTCTTGTGCACCTTCTGAACCCGATGGGGCTGAAATCGTCGTTTCTCGGTGTGTCTCAGCCAGCCTATCGCGAGCTGCACCGCGATGCGGCCGTGCTCCTCGACATGCAGTCGGTTTCGGTCGTCTCGACCAGCCGCGATGTGGCGGAACTCGTTCCGCACCGCAAGCACACCATCTATCGTTACGTGCAGGGGCAATCGAGCGCGTTGCAGCTGCCAACGCTCTCCAAGGAAAGCAGCGACAAGCATTCAAGCCTCAGTTCGTTTGAATATTGGCATGGGGTGTGGACAGGTGCGGCCATCGACAAGCGCGCCGAAGGCACGGTCATTGCGACGGCGGCCATGGCCATGATGACGGCTTCTGCCGCTGGCAATGACAGCTATGATGCGTTCCACCAGAAGGCCGCCGACTTGTGGCGCAACCGCCATGCGAGTCATGCATAAGCCGAAAATTGGTAGGGGTTAACCCCAATATCGGGAGCACATCCTCCGTCCTATTATCCCCCCGTCAAGCAAATGGGGAGGATTTGCCGGAGGAGCGATACGTGCGAACTGATGGGCCATGTTCTGGCATCCGTTCCGCCACGACCCAACCCGTCCAGCGTCCTTTCAAGCTGACTCACCGCACCACCGCTTAAGGCGTGCTGCGCGCGTATCCGCGCGCCGGTCAAGCCTCCCCATTTGGCGTCTGGTGTGGCGACCTGAGGAAGATCAGAAAGGACCCACTATGTCCAAGAAGAAATGCGCGATCATTGGTTCCGGCAATATTGGCACGGATTTGATGATCAAGGTGATGCGCACGTCGAAGAATATCGAAATGGGCGCAATGGTCGGCATTGATCCGAATTCGGATGGTCTGGCACGCGCCGCACGGCTCGGCGTGCCGGTCACCCATGAAGGCATCGACGGGCTGCTGCGTATGCCGGAATATCGCGATATCGATATCGTGTTCGATGCAACCTCGGCCAAGGCGCATCTGCATAATGACGCGCTGTTGCAGAAGGACGGCAAGAAGGTCATCGACCTGACACCTGCCGCCATCGGCCCTTTCACCATTCCGGCCATCAATGGCGATGCCAATATCGACGAGCCGAACGTTAACATGGTCACATGCGGCGGTCAGGCGACGATCCCGATGGTCTATGCCGTCAAGCGCACCACCGACCGCGTGGTCTATGGCGAAATCGTCGCTTCGATCTCGTCGCGTTCGGCTGGTCCCGGCACCCGCGCCAATATCGATGAATTCACCGAAACCACGTCGAAGGCGATCCGTGATCTGGGCGGTGCCGAACGCGGCAAGGCGCTGATCATTCTCAACCCTGCCGAACCTCCGCTGATCATGCGCGATACGGTGTTTGTTCTGTCGCAGGGCGGCAGCCGCGAAGCCATCGAGGCTTCGATTGCCGAAATGGTCAAGACGGTTCAGGCCTATGTGCCGGGCTATCGCCTGAAGCAGAAAGTGCAGTTCGAAGTCATCGGCGATAATGCGCCGGTTCGCGTGCCGGGCATCGGGCTCGTATCGGGTCTCAAGACGACGATCCTGCTCGAGGTGGAAGGCGCTGCACATTATCTGCCTGCCTATGCCGGCAATCTCGACATCATGACATCCGCTGCATTGGTCACCGCCGATCATTGGGCAGCAAAAGCGCTTGCCAAGGAGGCTGCATAATGGCCCGCTCCAATCCCGATAAGCTCTATGTTCAGGATGTCACGCTGCGCGACGGCATGCATTCGATCCGCCACCAATACACGCTGAAGGATGTCGTCGCCATTGCGAAGGCGCTGGATGCAGCCAAGGTGGACGCGATTGAAATCACCCATGGTGACGGCCTTGCCGGTTCGACCTTCAATTATGGTTTTGGCCTGCATGACGATGTCGAATGGATCGGCGCGGTTGCCGACGCCTGCGAGCATGCCCGTGTCACCGTGCTGCTCATTCCGGGCATTGGCACGGTGCATGATCTGAAAGAAGCCTATGATGCCGGTGCACGTTCGGTTCGCGTTGCAACCCATTGCACCGAGGCCGATGTATCACGCCAGCATATCGAGGCTGCACGTGAACTGGGCATGGACACGATCGGCTTCCTGATGATGTCGCATATGGCTGAGCCGGAAAAGCTGGTCGAACAGGCGAAGCTGATGGAAAGCTATGGCGCGGAATGCGTCTATGTCACCGACTCGGCAGGCGCGCTGTTGCCGGAGCAATATACGCTGCGCGTCAAGGCGCTGCGCGATGCGCTGCGTCCGGAAACAGAAATCGGCGTTCACACCCACCACAATCTGACGCTTGGCGTTGCCAATGCCGTTGCCGGTATCGAAGCGGGCGCTGTTCGCGTCGATGCATCGCTGGCAGGCATGGGGGCAGGGGCCGGTAATGCGCCGCTTGAAGGCCTGATCGCCGTTCTCAACCGCAAGGGCATTGATACGGGCTGCGACCTCTATGGCCTGATGGATGCAGCTGACGATCTGGTGCGTCCGTTGCAGGACCGCCCGGTGCGGGTGGACCGTGAAAGCCTCTCGCTCGGCTATGCGGGCGTTTATTCGAGCTTCCTGCGTCATGCGGAAAACGCCTCGAAACTCTATGGCGTCGATACGCGCGAAATCCTCATCGAACTTGGCAAGCGCCGCATGGTCGGCGGTCAGGAAGACATGATCATCGACGTCGCCCTCGACATTCT
>NZ_JBQEPD010000060.1:0-11218 GCF_052045675.1 Brucella sp. 22210
AAACTGGACCGTTTATAATGAGAGTTTTCCGCGCTATTTTCCTGGCTGGGAGAAGGAGTGGAAGGCATGAAAGCATCGAAGTTTTCGGACGCTCAGAAGGTGTTTATTCTCAAGCAGGGAGATGACGGCGTTCCGGTAGCGGAAATCTGTCGCAAGAGCGGGATCAGCCAGGCAACTTATTTCAACTGGAAGAAAAAGTATGCAGGTCTGCTGCCTGATGAGATACGGCGGCTGCGCGCCTTGGAAGAGGAAAATACGCGGCTGAAGAGGATTGTTGCAGACCTCACGCTTGATCGGGAGATGTTGCAGGATGTGATCCGCCGAAAACTTTAAGGCCTGCGCGGAAACGTGATCTGGTGGCGGGAATGCTTGTTGATTGGGGAATATCGATCCGACGGGCTTGTGCAGCACTAAGCTTCGAAAGATCGACTATCAATTACAAGTCCCGCCGCACCGTGCAGGCCGCTGTTGAGAAGCGGATCAAAGAGATTTGTGAAACCCGTGTGCGATAGGGTTACCGTCGCGTACACGTCCTGCTTCGTCGCGAAGGCTGGACCATCAACATGAAGAAAACACGTCGAATATACAATGAGTTAGGACTTCAGCTCAGGAATAAACATCCGAAACGTCGTGTCAAGGCCAAGCTGCGTGAGGATCGTCAACAAGCGATCGGGCCGAATGATGTTTGGGCGATGGACTTTGTGCATGATCAGCTGGCAACAGGAAAGAAACTCCGGATTCTGACTATTGTCGATACGCATTCACGCTACTCGCCGGCAACCGATCCGCGCTTCAGTTATCGTGGTGAGGATGTCGTTCAGACACTTGAGAAAGTGTGTCGTCGTGCTGGCTATCCGAAGACAATAAGGGTTGATAATGGAAGTGAGTTTGTTTCGCGTGACCTCGATCTGTGGGCCTATGCCAACAAGGTCACACTGGACTTCTCCCGACCCGGAAAGCCGAGGGATAACGGGTTCATCGAAGCCTTCAACAGTAAGCTTCGCGCCGAGTGCCTGAACGCACACTGGTTCTTAACGCTTGAAGATGCGCGCGAAAAGTTGGAGAATTGGCGTCGACACTATAATGAGGATCGTCCTCACTCGGCAATCGGATATAACGTGCCGATTGCCTTGCATAATCCCGATGGCGTCATCAGCCCGCCATTGGCATAAGAGCCGGAAAATTCTAATTCCCGGTGGTCCAATCTTGGGGCTCAGTGCACAGAAACAAAACACAGTCTGTTGGGTTGACCGGAAGGGTGGTGTCACCCTTTCCGGGATGCGTTCGCTTCGACAAACACTTCTGAAAAACTGTGTATTCGGTGACTGGTGGTCTGATCGTGCCACTATTGCCGGATCCTGATTATGTCTGGCAAAGCAGCAATCGCTTGTTGCCAGATGGACCGCGATTGGAATTGGCAAAATTGAGCAATGCAAAGTCCCCACCAAAAAAGGGCATATTCATTGGCAAGTTAAGCCATTAACGAGGCTCCTTGGCACCGCATGTGGGAGGAGTCACTTCGGCGGCCGTTCAGAGCGATATGCACGAGAAAAATCCACTATTACAATCATATTTGAATAATTTATTTGAAGCGACCTTGACCTGGGCCCATTTGAAATATTAAGACGGTATTCATCCGGTATCGGGCATATTTTAGAATATTAGACGTCTTAAATAGATCAAAATATTCTTATGAACGAAAAATTTCTATTGCTATATTTGTGAATTCGTATAAATTAAATCTATTGAAAAGCACGAGGTAAATTTAAGCTGACAAAAGCTGTTAACTTTCTCGCTTTAATGTAGGAATCGGTGCAACGATTTGGTTGTTGTTGACTTACGCTGTGAGTAGCCACATAGCGAAGACAATGGACGAAATTTTGCAGAGGTATCTTATGTGATGTGAGGGTTTTGATTTACGTCAAGACTACAAAATTAGTGCTGGGTGAGAGCAAAAGTGCTCAAAAACTGAGTCCAATAAGTGATTGCCTGCCAACCCACTTGGCTCCTCAAGAAGGAAGCTCATCAATGAAAGTGCCAGGTGATCGGTGGTTCTGTTTTTGATCTGGATAAGATCGATCCAAACAAGACCGCCAGCTTATGTATTTGTTGTTTGGATCTAGACTTAAGAAGGGTTTACAATTTTTGTTAGCCAGCTTTTATTCTGTGACAGGATTTGGCCGGAACCTCAGGCGAAATTAACGTTTCGGCCCAATCTGTGATTTATTTATACATCGGATTAGAGCTTACATAAGGAACGAAAATCACTGATGATGAGAGCGGGTCGCGTAGTCATTACGACCTGTCGCTGCAAGAGCGCACGAATATTAGAATATGAATCCTAGAAGTTAAATAGAAGTGTGGTGGACCTTTTAAAAGAGAAGCTGCTCTCATTGCTTAAAAATGCATAACATATGCGGGATAAAACGGTTTTAGCTTTCTTTGAAGCGCGGATCTGAACATCGGGATCGCCGGGTTTGATGGATGGCGAGCGTTTTGCTCTGCGCATAGGAATATACAAAGGTCCTGAAGTCAGAACTATGGATCCGATATTGCCGGGTTCGAACAACAGGGTTCCATCAGAGAAGGAAATGATTATGGACGGTGTCAATAGCAAGCAGATTAGCAATATTATTGCTCGTCGCGAGAGAATAGTTGAAGTTTTTGCTCTTCTTGCCAATGCCAATCGGCTTCATATTATCTCTCTCATTCTCAACAAGGAAATGTCGGTAGGCGATATTGCCGAAGCGGTTGGCACCAGCCAATCGGCAGTTTCTCAGCATCTGTCGAAGCTGCGTACGGCCGGGATTGTTACATTCCGGCGCGATGCTCAACACATTTATTATTCCGTTGCGCCAGAAAGCGCTAACCGCTTCTTTCCCGCTTTCGTCGTCTTTGCAGAAGAAGACGAACACAATGATCAGCTTGCCAGCGCTACCTCGCAAGCTAATCTCACGATGATGGGGCGCGCGCTGGCTTAAACTTGCACCGGAAAAGAGCAAGGCAGGTGCCCCATTCTTTTACTCCAAAAGGTTGGCGCGCAAGGATTTTGGAGCGCGTTCCGGTCTGATTTGAAACAGATCGGCACTTGAACTAACGCGTATCTTTTTCCAAAGCCGTTTCGCACTTTTGGGCAGTTTGGCTGCACAAACGGTTCCGGTTCAAAATGGGATATAGACCCGTTTAGCAACGGTTTCTCAGGCACGTCTGGAGTATTGCCGTTGTGGGAAGAAACAGTTCAGTGATCTGGATGCGTCACACCGGACATTGTTTTGTTTCGCTGAGAATGAGCAAGCATTCTTTACCGTGCTTGCCGTCTTCTCCCAGGGCCTGACAACCAGAGGACCGGGAAGAGGAGGGGGTAGTTGTGGGCCTCCACCCCATCTACCTCCTCCACTTTTAAAATTACTTCTTGACCCGGTGCGTCAAGTCCGACACACGGGGCGGCGTTAAACTTGCCTTTTATGGCTCATCATTCAAAACAGGAGGTTTTGGGTGGGAGCTACGCTTGTGCCGCCAACCCATTCAGCTGTCATAGTTCACTCACTGGCCGGAGCCAGTCCCGACGCGGTTTTTACACGTAAACGTCTGGCGTTTTAGGGTCGCTCGGGGCTTATTATGTGCTCCAATGCCCGTGGCCCTGACAGTTCGGTCAGAATTTCCACGCCGAAAGCTTTTTCTCAACGCTGAACAGCGCCAGAGGCCGGGGCAGTGTCTCAAGCGACTCCCATCCCTCAGGCGGCGGAATTTTCCGATAGCCCGCTAACCCCTTTTTGAACTGGTCTTGTCTGTCGGCGAGGCAAGCGTGGGAAAAAGGCCATCTGCGTCACAGGATCATCGTGCGGTCAGCCTATAATTTCGCTCATTTTGTCCAGGCATGGCAAAGGAATCGCGCTTGCTATGCTTTTTGCCATATGACGTTCTCGACGAGTTATAACAGGCTTTTCTATGCTGAAAATGCGAAGAGAAAATCTGTGTTAAAAAAATTCCTGGAACTGACCTGGGAAGCGAAAGCCGCTTGCCAAGGGGAAATTAGTGGAAGTCTGCCCATAAGGTGGGTTGACTTTCTTGCATAGGCTCTTTGCATTTTTGTGGGAAATACACTAAACTGTTTAAAATAAAATGCGCTTTTGAATTTTATTCAGGCGGGCCATAGGGGGGGCATTTACGCTACAGCTCAAATCAATTTGCCCCCTATAAATATGGCTAGCAATTTGGCTGGAAGTTTATTAGTTTGCAATTGAATGATTTTTAATGGCTGTGTTTTTTTCTAAATTACGGGAATGCAAATAAGCTGATATTCAAAAATCCATGGTAGCTCTTCGTGGGGCTAAAGTGAAATTAAAGGGCAGAACAGACACCGGAGGCTATTACTCGCGACGGATCTGGTGGGGTTTTGGAAAAGACCAAAGCGCTTAACATAAAATTAATAATAGAATATAGTTAGATGTTTACAAGCTCAGGCTGCTGTCTTAAAGGCGCTGGATTACAGCTTGGAGCACCAAGTATATATAGACAGAGCTATATTAAATAATTCTCGATTTGAAGAACGGAAAAGATAATGACCAAACTCCCCTCAAGGCAAAATCCAGCCCAAGTGGAAACTAAAATTATGTTGATCTATAAGGATATTACAGCGCTTTCGCGCGACACGCATAAAGAATTGCGCCTGGATCCCGAGTTTACATTTGATTTCGCTGCTAATACCCAATGGGTTCCGTTGAGCGGTGTCGAATTTTATAAGGCTGCCATTCATTATCCAATTGTTTTTCTCAAGGAGGGCGACAAGCTGATGCCGATCGCACTTCTGTCGCTGCAAGCCAACCATAATGAGTTTGTTGGAGCAAATATGGCGTGGCGCCCCAACAGCTATGTGCCCGCCTTCGTGCGCCGATATCCCTTCGTCCTTGCCGATCTCGGTGCCGCAAAACACGAATTGACGGTCTGCATTGACCAGGCTTGCCCGCGTTGGAATGAAGAAAAAGGTGTGCGCTTGTTCCAGGAGAACGGCGAAAACACTCGCTTCCTCGATGAGATGATCAGCTTTATGGACGATTTTCGTCTCGAAATGCAGCGCACTGCACAATTCGTTGAAACACTCACCCGGCTCGAACTCCTGGTTGAGCGCACGGTTAATATTCAAAGTGTAGAGGGTGCGACCCTTGCATTGCAAAATATCTATCTGGTCGATGAGGCCAAATTTGCGACGCTATCCAATAACGATCTCCAGGACCTGCATCAAAAAGGCATGCTTGGCTGGATTTACGCGCATTTGATGTCCCTTGCAACGTTGCCCCCTCTTTTGTCCCATATCACGCAGGCGTCAAATGGACAGGCACAAAACAAGCCTCAGAGTGCTTCGAAAAACAGCCCCAGGGGTCGCGTCCAGGAACTCGCTTGAAAAGGGAGCAAGAATGAAGCTCTAGGTACGGTCTTTGTAAGCAAATCAGTCCATTAGATTGGTTTGCTTACAGGCTTCGGTTTCATAAAATTACGTAGTGCTTACCCGACGCCTCCTTTTCTATTGGTGTTAAGTAAGTACGGCAAAAACAGGACCTTAACCAGCCACTAATCTTGGCGCGTTTGATGTCATCATTTGACAACAGAATCAAGCGCCCAAAATGCAGTGTCAGATCTCCAGCAGCGCTAAGCTCATTTGATTCAAAACGAATGGAATTGTCTTATGTCGTACAGTACTTCTTTTGTTCTTGGTGATCATTTTGCGGCTTTCATCGAGAACCAGATTCAGTCAGGTCGATATAGCACTGCCAGCGAAGTCATGCGTGCGGGGTTGCGGCTCCTGGAGGAACACGAGACACCGGTTAAGGATCGGAAAATGCCGTTATTGGCCAGTGGTATATCAACTCAAAAACCGCTGCAGCCACTAATCGGCGAAGGGGAGGCAAACACACATGTATCCGCTCATGAGACGTGTTAGAAAATTTTAGAGATCAGTAGCGATTTTAAAAATCAAATTGATTTTTTCGATCTCTTTGAAACGCGATCTCAGTCAATAGGGCTGTAACGCCACCGTCCAATCCTCTCTAAAATAGTTCGAGCTAAAACTGATGTGCCGCTTTCGACTGTTTGCCGGCTCTGATACCTCAGTCAAGCCGGATAAGAGGGGGAGGCAAGAGGCTTTCCTCCAGCTATTGTCTCCTCCTCACCTTTGAGAATCCAAATGGCTGTCAAAATGGGGATCACAAAGAAAGTGGTGCTCGTGGATGTCGATATCTATTTGCTAACCATCAATCTGGTTAACGGGGTCGCGTTTAATCACGAACCCTTTTTTGTTCAGTAGACTCAAAAATTATATATCACTTGGCAGGATTGCAGATAACGCCGTCCATTGCTGAATATTATCAATATGGCGAAATCATCCCGCCACGATAAAGCTCCAAAAGCGCCTATGAGGGAAAATAGTAAAATGACCGGTTTGAACAGCAGGCAGATAGACAATCTCATTTCCCGTCGTGAACGAATTGTCGAAGTATTTTCTGTTCTTGCCAATGCAAGTAGGCTTCATATCATCTCTCTCCTTCTCAATAATGAGATGATGGTTGGCGCCATTACCGAAGCCGTCGGTGCGGGGCCAACTGCCGTCTCTCATCACCTGTCTAAACTGCGCCGGGCAGGTATAGTGACTTTTCGCAAAGAAGGGCAATTCATCTACTACTCAGTGTCTCCCGAAACGGCACGGCGCTTCTATCCTGCATTCGCTCTCTTTGCTGAAGATATGAAACAAATCGGTGAACAGGATGGCATCGCCGTCATGGCTTGTGCTTTGACGTTAACATAATGAGCTGCATGTCATTTTTGACCCTGCAGAAGCAAAGAGATGCCTTACGCGCATCAGTCAAAATTGCAAATTGTGAATTTTGTAGGGTTCCGACACAACACGGATGGGGCTTTTCAACGATCAGTATGGCAGGCAGGTCCTGCTCTATTGGCTGAAAGTATACGTCGGCGGTTCCTAATAAGGGCGCAGCAACGGCATTCAATTGATGGTGACATAGTCCAGATTGTTTCCATCTAAAATTGGTACTTCAGGCCCACTCTGACAGCGTTGTTCTGCCGTCAATTCAAATTTGAGAGTTAGATTAGGCCACAATGGCCTTCAGACATCGAGCCAATTGCGCCGCTCTGTGAGCCTTTCGTGCTCATATACAACCGATAAACGGCAAATAATTTCAGGGCGCTCTTGCCATTTTGCCCTTGGGGAGGGGCAATAGTCCGCAAGCTTCCTCTCCGACAGTTGAACACTGCTTGAGGTTTACTATGCTTGCTTATGCACATCTGAGAATCCTGGTCAGTCTCATCCTTGGGCTCGCAATTACACGCGTACTTTCTGGCCTATCATTGCGTCTGCAAGAACCATTGAAAACGGATCGCATGTACGCGCAAATCGTATGGTCATTCATTCTTCTCTTGGGAGCGGTTCACTTTTGGTGGTGGGAATTTGCGCTGCGCTTCATCCATCAGTGGAACTTTGGATTTATCTCTTTATCCTCGCCTATTCTGCGCTATTTTTTCTAATGTCTACGCTGATATATCCAGATTATGTTCAAGCACATGCGGATCGAGAAGAATCTTTTATATGCCGCAAAACCGTATTTTTTGCTCTTTTCGCCCTCTCTTTTTTCTTCGATTTGGTTGATACCCTGATAAAAGGAACAGACTATTTCTGTTCCCTCGGTTTCTGGTATATAGGCCGGTCCGTTGTCGGAATAATTATCGCAATTATGGTGATGATAACCAAAAACAGCAGGTTATTAATGTGGTTTGGCGTTGCCTGGTTCATTGTTAATATTCTTTCCATTGCAATGCTTTTAGTCAGCTCAGGTGAAACAGTGTCTACGTGCCCGGCTCAAAATTACAACCTTGCGCCATTTCAGGACCGTTTTCTCGTTGATGCTGTACGGCCCGGCTAGTTGCGCGGCCGACGTTTTCGTTCGCTGTAGCTCTGCTCGAATGGCGTGCGTAGTCCTTACGCTCCCGTGGAGACGTTGTTCCATAGCTTCCTCCGCTCTGTCGGCGACAATTCTACATCACCACATACCGGGACCAGGCACCTGGTGGAATTGCGGGATGTTGCTTCGTAATTATCAAGTTGGCTCCGATCACTTTGGAACAAATCCAACGCCAAATCCGAACAAGCGGCCGATCTTTTCCAAGGTTTCAAGCGTGGGATTTGCGGTGCCAGCTTCGATCTCGGCAACCTGGCGTCTGGTGAGCGACAGTGCCTTAGCAAACTCTTCCTGCGTCATACCAAACCCTTTGCGTATCTCCGCTACCGCACCGGGCAGCCTCAAATCCCCAGCCCGGGCACGATCCGCAAGCGTTCGCCGGTTTTCCAGTATCTCTTCTTTCGTTGGCTTCTTCCATCGAGCCATTCAGCGCTCCCTGGCTCTCAGTGACGCGTCGTCAGAACGCTGTCCGCTATCGCAATACAGCGCCCCATCGCACGCTCCAGAATGTCCGCAGATGCACTCATCTCTTTGGCCATCGCCGGACTCTGGCGAAGTTTTTTAGCAAATTCGGAAAGCGTAGTCGCGAGCGCTTTCTGCTCAGCAGGATCAGGCAATAGTTCGGTCCAAATCCGCGTCCAATCTGGAAAATGGTCGCGACCACCGTTACTCATCATAGCCCAACGGGTGGAGCGAACGATCCCCTCTTTGGCAAGCCGCACGGGTGCAAAGTTGAATAGCGGAGACAGGCGGATCGTGCCGTCCTGGTGCTTGCTGGTGCGGAATTCCGTCCAGGAGGAAGGGCGGCCAACTGCGACTATATCGATTTTCAAGATCGACGGGATAACGGACGGATAAGGCGCGATGATCGCGAACCGTTTTTCCGGTCGCGAATTCTGCCGATGCGACAGCGACGAAATAATCAAGGTCATAATCGACAATCGACGCGCCCAGGAAGCCGGCCGCGTCGTCCTTGAGTTCCAGCGTGGCGGCGTCGTGCCACTCGCCATTAAAATGGGTTTGGAGCGTCAGACGCATTAATCACCCCTTTCAATGGTTCAAATAATGCATTTTCAGGAATTATTCACCCCATCACAGTGGGTCTAATAATTGTCATAGAACTGCCAGCCACGGAGAGCGACAGGATACTGAAATCTAAACACTATGATCGCCAATCAAACTGCAGGCGATCAAATCGGTGCCTGCCATCAGATTGGAATACTTGCACGGGATCGTCAGAATTTGCGCTACCGCGAGGATCGCTTTGTGCTTATCGTGCTGCTTTGCGATGGCTAGATTCACATCTTCATCGGGAACCTATGAAGCCACTGAGGAATTTTGAAAATCAAAGCCAGAGGTTTTATCATCACATCGAGCCACACATGCTGGGATCCAATAACGAGAAACACGATATGATCAGGGGTAGGAATGGCCTCCAATGTTCAACACCGTAACAATTCTCTCGGCCTCTTGAAGAGAAAAAACTACCCGATGCTCTATGCTCAAGCTTAAAGTATAGACATTGATATGTTTTTTTTGCTTGAGTGGGTGAAAACGCAGCTTGATCCCAGCCGTTGTCGCAGCCTTTACCGGATGGATTCCAGTTTTGATCAGATTACGCCACATGAAGTAATTTTTCATGCTCGCTGCGTTGACCGGTACATGCTTCTTGGCAAGATATTTTTCGCGCGGTTGACTGTCGTCAACCGTCCAGGCGTCCTCTACGATGAGTACTGATTTGGACTTTTTTTTCTTGCGGGCCGAGCTAAATGTTCCCGAGGATCGTAGGGAGCCGAATGTTCCCGAGGATCGTAAGGAGGCATATGTTCCCGAGGAAAGCGAAGAACGAAGAGGGGTTCTGGGTATAAACCCTCCCTCATCAGCAGAAAAATATTCGTCGTCATCGTCACTGGCAGTGACATACTCATCGTCTGAACAAGCTGAGCAAATATCCGCATCAGTAAGGGGAATTAAGTACATTTGATACCAAAGTGTTTATGATAAAAATCGAAAATACCCATTTTTAGTTTAGTATCACGAGAATGAGCCGTCCTGCAACGGCTTTCGAGATATTATCGCACCACATCGCAGATCTGGTGTGGAGCAGTCCATTAAGGGTCATGAAAATCGGAGTTGACCTGCTGGCTATGAAACAGTGTGATCCTAAATCGAAAACACGGATAGTCGCCCAAACTGACGCCTTCACCATTCATTCTGAATAGGCCTGTGGGAAGTATGAAGGGCCTGCACATGGAGATCAGCTCGACCTGATTTTTGTTCCTGTGCCGGGCAGGTAAAATGTGTTTTATAATAAACAGTTAGTGCGTCGATTGAATTCAATGAGATCAGCGCCCTATAACATGAACGACCTTTTCAGGAATAAGCTCTGCGAGCCTGATCTTGTATCAGAGGGACCAGAGAATTGCGGGGCGAGGGCAGTTACCACTTGACGCGGAAGCCGAGATTGTTTGTGACTGAATAGCTCTTGCCATTCTCAAGACCCATGACGCCTGACACTTTGCCATAGACGGCATATTTGTCATTCAACCACGAGTAATTGGTGGTCAGCCCCAGCTCACCCCAGGTCCGGTCAATCCTGCCGGTCCTGATACGATCATTAGAGATGCTGAAATAACTGGGACCGTTTTTCAGATCCTGATAGATATTGGCAACACCGCCAATTTCCAACCGGGTCGTCGTGCCGTCCGCTTCCGTCCAGCTTGAGGCATTATTGGCTGCAAGGCCAATACGTGCCGTCAGGCTGTTATTGTCCGGGCTTTCCACATAGGACCTGAAGACGTCGTGGAAACTGTCGGTCGAGAGCGAAGACCAGATCAGCTGCGCCTGCGGCGTAACCGACCAACGATCATCCAGTTCAAAGCGCTTGCCACCTTCAAGGCTCAAGGCATAACCAAACGAGCTGACATCGCTGGCAAGTGCCTGCGTGACAAGATCGGATTCGAAGTCCGACTTATACCAGGCAACCTTGCCCTGACCGTCGAGATAGAAGCCATTATCGCCATACCAGCTGACGCCTGCACCCACGCCATAGGCATTGACCGTTGCACGGCCATCGCCAAAGCGCGACCAGCTGCGCACCTGGCTGCGGGTATAATCGCCCCAAATCGAGCCAAACACTTCGCCATTGGCCGTATCGGCGAACTGACCGTCAAGACCTGCCTGCAGCGTCCAGTCATGAGCGCCAGCCGTACCGCCTGTTGCACTGCCCTTCGGTTCAAGGAACGTATAGC
>NZ_JBQEPD010000061.1:0-10908 GCF_052045675.1 Brucella sp. 22210
AGTTCATAGCGGTGACGTGACATCAAAGACCTCCAAATCCTAGGCCTTTGAATCACTAATACATTCAAATAACTAGCCTATTTATGAGTGCACAGCCTAGTGCTATGCCGCGTATCTGGTAACTCCGTGATACACTGTTATTGACCGTTCATGCACTTGAGGGTAACGCAAGCGAGAAGTGCATCATCACGTTACTATCCGCAAGTTTTGCGCGCCATCTGGATTGACTTAGATCATGCCGACCGCACTGGCTGTGCCGGTGGCCAGCAGGCCGCCAATAATCGGCGTCGCAACCGGCACCCAGGCATAGGCCCAGTCCGATCCGCCCTTGCCTGGGATCGGCACTAACGCATGCGCGATGCGCGGGCCAAGATCACGAGCTGGGTTGATGGCATAACCAGTCGGTCCGCCAAGCGAAACGCCGAGCGCCCAGACGAGAAGACCAACCATCAATGGGCCGAGAACACCTCCGGCTCCAACAGCCTTAGCGCCAATCGCGATCACGACGAAGACAAGCACGAAAGTGCCGATGATTTCGGTCACACAGTTGGCCGGAATGTTCCGGATTGCCGGGGCTGTGCAGAACACACCAAGTTTCAGCGTCTTATCCGTGGTCGGCTTCCAGTGCGGCAGATAGGCAAGATAGACAAGCACTGCTCCAACAAAAGCGCCCAGCAATTGCGTGGCTATATAGGGATCAACACCATCGTGCCGAGAAATTCCCCTAAAAAACCACTTGTCATAAGCTTGTCCTGAAAAATTAGTTTGCAGAAATCCATCCGGCGGACGCGTCATGCCCCACGTCCTGCCAAAAAAGTTTAGTAATTCTCTGTTCTGCTCAGTCAACGACCGAGTTCCAACGTTAATCCACCCAGTTCAGGGAGCGCTGAACCGCCTTTTCCCATGAGGCGAACAGGCGTTCACGCTCCTTCTTCGGCATCTTCGGATGCCAGCGATGGCCGACCTGCCAGTTTTCGACAACGTCTTCCATGGATTTCCAGTAGCCGACGGCAAGACCAGCCGAGTAAGCCGCACCCAGCGCCGTGGTCTCCACGATCTTGGGGCGGACCACCGGAACATCCAGAATGTCGGCCTGAAACTGCATGACGAATTCATTGACAGTCATGCCGCCATCGGCGCGCAGTTCACCTATCTCCACGCCGGAATCCTTCACCATGGCTTCCAGCACCTCGCGCACCTGATAGCAGCTTGCTTCCAGTGCCGCGCGGGCAATATGAGCCTTATTGGCAAAGCGCGTCAGCCCGGCAATGACGCCGCGCGCAGACGATTCCCAATGCGGCGCATAAAGACCGGAAAATGCCGGGACGAAATAGACATCGCCATTGTCATCGACAGTACGGGCAAGCGTTTCGATATCGCTGCTGTTGCGGATGATACCGAGATTATCGCGCAGCCATTGCACCAGTGCGCCGGTAATGGCGATGGAGCCTTCCAGCGCATAGGACGGCGGGGCATCGCCGATCTTATAGGCAACGGTGGTCAGCAGGCCGTAATCGGATGAAACGAGCTTGTCACCCGTATTCATCAGCATGAAGCAGCCCGTGCCATAGGTATTCTTGGCCGCACCGGGCTCAAGACAGGCCTGACCGAACAGCGCTGCCTGCTGGTCACCCAGAATTCCCGCAAGCTGCACGCCACGCAGGGACCGAACCGAAATTTCTCCATAAACCTCGCTCGATGAGCGGATTTCCGGCAGACAGGCGCGGGGAATATGGAAGAGATCCAGAATTTCCCGATCCCATTGCAGGCTTGCAATATCCATCAGCTGCGTGCGCGAGGCATTGGTGACATCGGTAATGTGGATGCCGCCATCCGGCCCGCCGGTCAGGTTCCAGGCCAGCCATGTATCGATAGTGCCAAACAGCGCCTCACCTGCTTCGGCCTTTTGGCGAGCGTCCGGGACATTGTCGAGAATCCAGCGCAATTTCAGTCCGGCGAAATAGGTAGTGATCGGGAGCCCAGTCCGGGCGCGAAGACGATCCGCACCGCCATTTTTCGTATATTGCGCCACTAAATCAGCGGTGCGCGTATCCATCCAGACAAGCGCATTATAAAGCGGCTGGCCGGTCGCCTTGTCCCAGAGCAGCGTCGTCTCGCGCTGATTGGTAATGCCGATCGCGGCGATATCCGCCGCCGTCAGCTTGGCCTTCTTCAACGCTTCCGCGACGACGTGCTGCGTGTTACGCCAGATTTCAAGCGGGTTGTGTTCCACCCAGCCGGCCTTTGGATAAATCTGCTCATGCTCGCGCTGATCCATAGCGATGACATCGCACAGATGATCGAAAATGATGCAGCGCGTGCTGGTGGTTCCCTGATCGATGGAACAGATAAATGGCTTTGTCCTCAAAGTACCTCTCCCGTCGATATCGCTTTGTGAACGACCTTCAGCTTACAGCTGGTGATGAAAAGTGCCTCTTGTCCTCAGCATCCCTTCTGAGGCCATATCCGTAATCTCTGGCGCGATCTGGTGCCATTCGATCGGGCTCCTTTTCGAATGCAAAAGATCGCACCTGGAATGGACCCCATACATGATGAGAGACAATCGCATGGCTTGTGCCAAATGCTCGCCCAGGACAGCAGGCCCAAACGCCGTCTCTGGCTACATACTGTCCAATGACAGCATCAGGATTTTAATCCGGATTATCGGCAAGAGAGAGAAGCCTTCTCCAGGCTACTTATTTTTTCAGTCTTGCGTTTTGACAATGTTCTCGCTGCCAGAGAGGCGGCATATAGATTTAGTCGGGAATAGACACCGAATCCGGAACCATTGTCCAGGAAGCCTCCGCCTGGGCCTTCGGTATCCGTAAGGATTTGATTTGCCTCCTCCAGGGTCAGCGAGGGATAGGCTGATGTCAGTAGATAACCTGCTTCCGGCGCAAGCTTGTTTACGTCTTCATTCACGCCGTAATTTTGAGGATACACGACGGGCAAATTATAAGTCTGCGTCACATCATATGCAGCCTGATTTTGAGCCGGATCGCTGAAACGACCGGTGTCTTCTGCTGCGCAGTCCACAATCGGGTTACCACAACCCGCCACAAGTGCTGCAACCACATCTTCGCGTGCAGCCATAAGCGCTGCTTGATAGTCCTTAATTGCCGGCGCGCCACTTACCGTCTGCCCCATATATAGAGGGTCATTAGCCAACAGATGTGCGAGATCAAATGTTGCCAACGTTCGACCGCCGAGAACATCCATAGCGTAATGCGCTCCCATAATGATGCGGTTATTGCCATATTCCGATCCCCGCGCGATCATTTGTGGATAGCGTTCCGGTACGAGGATGGCCAACAAGATAGCCCCCGCATATCCATAGGTACTGTGCCCGCTGGGAAAAGAAGGGCTATTGCTTAGATTCATAACCGGCCCACGATTATAGACCACATTATTGGCAGGCACTCCAAAATAGTCCCGCCCGACGATCGGAAGAATACCCGGCACGGTCTGGAATGGACGAGAATCGCCGAAGGCATCGGCTCCCTGGGTTCCGGCAGGAAGGCCATAGCTCAGGCCGAACACGTCGGCTATCCCGCCAATCCGCTTGAGAATATCAAGTCCTTCTGCGGAAACAGCCGTCTTGCCGTCGATCGTGGCATTGGCAAAGAAATACTTGGCCATATTGGCATCGGATGCGGTGATCGCATCAGTGTAAGCGATAAGATCCGCCACTTTTGTAGAAATATTTGTGAAATGTTCGCTGTCCCGGTAATGAGCTCGAGCGATATAGGCTCCGGCAAGTGTCGTGCCCAAGCCGTCCGCAAGTCCGACCAGATTGCCTTTTGTGATAAAGGCATCTCGCAAAGCTTGCTGTTGCTGTTCAGGAAAAGGCAACAATGTAGGCTGACGCAAATTATTGGTTTGTATGCCACCTGTAACAACATAATTGGATGCTAAAGCAGCATTCCCGCTCTGCGTCTTACCCAACACGGTCACAGGCGAGAGCCCCTTCAGGGCAGCCATATTTGTTACTGTTTGAGCCTGTCCTGATCCTCCACTCACAAGACATAGAGCTAAGGCAATTGCAGGCGAAACCAGGAAGCGCATGACTTCGTTCCTTTCCTAAATTCCTTTGCGAGCAGCCTGGATTACAAGGATCCCATTATCGAAAACCCTGCATGTCCGTCCTCGCCAAATCATTGGTCACAATAAAATTCGATCAAACATCAGTTCGCGTTTAGAGCGCCAGATCGTATGGCAGGATTTTACCAATCCATAATATCTTCAATAATCCAATAACGGGCCGATCCCACTCTATCTATAAACAACACAGGCATTGATCAGACGTATCTTCAGCTCGACCAAAAAATTCCACTTGCCTCGAGCACGAAGGGTTCACCCAGGAGGAAAGGCACAAAGCTCGACGCGACGAGATTGACCTTCCCAGCTGTTGCATAGGCCAAAAAACAACGCAAAACATCTTCAAGCCAGCTAAAATAGACGACAAAAACTGCATCCGGTTACAATTGGATGTTCGACAATTTAGCCCCCCTGACTACTATTTCGGTAGTGAGGTACAATACTTGCATATTTAAATTACGTAAAAAGTGCTCCTGCGATGACTGTCGGCTTTTTCTCTCTCGCCAAATCTGATTTCGAGTACCGTCAGCACCCATAATGTTGTCTGTATAAATCCTGGACACAATGAAGGGGCCGATGGGACCATCTATTAATTCGCAGAATGCCGACTTACGATCCTGTTTCCGTTCTTCCTGAAGCCCTGTCCTGCGACAGAAGGAACAACGCCAACCACATATTGGTACTGCTTTATACTACGCTGGCCAGGCTGTCGACTCATAACTTTGTCACCACTTTATCGCGGTGGCGAGATAGTTTGCCGGGCTTTTGTCGCCGACGCCAACATCATTCGTTACCGACGTCCGCGCGTCTGGCGCCTTCGTCAGTGCGATCACAACAGAAAGAACCAGTCTCGCAAATTTTTAAATCTCCTGAGCTTTTCCCCTCTACTTTAGACAGACAGGATCTACTCTACTCCCTTTCAAAATGGAGGGCTTCTGTCAGCGCGTGATCAAAAGTGGCATAGCTGTGCAATAATGGCGATTTGCGAGTACCGACGCGGAGCGCGTAGTTAAGGGAGGTGAGCACCGGAATTTTACTTTCCCCGTTTTGACCATATTTTCCATTTGGTTTTTCAGGAGATGCTCATCACAGGAAAGAGCCAACCTCGGGTCGTGTGCTGGAGGGGCGAAACCCTCCCCCGCTCTTTTTGAAGTGGAAGACGCAAAAAATCTGCCGCCATCCCGAATGGATAGCGGTTATATCGTCGTAACAATGCCGTTGGATCGAGGGCAGAGCAGCCACTGGCGACGGTCGATCAATCTCCCATGCGCGGATTGGATACCGCAGGAACATTTTCATTGCTGTTTGCTGGCACTCCGCACAGGCGCCGAGCCGAAATTCGTGAACGGGTCGAAGAGCCACCGCTACTGATGTCCTTTGTTCTCTGGATGCGACGCAGGCGCCGCTACCGCGCAGTTACCCGTCACAGACTCAAGATTTTCATTCATTTCCTCAGTCAACAAATGGCAGTAATTGACAGAAAGCAGAGCTGTTCCGCCTAATGCAAGCATTCCCGAACCAAGCCGTTGCAGCTTGCCGTTGCGTGCCTGGAGTGCGAGAACAAACCGGCAATTGCCCGATGTGTTACAAGTACCGCTATTCTGGCTCAAAATCCACAGACCGACCGGAGTGGCAATGCGCGAGGTGTAAAGATCTGGCAACCGCAACGGGGAGCCAAATGGAGCAAAATCGGCTGAATTCGTCCATATCCCGTCCGGATCGCGAGTGAAGCGGAAGAAAGCAAGATTGCGCCTAAAATTGTGCCGTTCATTAAAAGTATCCGCTGAAAATCTGATGAATTAAAATCGACTCTTTGAATGTGTTCCATCGAACCGCAATCTGGTCTTTGGCCACGTTGATAATCCGATCGGGTGAGGCTAAAGCGGGGACTAATCGCGCTGACTGCGGATTTCCCATCCCATAGCTTCTAGTGGCTTCCATATAAAGAACGTCATAATGCATGGCCCCAGAGCCAACCCGAACAGAGCCCGCGAATGTCCAAGAGGGCCATATGGCAATATATTCGTATGAAAAATAAGCTTGAAGACCGCTCCATCGGCCGCGAGAAACAAAATTGCACTAATAAGCGTGGTCAAAGTAATGGAAACTGACATAAGAAAGCCAAAAGCGCCCACAATCCACATGAGAATAAGGATTGCAACACGTGGATTAACTGCGTTATCGTTATGTAGATCGTTGTCAATTTGCATTTTTTTTCCTGAAATAACCGACAGATAAGTCACATTGCGGTCTGTATGCAAAGTGGCGTCGGTGAAAGTCTTAATTCGTTATCCTTCGGCCAGGGGGCTTACAGGGTGTCAGCGGATATATTTATACGATTCAAAATTGGAAATGTTGCTTTTGCCAATGGGGCGGGAATGTTGAACAAATACGGCTTTTCAAAGGCACTTAAACCACCAGGTTCCCACAGGGGCAGTATCAAAATCGCGCAATAGGCAATAGGTTGTATGATCGTCCAGGGATAGGTGCGCGCGCTGTTTAGCCTGGCCATTGCCTTGATGGAAAGCAAAAAAACGACGCGAATGGCTAGTGGTCGCCCCAAAAGAATGTCACAGTCTGTCTGCCATGCGGACCATCCCGAAAGCCCCTCCTCTATGACGCCGCCGAGCTCGGTCACGCCGGTTCTGAACATCTCGCCTCAAACACTTCGGCTTTAGAGCGCGTTTTGTCTGATTGAATCAGATCACGCTCCGGTTCCTTGTCTTAACACACATCTTTTCCGATCAAAGCAGGATCCGAAATCAGTCCAGTGGACTGATTTCTCTGCGGAGGTGTTTCACACTTTTCGGCATACGCTCTAATGGCTGGCACATGACAAGCGGCTTGCCCGCTATTGATGAGGGGGTGCGTTGGAAAAATTCGACCCGCGCTCCTGTTCCATGCGCAACTTCCTCTCTCTACAGCCGCTCCGACCCCATTTTCGCTGATATCGAACTCCTTCACACAAGGCGCTCTTTGCAAAACATCCTATATTCCACGTCATCTGGCGTTTCAGCGTGAACCTGCTTTTCAAGCTGGTTAAGCTGCTCATAAAACCTGAGCGCCGATTTCCGGGGGATCCACTCTCTTTTTTCTTCCTTCCCGGGCTTCGACAAAACATCGTCTGGATTGCTGCCGCCATGGATGGCCTTGCCGTATAGGCCAATGGTCCTCACGCATCATCGCATCCGGGATGGAGCCCCAAAAACAAATAGTTAGGGTGGTTCTGCCGATTTAGCCCGCTCTAGCCCCTCATAATATCTTGGGAGCACCCCCTGATGTTTTGCATGGGTCTGGACAAGTGCCTGCGCGAGACTGGAAGATTATTGTGAACGACCAATTCAAAAAGTGCATGACGTTTACAGTGGTTCCTATATAAATACCCGCAAAGTTTACGCGCTTCTGCGGATATAATTATATTATATAATTCAAATATTGAGGCCCCTTTGAAAGCAAACACAACTCTATTTATCGTCCTCGCCATGGCGCTCGGTATAATAACAGGATGGGGCGTTCACAATTTTTTTGCCCCGGACCAGGCCAACGCCATCGCTGCGCAACTCAACCTTATAACGGATCTATTCCTCAGACTTATCAAAATGATTATCGCTCCTTTGGTCTTTTCGACCCTGGTGACGGGAATTGCCCATATGGAAGATATAGCTTCCGTTGGACGTATCGGCGCTAAAGCCATGCTTTGGTTTCTGAGCGCATCTTTGGCATCGCTGCTTGTGGGCCTTATAATGGTTCAACTTCTCAAACCCGGCATCGGCCTCGACTTGATACCGATCAACCCGGAAGGCAATTTACCGGTTGCTTCTACAAATGCTTTTTCAATAAGTGCGTTTATTACACATTTAGTGCCGATTTCGATTTTTGATGCACTGGCGCGTAACGAAATTCTACAAATCGTTGTGTTTTCGCTATTTGTCGGCAGCGCCGTTTCAGCCCTCGATAATAAGACACCCGCCGTATTGCATCTTGTTGAGCAGGTCGCAGCCATCATGCTTAAGGTCACCGAGTTTATTATGAGACTGGCACCCCTCTCGATCTTTGCAGCGCTCGCTTCTGCAATTGCAACGCAAGGTGCAGGCTTGCTGGCCACTTATGCCAAATTCGTTCTGGGGTTCTACCTCGCGATGTTCGTCCTGTGGCTGTTGCTTTTTCTTGCAGCATTCACCGTGCTTGGGCGAAATGCTACCAGGCTATTCTCCGAAATCCGCGCGCCCGTTTTACTCGCCTTCTCCACTGCAAGCTCGGAAGCGGCCTATTCACGGCTTCTCGAAATTTTGCCAAATGCCGGCATTCGTCGCCGCATCGTGAATTTCGTTCTGCCGCTTGGGTATTCATTCAACCTCGATGGATCAATGATTTATTGTACCTTCGGTGCATTGTTTATAATGCAGGCTCACGGCATAGAGCTTAGCTTACATCAACAAATTTTTATGGTCGCTCTGCTTATGATCACCTCGAAAGGAATGGCGGGCATTCCGCGCACCTCTCTCGTGGTGATTATGGCGACTTTAACGTATTTCGGACTACCTGAAACCTGGATTGCCCTGGTTCTTGGCGTCGATCACCTCCTCGACATGGGGCGCTCTGCCACAAATGTCATCGGTAATTCGGTTGCCGCAGCGGTCGTCGACAAATGGGAAAGAAAAGATCATGCGCAAGATGGTCAAACAGCCCTTTGAGGTCGAGTTCCACAACCCGGGCGAGTTCCACGGCACTCCGACGGCATTGAACGCCGATTTGCCCGGTCTGTACCCGTAGGTGCCTGGAAAAAGTCAGGTTCCAAATCCGGCGCGATTATGTGCCTGATCACCATTTGTGCGATCCGGACGCTAACCGTTGGTACCTAAAAAACTCTTTCGCCTCCGTTCTTCTTTGAAAAGAAGATAGCGCGGACCGGCCGCGGAAGACAGGCCAGGAAGCGCTTGAGGTGGTGACCTGATGTGGTGGACGGCTCTCCCTTATGTGACTTTCGACAGCCACACTTTGGCATATTACGTTGCCGGGAGCGGAGGCCGTCCACCACATCAGGTCAGTGGAAATATGAACAGCGTCAAAGACCCGTCACCATCTTGTCCCATGGGATCCTGCTATTCCTGTGCGACGATTTCATCGGGCAGACACTATTAAGGCCAAAGTCGGATATTTTTTATGGGAAACGCAACATAAAAATGAGCCGTCAGGTCGATCATTGCGATTTTTCCAAAGGCCCTCGCAGTCGCTACAGCGCGATTTAAATTACGCGCTCCTGTTCCGGCCCGCGCCGACTGCGCCGGCACAAGCGCGGCAGCCACGAGATAGAGACGTTCAGCCGGTCGCATCATCAGACGCGACGCGGTTGAAGGCAGGGATGGCGCGCATTCTACCGAAGTCTGCCCAGACGCCAGGTGCCGAACCTTTGGCTGGATGGCAAGATCGCGACACCTCGTACATGAAGAGCGACGTATCCGAAGCCATACCTGACATCGCTCTCGTCATCAGGCCCATTGCTCAATTTAGCAATTTCTAAAAACGCTTTTACGTTTATTTTTCTTTTTGAATGCTTGAATAACCATACCGTCGGCTACCAGGGATAATAACGCAAGAATTCCCCTCCACTAAATGTATTCTTTTAGAATCGGACAGCTTTCCGCAAAGGCGAGACGTTAAATCTATAATAGATCCAAATTCCCAAAACCCTTTAATATTTACAATTTCATAACCGAAAAACAGGCTGACATCACCAATATAACCTATCGCCCATCCAATATTCATATATAGACCATTACATGCCGAAATAAAATTTTCTAAAAACCCAAAACTTCCAGAATTAGAGCATTTAAACGCCACCAAACCTACACTCCTTATTCCAAGTCTTTTTAAATAATGCGCAAACTCATAACCATTACAGTAAAAACTATCCATTGCAATTTTACTATCTTTAGTTCCATTGCAAACTATGATTAGCTTCGTATCAAAATCGCAACTTCCTTTTAAAATACAACATTTTAATTCATTATATCCTTTCTCACTCTTATTTGCGAAACAACACTCGTTCGGCACACTGTAACGGCGTTTATAGTAATCTGCCGCCTCAACCAAATATTCATTATCAACATCGGATAAAATAATAAAAACTTTATTCCACTTCAATAGTTGACGCTCCTTGGGTTAACAAATAATCATACATAATTTGGTCTGGACTGAAATCGCCCAACATGACTTTGCCAGACGGGACTTGCGCTATGCAAGGTGTGATATCGGCTTGAGCCTTACCTTTCGATCACATACCCATAAAATAGTTTGCGGTTTGCATGGTTTTTGATTCTCATGTCCGTTTTCAAGAGTTGTGGCATAGTTTTTCGCTTCGCTTTTTGAGCGCAGAGAGCATTATATGCTGCCGGATCCGAGACCCAAATCTTCCACCCAAATTTTTTGGTAGAGTCCGTCACAGCAAAGAGACGGACGGGGTGAAGCGGGTACGATTTACGGACGAGCAGATCATCGGAATGTCGAAGGAGCAGGAGACGGCCGATGTGAAGCGAGATGTGGTGGCTTATGCCTGCAAAGAGCATGAAACCGACCTCAAACCGCACCTTAAAGAGAACCATTTCGCTTCGTTCAATTATCCATTTATTGTCGATAGTTTCTGAGCCTGGTTCCTTCAATCAGATTCCAGAAAAAGGGAGCAATCCCCTCACCCTGCCTCGCACTCTTAAAGCCTGTTCCAAAAAGGGTTGAGCGATTACAGCAGGTTATGATTCAATCGGATTGCTTACATTCGATGGAGCTCACGATGACCTGGACTGAAACCGCTCG
>NZ_JBQEPD010000062.1:0-10581 GCF_052045675.1 Brucella sp. 22210
GTAAGCCCACGGTGAAGGCCGTCTTGCGATGACGGCCTTCTGACTGCCAGTCCTAGTGGTAACACTAGGAGTAGTCATATGACGAAGCATTCAATTGAGGTGATCACGTCCGTGGAGCGCCGTCGGCGCTGGTCACGCGAAGATAAAGAGCGCCTCGTCGCTGCCTGCTTTAAGGCGGACGCGGTAGTCTCCGAGATTGCCCGCGCGGCCGGCATCCATGTCAGCCAGTTGTTCCGTTGGCGCAAAGAGCTTTGCCGGATCGAGGAGCCAAGGTCTGATACGGCGACTTTGGTGCCGGTGATCGTATCCGAGGCCGCTTCGACAGTCTCTCCCGTTCAGCTGGAAGCGCCCACCACATCCCATCTTCGTCGGAAGCGCAGCGATGTAACGATCGAGCTCGGCCGGGGCCGTCGGGTCCGCGTGGATAGTGATATTGACACGGACGCGCTTGGCCGGATTCTCGATTGCGTATTGGGTCTGCGATGATCCCGGTTCCTGTTGGCGTGAAGGTCTGGCTGGCCACGGGCTATACGGACATGCGCAAGGGCTTCCCCGGTCTGTCGTTGATGGTGCAGGAGGCGCTGAAGCGTGACCCGATGTGTGGACACCTGTTCGTATTCCGCGGCCGCGGCGGTGGCCTGATCAAGGTGATCTGGCATGACGGCCAGGGCGCTTGCCTGTTCACGAAGAAGCTGGAGCGTGGCCGCTTCATCTGGCCATCAGCGGCCGATGGCACGGTGGTGATCACACCTGCGCAGCTCGGTTATCTGCTGGAAGGTATCGACTGGCGGATGCCGCAAAAGACCTGGCGGCCGACGTCGGCCGGATGAGCAAAAACACTGGAATGATGGGGTCAAATATGATTCCATCCTGTCATGAGCGACGCGACCGAAGAGCTTCCGGACGACCTTGCCAGTGCCCTTGCACTGCTGGCCCAGGAACGCGCTCGACGTGTTACAGCCGAAGCAGAAGCGGCAACCGCCAAGGCAGAAGCCGCCAGTGCAAAGGCACTCGTATCGCATTCCGAAGCGCTGATCGCTCGGCTGAAGCTGGAGATCGACAAGGTCCGCCGTGAACTCTACGGCAGCCGGTCCGAGCGCAAGGCGCGGCTCCTGGAGCAGATGGAACTGCAACTCGAGGAATTGGAAGCGGACGCCGGTGAAGATGAACTGGCCGCGGAGATCGCAGCCAAAGCTTCAACCGTCAAAGCCTTCGAGCGCAGGCGTCCGTCACGCAAGCCCTTTCCCGAACATCTGCCACGCGAGCGCATCGTCATCGCCGCTCCCGCCAATTGCGCCTGCTGCGGATCGGCCAAATTGTCGAAGCTTGGCGAGGACATCACCGAGACCCTGGAGGTCATCCCGCGCCAGTGGAAGGTCATCCAGACGGTACGGGAGAAGTTTACCTGTCGCGAGTGCGAGAAGATCACGCAGCCACCGGCTCCCTTCCATGTAACGCCACGCGGCTTTGCCGGGCCAAACCTGCTGGCGATGATCCTGTTCGAGAAGTTTGCCCAGCACCAGCCGCTCAATCGTCAGAGCGAACGCTATGCTCGTGAGGGCGTCGACCTTAGTTTATCGACGCTTGCAGATCAGGTCGGAGCTTGCGCCGCGACGTTGAAGCCACTTCATTGTCTGATCGAAGCGCATGTTCTTGCCGCTGAGCGCCTGCATGGTGACGACACGACAGTGCCGATCCTGGCCAAGGGAAAGACCGATACGGGCCGCATCTGGACTTATGTCCGGGATGATCGGCCGTTCGGAGGCCTCTCACCGCCGGCCGCCCTTTATTATGCCTCGCGGGATCGACGGCAGGAGCATCCGGAGCGCCACCTGAAGACCTTCACCGGTATTCTGCAGGCGGACGCCTATGGTGGCTACAATCCGCTGTTCAAGGGTGATCGCGATCCAAATCCGCTGACCCAGGCACTCTGTTGGGCACACGCGCGTCGCAAGTTCTTCGTGCTCGCAGACATTAATGCGAACGCCAAGCGTGGAAAGAACGCCGCGCCGATCTCGCCTATGGCGCTCGAAGCCGTCAAACGGATCGACGGCCTGTTCGATATCGAGCGGGAGATCAACGGGCTTACGGCCGATCAACGCCTGGAACGTCGCCGCAAGGAAAGCCTGCCGCTCGTCGACGATCTGCATGCTTGGCTTCAAACCGAGCGTGCAAAACTGTCGCGCAGTTCTCCGGTCGCCGAGGCGATCGATTACATGCTCAAGCGATGGGATGGCTTCACGTCATTCCTGGAGGATGGCCGGATTTGCCTGACGAACAACGCCGCCGAGCGAGCGCTCAGAGGCTTTGCGCTCGGCAGAAAGTCGTGGCTCTTCGCCGGATCAGACCGCGGTGCAGATCGTGCAGCCTTCATGGCCACGCTAATCATGACGGCAAAGCTCAACGACATCGATCCGCCGGCGTGGCTGGCCGACGTTCTTGCCCGCATCGCCGACACGCCGATTATCAGGCTGGAGCAGTTGCTTCCGTGGAATTGGACGCCGCCGACCGTCAACGCTCAAGCTGCCTGACCTGCGGCCTCCACCGGAGGCTGACTCTGGTTCGGATGCACGTCGAATTGCTGTGCCAATTCCGCAAGCGTTTGCTCACCCTTCAGCGCGGCAAGTGCTGCTTTGGCCTTGAACGCCGGGCTGTGGTTCCGGCGTGGTCGTTTGCTCAGCTTGATTCTCCTGTTGCGGCTATCTCGCCGCTTTCAGGCAGAAAATCCACTTAAACTACCGTCCAATTTTGCCGAGCCGCTTCTTTTGAGACGGCTATCAGGTATTTGTGATGCTGGACGAAGTGGGGAACCGTCGGAGGAATTCCTCTTCCTGGTGCGCCGCCAGAAGCCTTGCCTGCTCAACCCAGTTTTCACGTTCTACTCTTCCGCCAAAGTTAAGGAGACGTTCGATCGCGGCGACATCATCGGCCGTCCATGCGGCAATCTGAGCATAAGTGGTTATACCTGCATCGTTTAAAAGCTTTTCATTTGTCGGGCCTATTCCGATCAAGCGACGCAGATTGTCCTTTGGGGGAACCACAGGCGAAGTAGCCTCCTCCGCCAGATGCATAGATTGGAGTATTTGCGTAGCAGATGCATTTCGACATGCATCAAGATCACTTCTAAAACGATCGCGTTCCTCCCCGAGAATTCGAAGGCCATGCGACAGTCCGTACAATTGCTTTTTAAGATGTCCCCACAATATCCATCCTAATGATAAACCGAGCATAAACGCAGCTAACATATAGAGCCACATTTGCGTAAGCAGATAAGGCATGAGGTAACCCCTGTTTCTAAAAATTATTTGCTTTGCCAATCAAAAGTGACCCGGCGGTTTTGGCTCCGGTTTGCTTCAGATGTGTTGGGAATTTCGGGTTGTCGTCCCCCCTTCCCTTCCACGGAAATGTCTTCTGGATTGAAACCTCCACGAAGGAAAACTGCCTTCACCGATCGTGCCCGTGCCAAGCTGAGCCGATCATTCAGTTTCTCTGCGCCTATGGTATCCGTATGTCCTATAATTTTAAGATGCCCACTGGTTATACAAGGCCTGATCATCTCAAAGAGAGAATTGAGTTTACCCATATTTGACTTATCAATCTCTACAGAAGACGTATCAAAATGAATAACAGTATGGGCGAAGGTGAGAGAAAGCGCACGACTACATGTCACGTCACCTGGAGCTCCGCTCGCATTTTGAGAGCTTTGATTGAAAAAGGATGGCACATTTTCATTGGTCACACCATCTGGCTTCGGTGCAGCTCCAGCCCCGGAGACCGGGAAAAGATCTGAACTATGGGCGGCAGGAAGAATATTCACCTGCCAATCCGACGGTAATGCGGATTTGAAATCTTCAATCTGCTCTGGATTGACCGTTCCGTTCAGAAACGTCGTTGAACCATCTAATAGCAAAGTCCCCGCGCGAAACCCCATTAAGGCTTGGGTCCCGGTCATCAGACGTGCGCTCCAGTTTTCAGGTAACCCTTGATCGCGTATCTTGATGTTGTCAACAATTTTACCATTCGCGACTGTTTCCAGTCTCTCTAGAATGGCCACCTTTTGAGCCTTCGAACCGACATTGCCGCTCGCTATCAACGAATTGTCCAGGCCTCTTGTAACCAGGAAATGGGCCACCGGCGTTAGCTCGACCGGTTGTTGAGCGGTGGGCTCAAGATGTTGTATGAAAGTTTGCCATTCAGGTCCGCCCTCAGTGGATAAGGAGGCAACTGTTTCTACGACTGATTGCTTCCCAGTCTTCCCTGCAAGCGTATAATGGTCTGGCTGCCAGATCAAAGAACCAGCATCAAGCAGCGCGAAAGCCTTGACAACTCGGTCAATTTCACTCAATTGCGCCTTGCCATTTGTAGACGTGATGTTGTCCTTGACTGGCCCCATGAAATTTGCAGCCACTGCCGCCGCAAGATTGGAGTGATCGTCGGCAGATAGAGCTCCTGACATTTGAATTTGGCCATCAGCGGTTTTTTCAATACTGACAACTGACTGCGCAGTCGCACTATTCGAAACCCATAAGCCGTCGGCGGGCCCAAGCGCTCCCCATACTTCGCGTGCTGTTGCCAATGTGCGCGCCTTTGACTCTTCGTTCCGTTCAGGTCCCCGCAGCAGAACATCCCTCCCGTCAACAAATGTTTGAACAAGCGGATTTACGGAATTCATCGTCTCGGAAGTGCGTTCAAGTATGTCATTTTGGATCTGCGGTGCCTTGTGCACCACCATCACCCCGCCCACTATCGCTGCGAGACCTGACCAGATAAGCAATAAAACTGATTTCATGTGCTTTCTCCGTGACTCTGTCAAAAGATCAGTCCGGACACGTCATTTAAAATGCGAACCGAAATTCAGAGCCTGTAAATGTCATCTATAAGTATTATGTAAAATACCTTACTCCAGATGCGATTAAACTATTAAGCATGGGGTATTATAATGGTATATAATGCCTTTCATCAACAAGATGTTTTTAATGGATATGGATAATTCTGCGAAAAAGAGCCTGCAGAAACATTTTCTTACAGCACCAGCCCGCCCTCGACGGCGACAGGATCAAATGCGGCAACCGTTTATCCGGATCGTCGCAATTGGCGTCTGCGAACAGGAAGAGATAACCCTTTGAAGGAAAAGTTGCCTGGTAAAGTACAGAGGATCATAAATTCCTGAAATCACTCAACTTAATTTTAGGTTCGGCTCAGGCCCTCTTCCCCTCAGTACTTAATAATTGACAAGAATATCAGCCTTACGACGATACGCGCCGATCCGGCTGAAGCAATGATGTCCATTTGCCGAACCACAAATCGGCATTCCACACATATATATATGTAATGGCGATGCCGAGAACAGCCCGCTCGCAACCAGGTGTCCACGACTGAAGGAAATCCCGTTTCGCATTCTTTTCGCGCCTGCCGCGTTTTCACAAACGAGCCACGAGAACTACGAAACACCTGTCTCTTTGCAAACCAGGATTAGGACGGTGTGTCCTGACCGATATAATTTCGCTTGACAAGACAGTTCTTCGGGCAGATCGGATCGCGTTTCAGGATGGTCGTCAAGGCTGCCGTATTTTTTGTCTCACACATATATTCAATATAGCTTGTATCTGACGTGCCAAAATTGGGAATGCCGCATGAGCTGGTGAGCACGCCTTCAGACTGACGCCAAATCGCCTCCAGGGAGTTTATGATCGTCTCCTTCTGCAAACCCTGCCATGATTGCTGATCATTGCGCATAGACTTTTGCGTATAAGCGATGACAAATGCCATCATCGCAGCCAGCCCGTCTCGATGATCCACTTGTTGTACGACGGTAGTCTGACCTTGAAGTTTGACGGCTGTATTTAAATCATGACCATAAGCATTCAACTCATCCAGGAGGAACATGAAATCGTCCGCGGATGAGGCGGCACCAGGTTGGAGATAAGTTGAGATGAACAAGTCATCTGGCCCAAAGTTTTTTACCATTTCAGATGCGATTTTTTTGGGTGGCGCGAATGCAGATACCACATGCGGACGAGGTATAAGCGTTCCGTTGATGAGTGGATAGGCATCATTTTCTTCCGTCAAAACATGAACAGATTCATGGACAGCGGTTGCCAGATCCAGTTGACTATCGTCGCATTTCAACCAGGTTAGAAATTGCTGTTTGTCCTTCAATAGCGAATAAATCCGGTACCCTTCCGGCACTTTTTGCTTCAAAAGCGCGAGCTCCGAAGCAGAGCAAGTCTGGGCAGGCGCTGAGACCACGCCCATCATCAGAAAAACGAACAGGCTGCCGAGCATTTCAAAGATTATTTTGGCTCGCATAAATTGCTCCAATTAAGAGGTTGCGGTCGCGCCAACATGTTGGACTATTCAGAAATATTGAACCTAGACAATTTGAAGGCGGATTTTGCCGACTTCAGTTGGCGGATTGCACAAATTGTTAAATTCTACCTACGATTGTTCTGGCGACCATGCCTCGATTGTTCCAATCGTTTGTCCCTTGTCATGGCAGGAACACGGTAGGCGAAACAGGTCGATATAATACGACAATGGCAACATTTAGTCGCGCAATAATTACATGCGTTATATATATACAACCACGACATTGTAGCAGCGACCGAGCACACAGTTCCGTATCGTTTAAAACACTGCAAGCAATATCCTGACATAATAAGGTAAATTTTTACTTAAAATGAAAATTTTACTGGTTCTTACGTACGACTTCTATTTTAAGATCAAGCCAATTTAAATCGTTATATTCCATACTTTGGATAATTCGCGCGTATTTATTACCTCTAAACCGAACCCCATCAGAAATAAATATAGATAACAATTAAGTGGTATCTAATATAAAGATCTGCTCACTCTCGTAAATATAAGAAGAAGTTCATGAATTCATTAATTACTTGTAGTTGATTCACTTACATAAATATTTATCAATTATTACTGCATTGAAGAAATTAATCGCTGATGCTATTATCCATAATGCTCGGTAGACGAGCTCAACTCTTCGATGATCAGTCTGTCTAGATGGATGAGATCGCGAATTTTTATAATATTACAAGTATATTAACAAAATTCTATGTTTTTCGGGAGAGTGACCATGAATAATGCTTTTAAAATTCTTCTGGCGTTCACATCCATTACATGTCTGTCTATGACAGCGATCACGCCTACAAATGCAGCCGAAGCATCGCACCGCAGATATGCACCGACAACAAATGTCTCAACTGTGTATCGCGACGGAACAACCGTTCGTCAGGTTCGCAACGTGACGCGTTACAGAGACATTGAACGGCCAAAAACCGTTATTCACACCAAACGCATCGTGAACGTTACCCGTATTCAACCCGTAACGCGCATCAATACCGTCACCCGAGTACACAACCGAACTGCTGTTCTGAAGGAAAACAGATATTCCAGCAAAACGAACTGGTTACCAACTGAGCACCTGCGCTCTGGAAAGACGGTTATATCCCGCGTAGATGTCAGGCCATCTTCAAGTACCGTCTATCGCTATAAGACCATTCGCCAGGTCAACAATGTGACACGCTATCGTAACGTCAACAAAACTCGATATGTACGGCACGTCAATAACATTGTGACCGTGAGGAATATACAGCCGATCGTGCGAACAAATGTGGTAACGCGTGTCTATGAACGACCACGGTTCGTGACGCGCAACCAGTATGTCAACAAGGTCGAATACCTGCCGACCCACACGGTTCGGACCGCAAAGACCGTACAGGTTCGCAATAACTCATACTACTCAACGGGTCACGCACGATACTGGAAGCATAACCGTACTTCGAATTACTAATAAGCCTCCCAAGCAGACGAGCAGGCATAGCCTGCTCGTCTTCCCTTCAACCTTGTTCATGGGAAAGGACGCAACAATGGAAACACTTCTTGCGCAACTGGCGCCTCAATTGATTGGCGGCCTCCTGGGTGGAGCCGTCGGGGGCAAAACAGTTCAGAACTCCAATATCGGCAGCCTCGGAAATGCATTGGCGGGTGCTGTTGGTGGCATTTCCGGCGGACAGTTGTTCAGTTCTCTTCTGGGCGTCGGATCTGCTGCTGCCACAGCTACAGCTGGATCAGGGCTTGATCTGGCCGCTATTGCAGGACAATTCGTCGGCGGTGGCATTTCTGGCCTGGTGGTTCAGATGATCGCCGGGCTTATTATCAATAAGCTATTCCGTTCTCCGAAGGAGTCATAAGCTGGAGGATAAGCAATGGGCTTTATAGATATTATTAAGAATTTTTTTGTCGCGGGCGCAACTGCAAATCCTCGGATCGACGACCTCGCGGCTCAAGAAATTAACACCTCCACAGCACAAACTTCAGATGCGGCGCGAAAGGCAAACGCAGACACCGAAGCACTGCTGGATAATCTCGCAGCGCAAAATGACCTGAAGCTCAACTGGCGAACCTCGGCGATTGATCTCATGAAATTATTAGATCTCGACGCCTCTTTGCCAGCTCGTAGAAAGCTTGCCCAAAAATGGGGTTATGCTGTTCAGGGAAGCAATGCAGCAGCAATGAACATTTGGCTGCACAAGGAACTAATAAAGCTTCTGCAAAACTCCGGCGGCAAGCTCCCCGTTAATCTCAAGGAACATCCCTCGTCGAGACAATTCCGAGGATACTCATAGTCTCAAATCAAATTCAATAATTCCGCAATCTAGTACTTACTATCTGACTAAAATAACCAGCTATTTCGAACGTTTGAACGACTACGCAGACATGCTCATTGGCGCCAGACCGTATGTTCGAACAAGCACTTTAAATCGTAATGGCCCTGCCAGAATACTCAGTTTTATCCATCCCTTTTACAGCACACATTTAGAACCGGAATATCGACATGGTGAAATGGACATTGCTGCTATTTATGTCGCTGCTGACATTGTATCCAGGGTCTGAACGTGTATTGGCAGGTACTTGCGCGGCGTCTTCTCCAAACATAAGTTTAGCAGAACAGCGACAGCTTGCAGCGCTTAGGAATATGTTAAGCGCGCGAGGATGCACCACGTCTGAATCCCATGGCGGCTTTTTTAACGCTTGCCGCGACATTACAAATCGTATCTCTGAGCTACAGCGCGCAACCGGCCAGCCCCCAAAACCACATTGCCGGACTGCGGTTACACGAACAAAACCAAAAATGATTCAGGTCTCCGCGTCACAACCGACACGCAAGGTCAGCTATCGGGACGATAGCTATACTACTAAACCCTTCAAGGAAAAAATAAAAGTCGTCAGTGAATTTCAACCTCAGCGACGACGAGCAAGCAAGGCGTTGCGCTACTGTGTTCGGTTATCGGATGGATATTTGTTCCCGTCCCCTAATTCTCAGTACCGTCAGAAAGGCGGAGATGACGCCGCCCTGGAACAGTGCCGTTTCATCTGCGAAACCGAGGATATCGACCTTTATGTGCTGAATGATCCTCGTAAAGAAACAGCCGAGATGGTTTCGATCAAAACCGGCCGGCCTTATGACGAACTGCCATCAGCCTATAAATATCAACGAGAAGGTGAATTCAAAAAATGTGACTGGGCCCGTTATATTGATGCGGTTCGCGGCCAAATAGAAGAAAAAAAGGCGGCGAAACTGGGGATACCCCTCCCGAGCCCAATGCCCCCATTGCGTCCATCAAGCATCTCTATAGCCCCGGCAATAAGCTCTATCATGCAGGTATCAGCCTATACTTCTACGTCGTCCATATCGACAATGTCCCAGCGCAAAATTCGTGTAGTGGGGCCAACCTGGATGCTTGACCACGTGGAGCCGCGCAGAAGGGAGCCAGGTAAGAAACAGCAAACAATTTCCGACCAATAGAGCCTCGTGATCATACACCGGAATTGCTTAAGAGCTCGGCTCAATATTGCAGGCTTGCGATGCGGCGTGGGATTCTCCTAATGGATAATATGAACATCCAGGCTTCTGACGAAGCAATGGAGTCCTCCCAATATTTTGCCAAACGGCGGCAGCGGTTGAGCCAACCAATAATGGCTCCGAGCGAAAACTGGACCCTGCGTGATCTGGCGCAAGATGACAAACACTATCGCGCCTTCCGGGCGATCCACAATCGATACCGCACGCTTCAACGGCTGCAATCCTTCTGGGGGCTTTGTCGCAACCTTGATCACGCACCCGGTTGGAAGAAACCATCACGGGCAAGTAGCCAAAGCGTGTACGACCGACGCGATCCGCTCCCCCCGAAGCGCCTGCGTCCCATCGAATAGTCACCCCACCCGCCATGATTTCCGGACGCGTGCGAGCAGCGCCATCGACGCTCGACGCTTTCTCAGCGGTGCCAACCATCAGCGTTGCAGATTTCACCGGATCGTCCGGCGCAGGCAATGCCAGCCGTCCCTGTTTTGCAAGCGTACGCCAGGACGATACATGGTTCGAAAGCAAACCATGGCGGTGTGCAACTTCACCTACCGTCACCCGGGACGTCAGCGTCCTGGCCACGATCCCGGGGGGGGGTAATTCTGGACTGCAGCCCATTTCGACCGGACAGTCGGCATAAGCAGAAAGGCTCAAGCACAGGCTTGAGGACAGGCTTATGTCTCAGGAGTATCGACACGTTG
>NZ_JBQEPD010000063.1:0-4827 GCF_052045675.1 Brucella sp. 22210
ATGCTTCTGGATATGCTGGCGGCAATTGCGCGGCGGGATTATGAACAGCGCCGCGAGCGGCAGAGGCAGGGCATTGCCACGGCCAAGGCAGCAGGGAAATATCAGGGCCGCAAAGCTGACCAGACCCGGTACGATGCCATCAATCGGATGCTTGCCAGCGGCAATTCATGGGCGACCGTTCAACGGACGCTTGAATGCAGTCGCACGACAATCAGCCGGGCCGTTCAGCAGGCAAGGCTGCGCACAGCAAAGATTGTCTCACCTGCCCTGCCAGATGTTCAGACGGTTCCCGTCCGTCTGTGGGCCCTGGTCGAAAATAACAGCAAATTCGTACGTGGTAAAAAGCGGGTACACGAAGATATTGAATCTCTGGTTCAGCGAGAGTTTTCAGGCCGAAAGCTCGGAGACTGTGAATACGGCCTCACCATCACCTACAAAGACGATGCGGATCTGAAAGAACAGATCGAGGAGCTACTCACCGAGGTTCATCGTTTAGCAGACTGGCGCAATTGCTTTGCCGAAGATGTTAGCATCAAACATGAAATCACCGGTGCATATTGGCGCGACTATGATGGGGGATGGTGGAATTGAACCGGCGAAGAAGCCCCGGCGCTCTTCCCAAAACACCGGGGCGACACGGGTATCGGTTCATAGCACGAGAAGCCGAATTTACTACGCGCTACCAGATAGATAGCCGATAGTTGGCGGGTAGAAAGAAGGTATCGGATAGCTATCAACTACCTAAAAGGTATCGGGAATCTGTTAAGTATCTGGTAGCTTTCTGGTAGTATACTACTTGGTAGCTATCAGATAGCTTTGGCTCTGTCATCCAGATCGAGGGATATAGATATGTCGGTAATCTCATTCGCCACACCGAAAGGTGGGGCAGGCAAAACAACGTCAGCGCTGCTATTGGCAACCGAACTTGCAACGCTGGCCGATAAGGTTGCCATCATTGACGGGGATCCAGAGAAGTGGATTACAGAATGGTCGATGTTGCCCGGTAAGCCAGACAACGTTGATGTGTTTTCAGAGGCGACCGAAGATAATATCGTGGAATTGATAGATGATTGCGCGAGCAAATACCCCTTCGTCATTGTCGATCTCGAAGGCACTGCCAATTTGATGATTGCCTACGCTATTGGCTTGTCCGATCTGGTTGTAATCCCCGTGCAGGGATCGAAGATGGACGCCAAGGGCGCAATCAAAACGGTTAGGCTCATTCGTCAGCAGGAGAAAGTCAGCCGTCGCAAGATCGCACATCTGGTTCTATACACCAGAACCAGTGCAGCCGTGCCCACCAGAGCGCTCAAAAATGTAATGTCCCAGATCGAAGAACTCAATGTGAGTGCCTTTGATACTCAGATCGTGCAAAGAGCTGCCTATGGCGACTTGACCGATTATGGCGGCACGCTACGCGATCTTGATCCAAATCAAGTGAGCAATCTTGATAAGGCTATCGAGAATGCGACCGCTTACATGAAAGAGGTGATTGGCTGTCTCAAGGCCGCCGAGATTGAAGGAGTTGCAGCGTAATGAGCAAGGAGCGCAGTAAACTTTCATTGGATGATGACAGCGACATTCTCGCTAACTGGAAACCAAAACCTGTCGTCAAATCTGACACGGTGGCAACGGCAAGTCTTGCCCAAAGTCAGGGGTTTGTCAGTCGGCAAGCGCCTGTTCAAAGCCGGGTAGGGGAGGTGCGTCACGACCGGCGTTACCGCACAGGCCGGAATGCGCAGTTGAACCTCAAGGTGACGATCGAGGCCAGAGACAGATTCCTTGACCTTTGCGACCGATATGGATGGGTGCAAGGCGAAGGGTTCGAAAAAGCGGTTAACGCCTTGATTGACCAAATGGAAGGGTCGTAGAGCTGAGAGGGACAGTCTGTTGAAAAAAGAACTTAAGACTGCCGACGAGCTAAGTCGGATGATTCAAAATGAGGTGGATCCAAAATTTGAAAGAGGCAGATTTACCGTATTCCGCATCCCTTCACCTCTTGGGTTTGATGTGATGATGTCAAGTTCATCGACTTGTTCAGATACGCTTTATGAGGCAAAAAAGGCTGCGGAACGCTTATCCAGCTTATACGAATTGGATAAACGCCAAATTTATTAGAGCGCGTTTCGATCTGAATGAATCAGATCGGCGCTCTAAGCTTCTATATATCGAGCATAATCTTATCGATCCTCGTTTCACTCCGGTCGGATTATGCTCTAAAGGGGTCAGTTCCGGCTGGGGGCGGAACTGACCCCATGAGCTACGGTTTTGGAGATAACGACGAGAAATCTGCTTCATCACCGACCGAGCTTAAAAAACTTCGATTGCCTACGGCGAAGGCTGATACGCCGAGCAGCACAGCAGTTGATGTGGCCGCCGCTCTGGAAGTAGGGCAGGGGCTTGGTTTTCTGTCTAGACAACCTACTAGTACCCCCATTGTCAATCGGCCCCGCAGGCCGGGACCCAAGCGCACGGAACCACAGGGCAAAATCACTGTGACTGGACCACAGCGTGTGCTCGATCAATTGCAGGCAAAATCAGATTCTATGGGGGGTATCCCTTATTGGCAGGTCATCGATGCTTTGCTGCGAGCCGATGAGCCATAACAATAGATCACCCGATAAGCAAAACAGACCGCACTTCCAATGCAAATCTGTTAGAGCCTGAATCAAAATGAACATAATGATATCAGGTTCTTAGCTTCGCTCCGGTTTCAGGCACTTGGACTTGAGCGGCTTGTCGAGTGTGAGGCTGAATTTCTTCGTCCCGACTGCTATCGTCACCGGACCGGGTTTCGATAAAGCTTCAATGAGCTTATTCCAACTGCCATCTGCAACGATTGAGCCGCCCACGTAAGGAAAAGCGGCGTTATAGTCATTGGCCTTAATGGTGATGGTCGGGCCTGCAAGTTGCTCATTGTGCAGTGTGGTGAAAAGGTAGAATTGCGAGCTTTGCTTGTTGCTGTCGGCCCACAGATTATCAGGATCGCACACAAGGGTAATCTGTCCGGTCGAGCCGTTGCCGACCCTATAGACGACCAGTCCCTTGTCGTTGGTTTCTTTCCATGTAGCGGCGGAGCCGGAGGAGGCGAAGGCCGTGCTTACCAATAATGCACCGCACATGGTAATTTTCTTAAGCAAAATATTGTTCCTTCAATTCGTTTAAAACATCTGTTGCAATCGCATCCAGCGCCGCAATAACTGGTGCTCGGAGCAAAGTTCCATCAGAGCGCACGTTAAGAGGATCACGCAGCCTCCGCAGGTCGGCAATGTCTTCCTGATCGACCTTTACCACAATGCGTTTTTGAGCACCGACGCGAGGCTTGATGGTCGATATGTTCAGATCGAGCGCCGACCCGTCAAATCGCTTGGCAATGAGCGTTATAATATCTTCCAGCTTGCAACCTATGCGACCGGCCAAAGATACGGCCAGTTCCTGGCTGTCTTCGCTGAAGGCAAAAGTAAACTGATGGGCGACAAAGCCTCCCATGCCTTTCGGAGTGGTTTTCGCCGCAACCGGCAAATGAGCGCTTCTGTCCGGCGCACCAACAGGAGACGGCTTTTCGGTATTAGGTGCTATAGGCGTGACTGGCGCGGCAGGCTGCTGTTTCGCTACTGCGCTTTCTGTGACCGGCGAGGCTGGCGTCAGGGGAATATTGCGGAGGATTTCCAGCTTGCTCTTGCCGGTTGTGAGTGGCGTTTTCTTCAGGTCGGTCATTGCATGGCCTCGATGCTTGCGAGTGTGGTCGATACGATTTCCAGTTCTTCCATGCGCGCCTTTTTTACCAGCGGATTCGCTCTTACATCGTCAGCTAGCAATTCGCGATAAATGACATAGCCTTGGTCCAAGGTATCGAAGCCATTGCGTGACGGGACAAAGAAGTCGGCCAGATAGGGTTCTTCAAAGATCGCTTGCAGAACATTCCTTTGATCGACCGTCATGCGCTTTTTATCGGACCAGTCATTGAGCAAGAGCCGAACCGCCGGGGCTGGAAAGCCGTTTTCCTCAAGGCTGATTTTGACCTGTTCATAAAGGCGCAAGGTTGCCAGTTGAGATTCATACTCCTTCAGACTTGGCCGAAAAGGAATAATAACCTTGTCGGCATCACCGAGAACATATTTTGACAGTTCTTTATGTGAGCCTGCCGTGTCGATAATGACATAATCAAAGCCGTCCGCTTCAGCCAAGCCAGATTCGAGAGCCGTTTCATCGGTGCAAACCGTGCAGTGAAAACGCGCTCCAAGATCGGGATAACGGTTCGTTGCCCGCAGATGGTAGGTGGCCGATGATCCTTGATCGTCGGTTTCGATGAGCAGGACTTTAATGTCTTCGGATTTGGCAAGCGCGGCATTGACCAGCACCTGTGAAATTACCGTTTTACCCACGCCACCTTTTTGACCGACCAAAGCGATTTTTAGCATCGAACGCCTTTCCTTCCACAATGCACAATTTGAGTAGTGACACGGCACATAATCGCCTAATTGCATGGCGCTATTGAACATTTACACATTGCACAATGCGAAAATGTTCAATGCTGATTAACCGCGATGTACCAAGTGAAAAGAGCATTGTGAATAGCAACAAATTACTATGGACAAGGTGTGATTTTACAAGTGACCTATGCACCTATGCACCTATGCACCTATGCACCGTTGCGCATAGTGCACTGTAGAAATGTAGGTGTGCACATGTGCTTGCACAGTGTGCAAAGTGTCTAATCACCGTGGCGCAACGTCACGATGGTTATGCATGAATGTGCAATGTGGGGAGTTGGCAGGCGTTTGCCCGCGTCGTACCCAGCGTCTGCGGGTTTGAAGGCGCATCGAG
>NZ_JBQEPD010000063.1:4845-10107 GCF_052045675.1 Brucella sp. 22210
GTTGCGCGGGCTGTCTCCGGTTATCAGCGCTCTTTTCTGAAACGTAAGTGGCTTTTCCCAGCCGGTAGGGCCGCCCGGTTTCGAGGGAAACTGGGCGGAGCAGGCGGAGGCTGAACGCGCAACTCAAATAGCGCCGTAGTGAAGCCGGAGCCTATGGGAAAACTTGCAGTCCGTAGGACTGCTCCATCTCAGCCGAAGGCTGTTCTTCCTCAAATAACCGCTTACTGACCCTCGGTCTCTTTAAGTTGCGCGGCCTGGTTCGCGGTCTGGCGCTTCCGGTGGCATCGGAGCGGTTTGGTTTCGCGTTGCACTCCCGTCGTTGGTTGTGCTCGCATTTTCTTGGGTGTGAAGCGTGGTGCCCATTTCTGATAAGAAATCGCACGATGATTTAATGTCTGTGAAGCAGGAAATGTAACTTGTCAGCGTTACACTCGACAAAGCCACCCAAACCCGCCGCCCGTCGCCTGAATGGCGACGAGGTGAAGGCGATTGCGGCGGATTTTGCGACAGGCTTGAGCGTGACGAAAATCTCCGCCAAACGCGGGGTTTCGCGACCGACGGTCTATCGCGCGCTTGAGCGGGCCAATGCTTCTCGCGGATCGGAATCCGCCGATGTGCGGATTTATGCGCGGCTGTCACGTGTGGAGCATGAGGCGTTGAAAGACCTGGCGCTGGGGAGGGGAGAAACGGTTGCCGCTTTGACGAGGCGCGCGTTGCGGCGGGCTGGCGGTTTCTTTGACGCGGATCAGGAGATTGCAGGCGCGGCGCTGACACTGGCAACGGAATTGCGGAAGGTCGGAACCAACCTCAATCAGGTGGTGTATCAGATCAATCGTGAAGCGCTGCTACAGGGCCGGGCGATGCCGAACAGCGTTCACCTGAAGGCGATTGAAGACATGCGCGAGAGCGTGCAGTCCTTGGCCGACCGGACGGAAAAGCTTTTCGTTCGGGCCGGTCGCCGCCGCATGACGACCGTGGACGAATTGCTGCAAGGCGAGGCAGACGGCGCATGAAGGTCGCGGGCCTCAATCACTACGAATATTTCAAGACCGTACCGGGCGGCGGGCCGCGAACGCAGTCCGTTCGCATTGACCGTTACGTGAAGAATGTTCGTCGTGTGCCGCAAGTCATGTTCAAAGCGGTGAAGTCTGGCTTTGCCAGCGGCTTTATCGGGCTGTCCGCGCAACTGAATTATGTGCTTGGCAAGGCCGAGCATGTCATCGACCCTTCCGGGGAATTGGACTATCGCAGCCATGTTGACAGCGCCGCGTCGCAGAAAGTCGCTTCGCGGTGGGTGGATGGCTGGAAGAAATCGAAAGCGGACGGCAAGCATTCCATGCATCTTGTCGCCAGCTTCCCGGCAGGAACGCCGGTTGGCGCTGTCTCATGCATTGTCCGCGATACGTGCGAGGAACTGCTTTCACAGGGCCGCAACCGCTTCGAGTATCTGGCGGCGATCCATACCGATACGAACAATCCGCACGGCCATATTGTCGTCAACCGCAGGAATGCGGCAGGGGAGTGGTTCTTTCTCGCGAAGGACCATGAATATAATTACGATATCTTCAAGGATTCATTGGTCCGCCATGCGGCCCGCTACGGCGTCGAATTGAACAATTCCAGTCGTGTTTCACGCGGGGCAGGCGGCTTCCATCCAGACAGCCGCACTGTTGCGATGAAGGGGCTGGAAGGCGTTGTAAAAGGCTTCGGCGAGGCCAAATACCGGCATCAGGTCAAAGGGTCGGACAGTTTTTATATCACGCTGGACACGAAATTCGGTGAGCGCACCATGTGGGGCGTCGGGCTGGAATCCGTACTGAACGCCAGTGGGGCCGGGGAGGGCGATACAATACGTATCGTTCACAACGGCAAAAAGCCGGTTGTCGTGCCGACCAGAGACGGCGGGTCGATTACCACCCACCGCAATGATTGGCGCATCGCCTTTAACGGGCAGGAGTATGGGACGTTCGATGACGTGCACCAGACAGCCCACATGGATATGCCGGTTGCCATGGCCGAACGCCAGAGCGTGTTGAAGGTCGCGGAAGCCGGTTTTTACGAGCGTTTTTCTCAAACCATCCGAGCCACACATTTGGCTCTTTCGGTCGCATTTTCCGCCGCCGCTAGTGCCATACGCAATGGCGATGAAATTTCAAATCTCAATGCATTTAAGGAAAACATAGTGAGTGACGAAATGATTGAGAACGACAGCAAAGACCTGATGCAGAAGATCGAGAATGCGCGCAGCCAGCTTGATGCGGTGTGGAGCCATCTTCCCAATATGGAGCCTGCCGAGCGTCCGCAGATTGAAGAAAAGTATTTTGAAGCATTAGGCGATATGGACCATCTTCTGGTTGGAGAGCGCCGCCGGGACTTCATGCAACAGGCCTCCGGTTCGGTTTACGGGGATGAGTACCGGAAGAAACTGGCAAACGGCCTTGCGCTGCAGACCGCGCAGCGACTTGAAACCTATGGCATCAACAAGGATGAGTTCGCGGCTCGCGCCGGCACCGGCCATGTGCCGGCTGCATTGGAAACGCACTGGATCGAGCGCGATGCAAGCGCGATAGCCGCGCACATGAATCTCGACATGACGACAGAGCAGGGCCGAACCGAGGCGTTTAACCGGGCGGCGTCTTTCCATGCCGAAATGATGGATGATCTAACGGAGAAAGTCGAACTCACGCGGTCCGACTGGCAGGAATTGCAACGGATGCGTGAGCAGTTCGACCAAGCGGCCAACCGTGGCCCGGATACGGAGGAAATCGATGCGTGGGACGATATTCGCGGTGTCATGCCGCAAAGAGACGAGTTTACGGCTGAAAAAGCGGCGTTCATCGCTTATGCGCAGAAGTCGCCGCTTCATGCAGAATTGGCATCGCAGGCGCTCGACATCGAGGGACACGACAAGAATTACCCGTTCATAGAGCCAGCATCTTATATTCAGCCGGAAGACCGTGTTCATTTGAACCAGATCGCGACGGAACGCGGTATTCCGCTGGATTTCGATCTTCGGTCAGACCACGCCGAAAATCGGGTCGCGATGTTGAACGCGGTTGAAAACCGCTATTTCGGCATCGTCGCGCAAGAGGAAACCGCCCGCGAAGTGCGGGAACTGGCAGCTAAAGACAGTCTGACTTTCGATGAAAGCCGCAAGCTTATCGATGGGCTGAAGGCGATTGTCGGTGAAACAGGTGTGCGCGATCTTCAGAACGGCAATGTGTCGGAGTTCGTGGAGCACCTGAAGGCGGCAAATATCGAGATCGATCAGCGCGAGGCATACGATATGGGTAAAACCTATGTCGAGGCGATGCGTCAGCACGGTTACAATATGGACGATACCGAAAAGGCCATATTGACCGACAAGGTGCTGTTTGAGTTGCACGAGGAACGCGAACAGCTTGAAGAACAGCGCCAGCTTACCGAGGACACCCGTTCTCACAACCTGAACAGCGACCATAAACTGGGCTTGTGAGGTGAGGACAATGGTTCTGGCTGAAGATCGACGCAAACAGATTATCGGCGCGGCTCTCTTGACCGTATCGGGCGCGCTGTTGGGTTATATACTGGCGCTAATGGTTTTGACCGTCTGGCACAAGAATTGGACTATCGGCGCTTTCTATCTGATTGAAAACTTCCAGTCGCTTTACCGGCTGCATTTTCGCGAATGGCAAGTGTCCGCTGTCGTGATCGTCTTGCCGATGATCGGCGGCTTGCTGTTGAGCACGCGAATGCTCGATTCCGGTTTGACACAATATGGCGTCACCAAGTGGCAGACGATCAGCGACATGAAGCGCAATCGCTTTTTCGCGAACCCGGCCACCGGCTTTCTGCTTGGCAAGACCGGCAAGCCGTCCTCCAAGGGCAAGCTGATCGTTTCGGCCAAGTTTCCGCATTGCCTTCTGGTCGCGCCGACCGGGGCCGGTAAGACGGTGGGCTTCACGATCCCCAATCTTCTGACCTATCTCGGCAGCGCCATTGTTCTGGACGTGAAGGGCGAGTGTTTCGAGAAAACCGCCCGGCATCGAGCGGCGAAGGGGCATAAGGTGCTTCGCTTCGGGCCGACCGAGTATGGCCAGCCGACACACCGCTGGAATCCGTTGAGCCGCATCGAGAAAATGACCAACCCGGCGCAGCGCATGGCGGCGCTTGACAAGCTGGCGACCTTATTTCTTGCCGCGCAAAGCCCGCAGGCTGAAAGCTTCCTGCCGAACAGCCGGGAGGTTTTTGTCAGTTGCGCGCTTTTGGCTTTCGAGCAGGGCAAGTTCAATCTCGGCCATGTGCACAAGCTGGCCTTCAACGGCGAAGGCACCAACAATGATCGCTTTGCAGCTTACGCCAAGGTCGTTCGCGACGGCCATGCACGCGGATTGTTCCAGAAGCTCGCGAATACGGCGTCCGACACGTTGAGCGCCTATCTCTCCATTCTCGATTCTAGCGGCTTTTCGCCGTGGGCCAATCCGCATATCTGCGCGGTGACAGCCGGGAACGATTTCGATTTCGGGGATTTCCGCCGTGCACCGCATACGGTTTATTTCACCGTTACGAGCGAAGATATTCCGACAATCGCGCCACTGGTGCGCATGTTCTTCGCGGAAGCCATCGCCAAACTGCAGGAGAAGGAGCCGGAGCCGGACGAGCCGTTCCCGGTCATGTTCCTGCTCGACGAGTTTCAGCGCCTGGGCAAGATGAAAATCATCGTGGACAGCATTTCGCTGTTGCGCAGCTATGGCGGCAATGTCGCCATTATCACGCAGTCCATTCCCGACCTTGATCGCGTCTATGGTGTCGAGGATCGCAAGGCCATTCAAGCCAGCAGTGGCCTGAAACTCTATCTCACCCCGTCAGAAGAGGACACGGTCGAGGAATTATCGCAATCGGTCGGCACGACGACCAAGAAGGTCACGACCCGCTCAAAGTCCATGAAGGACGGCGTTTTCGGGGCCAATGTCACCGAGCGGACAGAAGAATATCCGTTGCTGACCAAGGATGATGCGCGCCGGTTGCCTTCCGATGAGATCATTATCGTTGTGAATGCGGCCATGCCGATCCGGGCAAAGCGCATTCAGTATTTTGCGGATCGTGAATTGAAGCCCATCTATGACGGCCAAGACCCGAACGCGCCGTTTCCACTTCCTAAGCGGGTCATCACCGAAGCCGATTACGACGAAATCAAAACCGTGGAATCGGTTTCGCAGGCAATCGCGGAGATCGGAGCCGAGCGGGCGAAGCAGGCCGACCGACCGGCAGCAAACATAGACG
>NZ_JBQEPD010000064.1:0-9946 GCF_052045675.1 Brucella sp. 22210
TCGGCAAGAAGAAGGAATGCCCGGTTCAAAATGTGGTCATGTTAAAAACGCTTTCGATGCCGGCACCTCATCCCGGTATCGGAAACGGGGAGGAGGCAGACCGCAACTCCTGCCTCCTCCTTTTCTGCTCCATTGCATGATGCTGAGGGCCTCTCTCGAAAATCATCATTTCCGTACACAGATGCCGCTTTTTGAGAGAAACTCCCGGAGCAAGGAGTGAAAGCTGAATTGTTGTAACGCTCCAACGGTTTTTTTGACAGCGTTGCTCAAAGGGTTGGGCTTTGTAATGCGATCGCCGTTTAACCTGATTTTTCGTCCATCGGGATCAAGCGCTTTTCGATTTAAATGAATCAGATCAGCGCTCCGGTTCCTTGTTTTAACGCGCATCTTTTCCGATCGAAGCAGGATCAGAAATCAGTTCAGTGGACTGATTTCCCTGCGGAGGCGTTTCACGCTGTTCGGGATGCGCTCTCATTGGAGTGCACGATGCTAACTCGTATTGGCGGTGTGGTCGCCGCATTGTCAGGCGCTATCATTCTTTATTATGCTGTGCAGCTTGCAATTATCGGTGGCAGCTATTTCTATGTGATCATGGCGCTTGGACTTATGATCTCAGGGTTTCAACTCTTTCGCCGTCGCCAAAGTGGATTGTTATTTTATGCGCTGACGATCATTGCAACGTTTGTCTGGACACTTTACGAAGTCGGTTTGGACAAATGGCAGTGGATTCCACGCGGCGCCCTCCTTACGTTCCTCGGACTTTTTCTGTCGCTGCCATTCATTGTGGGTGGTCTTGAAGACAAGCCAGCCAAACCTTGGTCGCCAGGCCTTTTGAATGGGCCTTTCGTATTACGTTTGGTTATCAGCGCTGTCGCGGTTCTGGCCCTTGCTGCCTGGTTTATCGATCCTGTTGAAAAACAGGGAAAATTATGGCGCGCCACAGATGCGAATGATGTTGCGCTTGATCCAGGGGGCGTGGCGTATCCGGCAAATGACTGGGTCGCTTACGGGGGCACTAATCTTGGACAAAGGTATTCTTCCCTCAAAGACATTGATACGAGCAATATTGGCAGGCTCACTGTTGCATGGGAGCACCATACAGGCGATCTGCGTGAAGGCGACGGTGTTGATTCAAAGGAATATACGTTTGAGGCAACGCCAATCAAAGTAAATGGTCTTGTATATTTGTGTACGCCGCACAATATCGTTCAGGCGCTGGAGCCGGAAACTGGCAAGCTGGTATGGTCTTTCGATCCCGGATCACAGCGCGACAACCAATATCAGCATCAGACGTGTCGTGGCGTTTCTTACAATGATTCCTCCAGCTATGTGGTGCCTGAAGAGATCGACCGGGCCAAGGTCGATGTTATTAAAACCGCGATTGCCCAATGCCCACGCCGCATTATTGCGTCATCTGTCGATGCGCGTCTTTATGTCTTGAATGCCGATAATGGCGAATTGTGCACGAGTTTTGGGGACAATGGTTATGTCGATCTCAAGGCGCAGATGCCAAATCTGGAGCGCGCTGTTTACCAGCAAACATCAGCGCCTTTGGTTACAAAAAATCTCATTGTTCTAGGCAGCGCAATCGCCGATAATTATTATGAGCACAACCCGTCGGGTGTTATTCGCGCTTATGACGTACGCACTGGCGCCATCGTGTGGAAATTCGATGCAGGCAAGCCCGACGAAACCGCTCCACTGACTGCGGGCGAGTTTTACGAACCAAATTCTACCGTTGCCTGGACGCAGTTTTCCGCCGATGAGAACCTCGGTCTTGTTTATGTGCCTTTCGGTAACAAATCACCTGACCAGGTTGGCATCTCGCGCTCGTCGGAAGACCAGAAGATGGTTGACACTTTGGCCGCGCTCGATCTCGATACGGGGCGACTGATCTGGAAGTTTCAGACCACTTATCATGACCTTTGGGACCGCGACAATCCTTCTCAGCCGGTGCTGATGCATTTGCCTTATAAAGATCAGGATGTTCCGGCAATCCTCGTTCCGACAAAGATTGGCAATATCTGGGTTCTTGATCGTCGCACGGGCGATCCGATCATACCGGTCACCACTCAGCAGGTCTCGACGAAGACAGATATACCGAATGAAAATCTGTCACCGACACAGCCGATGTCTTCTTTGTCGTTTGCGCCAAAGCCTCTGGCCGAGACTGATATGTGGGGTACGACGCCTTTCGATCAAATTGCGTGCCGCATCATGTATCGACAAGCACGTTATGACGGCAATCCGTTCACTCCCCCACAAACCGGAAGCGTTTCGCTGATCTGGCCGGGCAATATCGGCGTTTTCAACTGGGGATCGGTTGCCGTTGATCCGGTCAATCGCTGGATGATAGCAACGCCTCAGTATCTGCCTTATCTCTATCGTCTATATAAACGTCCGCAGGCACAGCTGGACAAATACATGTTCACTCCAAACGCGACAGGCGGAGAAACCAGGCCCGGCAATGAGAATCTTGGTGGCCCTTATGCTGTCTCGATTACGCACATGCGTTCGCCACTGGGTGTTCCTTGCAACACACCACCCTGGGGTGTGCGTGTCGGCGTCAATCTCGCAGATGGATTGACGGCATGGAAATACCGCAATGGCACTGTCGCGGGACAGAAAATTGCGGGTATCCGGTTCCCAATCTCCTTCGAAATGGGTATGCTCGCCCATGGCGGCACTTTGACCACTGCAGGTGGTGTTGCCTTTACGGGCGCTGCTCTCGATGATGTCATCCGGGGATATGACATGCAGACGGGACAAACCTTATGGTCGCACAAACTGCCCGCAGGCGGCCAGGCAACTCCGATGACTTATCGTGGCAAAGATGGGAAGCAATATGTGGTTATTGCAGCCGGGGGGCATGGTTCGCTTGGCACGACACCGGGAGATTCTGTGATTGCTTACAGGCTTGATTAGAGCATATGCGCGAAAGTTTGAAACGACTTTGCAGAGAAATCAGTCCATTGGGCTGATTTTTTTGCCCGCGTCGTATGGGTGATTTTGTCCAGCTGGGTGCAATCTACAATCGTCAGGATCGGGCAAAAACCTGCTCCAGCGACAGACCGGGAGGCGCGGATAGTGATGACGGGACTGTTGATTAGCGCAGCCGTAAGCTCCGGGCAAAAAATCGGGTCTGGCGCCCGAACCGGTACTTGGAGAACGGTGCGCGCGGATCTCATCATGGCCTGGTTGCAATAACAACCGATCGCGAGAGGCCGGATATATTTATGCAGACTGGAACCGCCAGAACCGTCAAGTCCCTTGCACGAACAAGGGGGACCATACATTTTTTGACGCGCTACAAGGCGCAGAGAAACTACCGCTTCGATATTCGCCAGTAAGCAAGATGTGAGCCCATCCAAGCGGCGAGATATGGACGAGAAATTCTGGTGGCACATCGAGACCGGCTAGGCAGCGAAAAAGCCAGCCAAATGCCGCAAGAATAATCACAGTGCCTTAAGTTAGCGCCTATGGGGTCGCCCCTTCATGCACGGATCGCTTGCGCTACCATGTCGGGGGCTTGCTCGATCACCTTTAACAACAGCATTGCGGCACGATCCGGCTCGCGGCGGTGCTGCTCCCAATACTTGATTGTGCCAGCAGGCAGGCCATACCGTTTTGCAAACTCGGTCTGTGAAAGCTTCAGGCGTTTGCGAATGGCTGCAACATCAACGGTTTCAGGGAAAAAACAAAAAATCAGAGCGCCGATCTGATTCAATCAGATTGAAACGCGCTTCAGGTCTGGCGATGTGCCGGAGGCCATATTGCAAGATTTAGCCGTTGAGCGCCTGGCATCAGGAATTGGTAATTTTCACTGAAGTCCCTTTGATTTCGATAGTCCCATCCTTGTTCAACGTTATGCTGGACGCGCCACATTTGAGCACATATTGTTCGCCGACAGTGGTTTCCTTGTATTTCCCGACGTCTTCGAGGCAGCTTTTTCCCACGGTTGTGACTTTACTGACGCCGACTTGCTGGGCGGAACTGACGCCCACACATTCCGATTTGCTGCCAGCGACCAGGAGTGCGGCCATTCCCTTGCAAGGGTCGAGGAGGTCCTTTACAGTGGACAATACTTTGCTTTGGGCTGCGAATGACAGGCCGGCATCGGTCTGGGGGTTTGGGCCGTTGGTGACAGCGACACGCAAAGCTTCTGCTGCATTGGCGAGAATGCCGAACAGATGCATGCCGATGATCCCGGAAAACTCGATTACCTCTGTTTTCTTTTCGCTGCTTTTGTCGGCACTTTTTTTCAACAGGGCGGCGGTTTTGGTGGTTAACTGGAGTGATTCTGTTATGAGCTTGACAATGACCGCTCCGATATCGCCGACAACAGTAATCGAAGCGCCACCGATTTCTGTTCTTTGATTAACGGCTACCTGTTCCACTTTGTTTCCGCCGACCGAATTGAGCACATGTTCGTCTACCCGGCTGGTTACCGATTGCCGGACCATCTCGGTGCGATTGCCTTGGGCGTGAATGAAGAGGTTTTCAGCACCGCCTTTATTTTCAAAAGTTATCTCATTGCCCCCTTTGCTTCCTGTTGACTTCGATCTCAAAGCCATCAGTGTCTTGTTGCGGGGCAGATCATAGTGGGGCATATTGTCAGGATTATTGACGACAGCCATCACCACTGGCCGATCAGGATCGCCATTGGAAAAGGAGACAGTCACTTCAGTCCCCACGCGTGGAACATCCTGTGTCCCGGACGAAGCTCCGCTACCGGCCTGGTTTACGCGAACCCATAAAGTATCGGATCCGTCTTTGCGCGCGCGACGATCCCAGGGGAAGTATAGCTTCACTCTGCCAAAATTGTCCGTGTAGATTTCTTCGCCCGGGGGACCTGCAACAATGGCTGGAGAAGTGCCGTGAATGAGTGGTCGCGGGGTTTTGAGATGCGGCGTCAATGGTACGCGTGCCGGGATAGCTCGAAATTTGTTTTTATAGGTTCCTCGCCGCTCTCCGCTTTGAGGAAAACCCGGGAGAACAATTTCGTGGATGATGCTTGTCACAACATATTCAATATTGTCTTCATAGTTAGGCTGAAAGCACTGGCCAACCTGTAAAGTCGGCAATTCGGAGGATGCTTCCACCCACTCGCAATCGGCCTCGATTGCCTGCATACGTAACTTGCTGGCCAGTTCTGCGTCCTTTTCGGTCAATGCCCGGGAAGGATACTCAAACAATTCGTGCTTATTATTGTTTTGCCAGGTTGTATGCGCAGTTGTGAGCGCATGTACCATATTTTTGGGCGTCTCGAAGTTCCAGTCACCCGTTGAGGTGGAACTGGGGATATAATTGAATTTATGGCACCATGAGGTTATGTTTTTTGTCTGGACGTCAATGGCTGATGAATGGGATGGGTTTTTCAGCCATCCAAACTGGTGATTGGCAACGTGGAGCTTGGTTTCATTTTCTCCATGTACAAACCACCAGAACAAGCCCGCCTCTTCCATTTTGCGAAGAGCATATTGGTAGTCGGTTTCGCCATATTGAACGCTGTACTCGAGCTGAGGAAGTTGCTTTCTTATAACGCCGGCTGTATCGGGAGCATTCAGGCGATGTTCACGGAGCAATGTTTCAAGCACGTCAACGGCGTTTTGGTGTTGCCAGATCCGGTGATCCTTGCGTTGGGATAAAAGCCAAAGAGCGGGACGAACGATTAGCTTGTACTTGCATTCTCCAGCCCATAGTTTTTTTCCGTCCCACAATTTGTCCAGCTTTTGAAATTCGGTGATGACGCCGGTATAAGTCCGGAACAAATCATTATTGCGCGATACAATCAGTCGCAGCTTGAGGTCAGCGCCTATAATGTCGCGTGGGGAGATGTCTTGTTGTGCGACGGCGAAAATTTCCATTTCGAACAGGTCGCTGACCTTTTCGTCGATATTTACGTTCTCCAAAATAAACAGGTTGCGGAAAGCTGGCGTTATAATTTCCACCTGCGGATGTAGGCTATCAATGTTGCTGACATTCGAACGAGTATTCATAAAGAGTTCCTGGCTGATAGATATACCTACGGAGATAACCGTTACCTGGGGCGCGCGTTTCGATCTGATGGAATGAGATCAGCGCTCTAACCATTTTTTACATTTTTCAGGACGCACCCTAAAGATGGATGGATAGCAAAAAACATTATGTATAATATATTTCTAATATAATTTCAGGCCGGATTGTATAAATCTCTTTCTATAGAAATCTGATTTTTCTAAACACAATTCCATTCTTATTTTGGAATATAATCATATATACGCATAGGCGCTTAATTGGACAAAAGAATGGCTAAAAATACACTTAATTACAATGTCTAAAATCAAGTCGAACAATTTCGATTCACGATGATGCCTGGCATCATGCAAGCGCTATCAGATGGTGTGGGCTGATGCAATCGGCTGTGGCTGTGCCAGACATGGCTTGCGCAACGCAAGAAGGGACTTGAGCGCAGAGCATAAGCCAACTGACGGATAACGAAGAAAAAGTATTTATACCAGGGCGCATTGATTGGAACCGATGCGCCCAATCGCGCAGTCGATGGCAATGATCGACGATGTCGTCGTGGTTTTGGAAGGTCTGGTTGACGGCCGGTTGTTACGCAGGAACTGCCGGATGTTCTCCATCGGATTGCGTTCGGGCGCTTTGGACGATAGCGGCAGCACAGTGATATTGTCGGGAACGACGAGTTTGTCCGTCAGATGCCATCACGTCTGATCGAGGATGAGACCGGTGTGGGCGCTGCGCGCGACCTGCCGCGATATTTCCGCCAGATGCCCGGTCATGGCATGAGTATCGCACCACGGCATCACAAGTGCCGCTCCTTTGCCATATTTGGGGCAGATCGCGCCGAATATATGGACCGATCGCGTTCTCTTGTCCTGTTGGTGCCAATGGCCCGTTCCCCGGTTCGCCCATCGCCGGGTGATTTTGTCATCTGTCCAATACGGGCTTCGTCCTGAACCGGATTTTCTATTTCTTTGCCTCGGGCCTGACATTCACGGATTTCTCCCAATGCGGCAGGGACGTCTTTTTAAAAATGGCGACGGCTACGCTACCCTGCGCATGATACCCGGGGCGGGCAGTCAATTTGCGGTAGCCCATCATGCGCAGTTCACGCGCAACCGTCTGACGGCTCACCCTGATGCCAAATTCGATCTCAATCCAGCGTATCAAATCGCATAGACGTCAGCGTACGGTTCCATCCACTTCGAACTGCGGGCCATTATCAACCGGAACAGCCAGAGCAGCGCGTTGCTCATCGTTGAGCAGTGGTTTGCGGTCTGGGGTTTTGCCATTGACCAGGCCATCCCCGTCGGGGGCATCGCAATACCCGGTTCCGGACAATCTGCACGCCGACACCGCCGAAACGGGCCGCCGCGCTGCGGTTTTCGCCGTCATAAATCGGCGACAGGTCCCGAAGGCGAGGCGTATAGGCCCGTACCCTTATGCTGTTTTGCAAGCCTGTGAAGATCATCGCCGCAAAAGTCAGATCGCAACGTTACTGCTCGTTCCATTCAAACCTCCGGTTTTGAATGGTGAGCCATGAAATCAACCCGGCGGCAGTCACAAATGTGTCAGCGTTATTAGGCACCGGTACGAGGGCAGTTCATGCGGACACTGGCTGTCAAACTCCAGACCTGCGAAGACATCGTCGATCATTGCGGCAAGGCAGGGAGGCAAGCTGATCGCCGATCCAGGGGAAATCATTTCAATCGGACTGCGCGCACATCGGTTCCAGTCAATGGGCATTGGTATATCGAGGCCTCCTCTGGTTTAAAGCGCGTTTTGAACTGATTGAATGAGATCAACATTCCAAAGGCTTGTTTTAACGTACGTCTTTTCGATTGGGGAAAGAGTGGAATTAGTCCGCGGACTGACGTCCCCGCCGAGATTTCTCATGTTTTTCGAAATGCACTATAATATCGCTTGATAAGAATATAATATTATTATCATATTTCGGTTAATAATATTTGTAGTTTCATGTTTCATGAAAATAATAATATCTTGATGAGGTTATTTAACGATGTTAGAACAATATGCGCGCTCTAATGCACTGTTTATGACTTGTGGTCTGGGGCGATTATATTCGATTACATATTGCATATGGGCGAGTTGTTAGATGGAATTCTGAAAAAATATTAGGAGATGGGATTATGATGAAGGCCTACAAAGTTTTTCTTATAGCCGCGACAATTGCTGGCATGTCACTGACTGCGCTGTCCACGAATGCACTTGCGGATCAATGGAACCACAAGCGCCATGTGTCTTCTACGAGGGTCTCAACCACCTATCGTGAAGGGCACACTGTTCGCCAGTTACGCAATGTAACGCGATACAAGGATATTGAACGCCCAAAGACAGTCGTCCATACCAACCGGATCGTGAATGTTACCCGCATTCAGCCAGTGACCCGGGTCAATACGGTAACCCGTGTTCATAACCGGACCGTTGTCTTGCGCGAAAACCGCTATTCATCCGAGACCAATCTGCTGCCGACCAGGCGATATCGGAGCAGCAAGGTGCTTGTTTCCCGTGCGTCCTTACGTCCGACCTCGAGCACCGTTTATCGATATAAGACGGTCCGTGAAGTGAACAATGTGACCCGTTACCGTGATGTCAACCGGACGCATTATGTTCGTCATGTTAATAATATTGTTCGGGTCAACAGCGTACAGCCAATCGTGCGGACCCATGTTGTGACGCGTATTCATGAGCGCCCACATGTGGTGAGCCGCAATCAATATATTAACAAGGTTGAATATTTGCCAGAGCGCACGGTGCGTGGCGCAAAGAGCGTGCAGATGCGTTATGCAACGCGTTCGTATGAGCGCGTTGGCCACACAAAAGCGTGGCATGGAAAACATCACCACTATCGTTCGCACTTTGAATAGTTCTCTGCCATCGGAGCGTGCCAGTATCACTGGCGCGCTTTTAGAGCGCGTTTTGATCTGACTGGAGATCGGCGCTCCAATTCCTTGTTCTGGCGCGCATCTTTTCCGATCCGGATTTGATGAGAAAATATACATATTAAACAACAATTATAGCGACATGTTTTGATTCAATAGGTCAAACGCGTTCTCAATGAGACAGTGATTTATTTTAAGAGGATTATCATGGAAAATTTATTGGCGCAGTTAATCGGTGGCCTTTTTGGGGGCGCTGCTGGCGGAAAAGTCCTTCCTGGATCAAATATGGGCGGGTTCGTTAATATGCTTGTTGGTGCGGTCGGCGGTGTCGGCTGCAACCAGTTGTTAGGTTTTCTTCTGGGTGCAGGTACAATGGTTGGAGATGCAACAAATACTGCAGCCCAATCAGGTCTCGATATTGCAACACTTGCCCAGCATCTGGGTGGCGGCGGCGTGGCAGGCGCGGTTGTCCAGTTGGTCGCCGGCTTCCTTAAGAATTCGCTTCTCAATAAACCGACGGCTGATTGATGTCTGCCGACGTTTGACGTTTTCGCATGGCAAAGAAAAGCAGACTGGCGATGAGCTTCTCAACGTGCCGGTCTGCTTCGTGGCTCGCCCGCACGGCGGCTGAGTCCGCCCGCGGTCAGAAACTGGCGGAGAACCGACGCCGCGAGCTAATGGCCGAGTGCAAGAGCCTGGTCACGGAAATCCACGTTCTCCCACCCGTCCAAGGTGGACCTGGTGCGGGAGGCGAAAGCTGCCGGATATGAGGTCGTGCTTTACCACGTCAACGTGCACAGCCCGAACGTGTCCGTCATGTGCGTCGCTCATTGGGTGGATCATAGTGGTCACCCGGTACCCGAAGACAAGATCAGACAGCGCTATGACGTAACCAGCCCTTGATCCCCGAGGCCGCCAAACTAACCGACCGCGCCTACATTTTCCCCCTCCGGTCGAGCATCAGTATGTCTGGCACGGCGATACAGGCCGGCGATTCTTAAACCGTGAAGCGGCTCGAACGCGTCGGCGGCAATGTG
>NZ_JBQEPD010000065.1:0-9833 GCF_052045675.1 Brucella sp. 22210
CCCGAAAACAGCAGTTGAGAGATTGAAAAGGTCCCTGCCCTTGCCTTTTGGGTAAGGGATCTCAAATAACCGCCAGGCGATTTGATGGCCGATAGTTTCTGCAGAATCCAGGCAATAGCGGTCGAAGCGGTTTCTGACCCCATGAAACGGATAGCTTCCTGATAGGCTGATTGACTGATGCCGAGAAAGCACGAGACAATACGTGAAGCATCAAGAAGCTCACGCCATGTGCCAATTCCGTTGGTTCCGTATTCGCAAATATCTGGACATGTTCTTAGCACCTGGTCGAGAGAAATGGATGGCATTAACTCGACAGGAGTTTGCCGTTCAGCTTTCACGGGAACTGGTGTTTCCGCAGAAGCCGCTCTCAAATCAATCTTTTTGCCATTTTGAGATTCAAAAAGGGATTCTGGCAGGGATTCATTATGCTGCCGCTCATATTGGGCGACGCTGCCGCTCATTTCTTGAACAATCCCTATTGTTTTCAAAGTGATAGCCATTTCACCACGAATGGCTTCAAGAGCGGCCCTGATCGCGGACAGTTCATCAAGAGATGCGCGGCGAGGGATAGCGTCGACAACAGTGCGAAAGCGAACAAACAATGCTTCGAGACATTCCCCAGGTTCACCTGTTTTCTGGACCATATCCGCAAAAGCCGATGCCAGGTCTCTTCGTATGACTGACACTTCGTCGCGTAGACGCTTCAGTGTTTTCTGATCGGCGAGAATTTGATCGGCGATAACGGCAATTTCTGACGCGCGATCAAGCAAAGGCGCAAAGGAAAAGCCGAAGGCAAGTTCAACGCCGCCTTCCCTGTCCTTATGAGCATAGCGCTTACGCGTCGGGCTATCTTTGCGCGCGATGATCCCGGCTTCGACCAGTGAAGCGAGGTGACGGCGCAACGTCGATTCAGGCATGCCATGAGCACGTAGCGAAAGCTGACGATTGGACGGGAAAACGACGAGGCCAGTTTTCTCATTCATGTCATCGTCAGGGAGAAATGACAAAAGCGAGCTCAGCACGGCGAGGCAGCGATCATTGAGATCGAGTGCTGACTTGGCCAAGCAAAGCTGTTTGTAAATCACCCATCTGTTTACCCCCCTGCCCTGCATTTTATGCAGTTCAGGTTGGGCAAAACTATTCCTTCGCCCGTGTAACACGGACGTAACAGTTGCTAGAATTTGCATTTCCTCTCACCTTTCAAAAGGCAAAAGAAATCCACCCGCCAAATTGACGTCTATGACTCTTGACACTGATTCATGGAAATGCGATTCTCAGTCTGCTACAACTTTGAGAGAGGCTTCCATGACGGCAACGTTTGGGGGCCTTTTTCTTTTGGTCGTTATCCTTCTTTTCCGTCTATAAGATACTGCGCATGCAGCTCGGGCATTCTTTCCGCAAGAAAGTCTACGAACCCTTGAGGAACATTTTTCTCAAAACTTAGACGTGAGCCGGCCTTGGACCGAGCAATCGTTGCCAGCAGTTCCCCGTTTGCCCGGATTTCACGTTGAACATTAGCTTTCTGCGGTACTTTCTTCAAAGTGGGTTGCTTCAAAGCAGCGACAGCGGCTTGAAAACGATCTGATGGCGAGCTAATTAGCGCCTGCTGCACTATAAGCTGGGGATTGGATTGCGCATTCCAAAGGTCACAAAATTCGAGCCAACGTCTCCGTCCAGTGTCAGGCGCCCTTCCGATTTGAAGCAATGCAGATTTTGGAACAGTATTCGTGATGCGAAGCATCTCAGACAGATGTGACTTTGTCGTTGACAACGATGCACAAATGACATCACGCCGAAAACCTGCAGCCTCCTGTTCATGCGCAAAAAGACATTTTTCCAAGAAGGTAAGGTCTTCTCGATTGGTGTTCTCTTCGCCCTGGAAAACAATTGCCTGCTCGTCAGTGAGTTCCTTAATAATGGCCCTGAACGGTAGACCCAATTGCCTTGCAGCATTCCAGCGACGACGGCCAAACACGATCTGATAATGGTGTGTTCCATTGTTAAATGGACGTACAAGACCAGGAACTATCTGACCTCGTTCTCGCATTGACTCAACGATTTCTGCTATCGCGGACTCTTCGTAAGAGCCATCAAAGCGATCTTGAATAGGGGACGGAGCAATATCATTAACGTCAATGTCAATGATGCGATCACCATCCTTTAGAATTTTCGCGAACGTTTCCTCACGTTCGTGAAGCTGGCGAAGCCCTGCCGCCACCTTCCGAAGATGAGGTGATGGCGAAGCTGCTGGTGCAATGTCACCTGTTTGCTCTTGCGGCTTCACAAGATTTGCGAAGACGGATCGGGAATCTTTCCGGCTCATTCTCTGCCCCATGCTGTCCAAAGTAGCTTTTCGATTTCGTCGTTCACAGCGTTGAGTGACTCCATCGCCCTGTCATATGTTTTGGGTGCTGAAAAACGCGACCGCTGTACTTCATACAGGCTTTGCTTCCATGTGAGTGCATCTGCGACGGCCGTCGATTTCATTACCATATTCAGTAATAGGTCTTCGCCGAAAACCTGGCGCATAAGGGCAGTCATATTAGCTTGCGGATGATCGTTCGCTTCGAACTTGGTGATAATGAATTTTGCAAAATCCCAATCAACTTCAGCACCGGCATCGTTCAACACCTGCATATACGACGCTGCGAGCTCAAGAAACTTCCCAGTAGCGTCAACATCAAGCATATGAGCAGGTACAGGAATAATCACTCCTGTAGCGGCCGTAAGCGATGCAAGCGTCAAGAAATTCAGGGATGGCGCGGAATCCATTAGAATGATGTCGTAATCGTCTGAGACCTGATCCAACGCTTGGGACACACGAAGGAGAAAGTTGGTACCGCTTTTGCGCATCTGAAGCGCTACTGCAGTTTCAAACTCTGTGAGTTCCAGTCCTGCACAAATCACATCTAGTCCCGGAATGTGCGTTTGATGGATCAATTCTTTCGTGGGCTGGGGATTATCAAACTGGATTGCCGCGTAGAGGGTATCATCTACGCGCGGATCAAAGTTGGGTAGCGTTCCATGCAAGCTAGTCAATGATGCTTGCGGATCAAGGTCCACAGCAAGGACGCGATAGCCTTTCAGCGCGAGATAATGCGCCAAATGAATCGTCGTCGACGTCTTGCTTGACCCACCCTTAAAATTCGTAACTGAAATTATATGACAAGCTTCGTCTCCGGTGCGTCGCGGGTTCATCCATTTCTTACGTCCTTTCGACGCAAGCATCATCCTGAGTTCAAGAACTTGTTCCAACGTATAAAGACGCCGTCCGTTGGACGTAACCTCTGGCGTCGGACCTATATCTTTTTGAACCACTTGGCGGATGTAAGCTTCTGAAACATCCAGCAACGCTGCGACTTCTGTCGAGGAAAATTTACGCATTTCTCGACGCGCGTTTGGGGGATATTGAGCGATTGAAAGATTCTGCAGAGCATTTTCGAGCTTGCTCGAAAAATCCCGCATAAACTGTAGGCTACTCAGATGGCGATGCACGATTTTATCCTCATTGAATTGGAGCATATTAGACGCCACCAGAGTTAATGAATAGTGAAACAGAACGTAGTTGCGAAAAAAGCCAAAAGTACTAACTTTTTGCGCAACATCAAATTAGTCCGATTCGGGGCGACGAGAAAGGGAAAAGTTCCCCGCGGGGAACTTCGTCCGAATTTTATAAGTTATGGGGCGCCTCTATTCTTGCTCTCTTCTGGACTCTCGGGCGGGTGTGGTGGATTGACTGAACATTGGAGCCCGAGCGGGCTAGTCACATACCATTGGGTTGGCCCAAGAGGCGCTGTAGCTCGATAGCGCTGGTTATTGGATCTCTGGAGGAGCTTGTAGCGGGGCAATCTGATCGGACGATTGCATGGCTACGACAACGGGGCGGGCACTTACGTCAAAGGGTATATTTACGTCCTGGCAGAGGCTTCGCTTTTTCTCGAATTCCGTTTCAGGGTGCGTTGGGATAAATGTTATGGCTGCGTTCCGGGCGTTGAAGCATCTGAGGTAAAGGTCGTGAACTTTCGTTGCAGAGCAAGCAACTGACACAACATGGATAGTATATTAATCGGTTTTGGACAACGTATGGGCGAATAAGTATCGCCGCTGCGTGTAGGTGTGGGTCGCGTATTTATCGCTCGAGACTGGTGCGTTGGTCTGCGTCGGCACTGTTGGCTACTTTAACAATGTCCAAAGGTAACTCCCGGTGGATCGCCGGGTTCAAAAGAGCCAATCAGGCACTGGGGCGATGAAGCGGGGCTAGGGATCTATGAGTAGCGCTCTCTCTCCTGTGGTGGCTGATGCCCGCGAAGCATTAATCCTGCCGCTTCCAAGGTCCAGTTCGGTGTCTGATAAAGAAGCTCGGTTCGTTTTATACGCAATGCTCTCGCTCATGTCGGCAAGAGTGGCCGAGCGCCTGGCTCGGCTTTCATTGCAGGCTTCTTGCTCGGCCCAGTGAAGCTTTCTTCTGCTTCGTGCTTCGTCAAAAGGTGCACGGCATCGTCGGCCAATATATGTAGCCATAGGACCGGACGCTTTGCGTCGATGAGAAATCGCAAATCTAGGTATTGGCTCGCGCGCCGCCCGCACTGGCGTGTTCGCTTCGGCATCAGTATCCTAGATCAATTAGGTCGCACGTTGATTTTAAAAGTTAACGCGAAAGCATTTGCAGTGTGGCTTACACCGCTCCATCGCGGAATTCGAAGGGAGCCGATATTGATGCCTTCAGTGAAATCCCCGACTACAACCCAGCCCTCGTACAAGTGGGCCAAATCCGCCGACTAAGTCCTCTCGCCCGTCGAGCGTTTCTGCCAAAAGACAATTGAACCGAACTTCCGATTCATGTGACGAGCGTGCACTCATAAATAGTTTAGCTCTTTGAATGGACTGGTGGCTCAAAGGCCTCAGATTTGGCGGGTCTTGCTGTCAAGTCGCCCCTATGAACTCAGCGAACGGGAAGAGACGATTATTGCGCCGCTGTTGCCGCGCAAATCGCGTGGCGTGCCCCGCGTTGACGATTGCATGGTGCTCAATGGCATTCTGTGGCGCTTCCGCACCCGCTCGTCACAGTCCGAAATTCCAGATCGTTACGGTGTTGCAATGACCTGTTACAGCTAGTTTGTTCGCTGGCGTCGTGCCGGTGTCTGGGATCGGCTGCTGGATGCTGAATCTGAGGCTTATGACGGCGACATCGAGATGATCGATAGCGCCATTGTTTGTGTTCACCAACATGGAGCCACAGGAAACAAAGGGGTGCTGGCGATGGTTGCATGGGACGTTCCCGGTGGGGGCCTCACAAGCACAATTCACGCGATTGTTGATGCACAAGGCCGTCCGATCAATTTTTCCCTCACGGGTGGCCAAGTTGTTAACTACTCTCAGGCTTCATTGAGCGCATCAAAGCAGGTGGCACGCTGCTTGCGGACAGAGCTTACGATACCGCTGCCATCCGCAAGATGGCAGCGGACCGCAAAATCTGGTCTAATATTCCACCCAAATCCAACCGTACGTGCGTCTTCGCGTTCTCGCCCAAGGTATATCGTCAGTAAAATCCCGTCGAGCGGTTCTTAAATCGCATTAAACACTATCGTGGCATCGCTACGCGTTACGACAAGAACTCTGCCAGTTTCCTCGCTGCAATCAAACTCATCGCATTCCGCGTCTAGTGTATCTATTTATGAGCCTACGCAGTAGCACGAGCTCTCNTCTTGGCTCGCTCACCGGATTACAGTTATCGCCTGGATAATAAGAAGCGGTCGGATGTTTCGCTGGCGCATTTTGGATGTTCGGCGGATCACCTGCTTCCGGCCATCCGCATGCTGATTGGGCACCAAACCGAGCCAAGTCGCAAAGTCTGGTCCCTTTCAGAATGCCGTCATCGCAGGAGCGAAAGCTCCAACCGCCATAGCCATATCGCACCATTCCGGGCATCGACATCAATCGGGCTGTATTCTTAGAGACTTTGCTCCGTACGCAGGGTAGGTCGCGAAGCTTCTTGACGTTATAGGCGTAGGCGAGGACCTCGCTTGTTTCCCTTCTTCTGCGGTTTCCCAACCAGCAATTTCAGCGTGCGCGAATCTTGTGTGCTACGAGACTCGGGCGAGCCCAGAGATCGTCGGCCTGCCTGGTCAACATGTGCCAGACCAGAACCGCAGCTTTCGAGGCGCTGCGACGGCTGCGACTTGATGGCCCCGTTTGGCTCTGATCCGGACGAAGAAGGCCTGTAGCGGCCCGGCGCTTTTGCTGCCTCAGCCAGCATGGCCTGCGCATGGCTCTGACCGATCTTGCTGATGCGTCGGTGATGAGCAGCGCCAAGCACCGACGGGTGAACCCGCGGATTGAGCCCAAAGTAGCTGAGCAGCTTTTGCGGGCTTTTAAATCGGCTGATGTTGCCGATGGCGGCCATTAATTCCGTCGCCACGGTGACATCGACGCCTGTGATCGTAAGCAGCCGTTTGACCGCGGGATCCTGCCTTCGGCTGATTTGCCGATCGAGCACCGCAAGATCTTCACCGAGCCTGTCGAGTTCACGTAGGGCCAATCGCAATCTGCTCTTCGACAGGCAGAGGCTGACGTTTAAATCATTCACGCCCACGACCGTTGAACAGGTCGGCATGTGGACACTTTGGGATCAGGAGAGCATTCAAGATGGAATGGACCTCATTCTTAATCCAAGTACGATGACGCACGACCTGATAGCGACGGGCCCCCCGCCTCTTCATGCGTTCTGCTGCGGCGTCTGGTGTCTATATTTCCGGAAGATGCCCAGTAGCGTAGAGATCGGCCAGTGTGCCAGCATCAATCTTGTCGGTCTTTACATGCGCCTGCGCGATCACTTTTACCTGCAGGGGATTACTATTCACGACCCGTCGCTTCGATGACAACGTCGTCTGTTGGCCCGCCTTGCCGGACCCTTCAAGAGCTGTTCGCGTCATGCCGACGCTGCCACCATGACGGAGCCGGCCGTCTTCCCAGAAAACCACCTCACCAAACGTTCGGTGGGATATCAATTCCGCTAACCCGTCGCATAGGCGCCTCCTGTCGATTGACCAACGAAGCTGCGGGCGATACGACAACAACGGATTCGCGCTCTAGGCGCAACCGGGCGAGTCGCAGAGGCGGCCAGGTACCAACACGAGCTCGCAGCTCATCGAATGCATCTGCCTGCCCGCACCTTCCTGCTCCTGGTGCCTCTGTCCTAGATGCTCGCAGCACACGCCGCAATTCTCGAAACTGCAGTAGGACGTCAGCACCGAAGATTTTATACCGGTTACTAAACACATGGAGCGGCGAATGGCGGTCTCGGCCATGGCCTCTGCGCTATTCGCACCATCCTTTTGCCGTTTGACAAACGGCTTCAAATAAGCGGGCGGTAGCACGCGAACTTCGTCGTCAAGGCTACCGATCTCGCGCGCCCAGAATGCGCAGTGGCACAGGCCTTCATGGCAACGTTTTAACTCGGCAATTCCGCAGAGATCCCGGGGGGCCTGACCACATGGCAGCTTTCTACTCAGGGCGGTGCTGCCAGGCAGTTCTAGTCGCGCGAAGCTGGTCGGGTAGCAGCGACGCATTACTGTGCCGCCGCCTCACTGGAAACCGGACATGCGGATCACTCCACATCCGGCTCAAGCCATTCTTCAGCACTATGATGTGGCACCGAACAACGCGCCGGAACGTTTCGCAATTCGGCGGTGGACGAAGTAAGAGGTTCATGCCAGATCAAATGGATTAGCCAGCCCCCGCATATTGACATGTCTCGAAATCGCAATCGTCATTGCACGAAAGAGCCGGCACCACTGGTGTTGGCACCTACCGAATCCCTCAAAAAATCAATCAGCGTCTGCCACGCATCTTTCGTCGAACAGTCGCTGCACCTTTGTCGCCGACGCTGACAACACTTCAGTTAGTTTTGCCTATATCGATACCCAAAATTGAAATCGTCATGGATCGGCTCCTCTTACTTCAATGAGCCAAAGGCTGTCACGAACTTGAACGGTGCTTCCGGGTATTGTAACCGACATTGCATTTGGTGATGACGGCACTAGCCCCTGCGGGGCCGGCAACATAGATCTCTTAACCGCGGAGCCTTCCCTTTTGAATATCGCCGAAGTATTATTTTTTTGTTGTGATTTGCCTATCAATGGCTATTTTTTATCAAATTTCCGGTAAAAAGGGCGCTATCTCTCAAAAATTTAACCCATTAGTTTTCCAACGTTTTTGTTGTCATATGAAACCGAAAATCTCCTTTGCTTTCGTTGCGGCGACGTGAATTCACAAGCAACGCTTGTTGATTGGCCGACAAGGTGCTGGACGCCGAGACGATTTCGGGTTTTCGCGTTCCGACCGCAAAGATCAGCTCGCGCTCAGCAGGATTGTACAATGCTAATTGATCAGCTTCCTGCGCTCAGCCACAAGGCGGGAACACATTCGATACAGCGTCTCAATATCCAATTGTTGCTGGCTCCGGAGATCGACAAAACGCATTGTCGGTCTACGTTTCGCCGGCATGATCGTGCTATGGAGACCCGTTGACGGGCCGATTTACAGAAACATCTTCAAGACGTGGGCAGAGACCCAGTTTGCGACACTGCACAAAAGTGAGTTTGTCGTGCTCGACAATGTGGCTTTTCGCAAGAGTACGCGGGCCGATGAACTAGTTCGAGCGAAAGGCGCCTGGCTTCGTCGTTACAATAAGGACCGTCTGTCGCGGAGCGGCAATCAGAAAATTAAGATGATCTTGTCCGCGATAATCAATGTGATAACTTGATTCCAACTGCGACCTAAGAATCTCATCCAGTTTGGATTCTTCCGCAAATGTGGTGCAGGTGAGTGCTTCTGGCCCTGCCATCTCCGCTTGGAACTCCCAGGCGGATTTCAACAGGCGCGACCTCTTTCGCGGCGTCTATTTAGGTGCTCCAAGCTTTTGCATTAGTACTAAAGGCTTTGCCATGGCATCCAACGGCGAGACGCAATGCTTCGTGATCTCGGAAACGGGCCACAGTCCAGTATTCGAGATGGGGGGAAGAGGCGGGATCAACCTGCTTGAGCCGTAGACTTATAGACTGATACACCAGATCCGGACAGCGATCAGTTTGACAGTAGCGAGGAAATTGGTCGGGTTCTTGTCGTAACGCGTAGCGATGCCACGATAGTGTCTGATGCGATTAAAGAACCGCTCGACGCGATTTCTCTGACGATATACCCTTGGCGAGAACGCGAAGAGGCACTTATGGTTGGATTTGGGAGGAATATTGAACCAGATTTTCCGTTCTGCTGCCATCTTGCGGATGGCATCGGTATCAAACGCAAGGGAAGCTATTTTTCGAGCGGCTGATGGAGCTGGAGGTCGGCTCAGCCAACTTCTTGCTCAACGCATTGGCTACCGCGACCGCGATTGGCAGACGCGAACCGGAACCGTTGAACGCCGCATTCGAGAACTGCGTGGCCCCGACGGCAGTTATCTAGGAAGCGCGACCTAACTCAAAGCCGCCGTGGCGAGCGCATTGTCTCCGTTGCCGTCATCATCGCCCCGTCGGCTTCAACAGCGACGGGCGGCGCGAGGTTCCGGACATTGAAGTCGGCACGTCGGAGGCCGAGCCGCTCTAGAGCGTAGACTCATAAACTGATGCACCAGATGCTGACAGCGATCAGTTTGACAGCAGCGAGGAAATTGTACGGGTTCTTGTCGTAGCGCGTGGCGATGCCACGATAGTGTTTGATGCGATTACAGAAGCGCTCGACCAGGTTTCTCTGGCGATATACCCATGGCGAGAACGCGAAGACGTCCTTACGGTTGGATTTGGGAGGAATATTGGCCCAGATTTTCCGTTCTGCTG